>DATAEJ010000112.1:0-12224 GCA_036258095.1 Candidatus Angelobacter sp. | reverse complement strand
CGTGGATGCAGTGCTGCTCCTGAAGACCTATCACGAAGTAGCGCAGCCGGTGGCGCTGATGAAGCGGCTGCGGGAATCGCTGCGGCCGGGAGCGCGCGTCGGGATCATCGATCGCAATGGAACCCCGGAAGACCATGGCGTGAACCGGGACATTGTGCTTCGCGAAATGGGAGAAGCGGGATTTACACCCATCGGCAAGTACGATTTCGTGAAAGGCGACAACGAGGATTACTTCCTGGTGTTCAACGCGAGATAGCATCAGCATCGCCGTAATCGCACGCAATCGCCGCCATCATTAGCGCACCGACGCAATTTTCATCTGGGCGGGAGCGCATTAAGAGTCTCTTGCCAGCCGGACCAAGCCCGGTATTCATCTGCGAATCAACGCGAATGGCAGCGAATCAGGTTTAGCCACACATCAGCGCCCCGACCCTGTTTGCCCGGACGTGTCTCCCAAGAAGCTCACTTCAACTCCCAGAACCATACCTTCTGCGCGTGCTGGAATGGCATGCTTGAGTCAGTTGCGTTCATGTTGCTTTTCCAAAGGTCGATGTGGTCACCCTTGCGGAAGTTTTTGAACGGATCTTCCGCATAAGAGCCCTGCGGGTGCGACGCCGGCATGCCTGGGTGAAGATAGGCGTGCTGCAGAAAAACAACGCCCTGTTTGCCATTCAGATACTTGGCAGCATCCAAAGCATCAATTTCGCGCGGCGCTCCCCATTCGGTTCTAAGTCGCTGGGCCAGGTCTTCCGCGCGCAGGTAGTATCTGGACGCAACTTCGGTATGGGTTGCGGCTGGATTTGTAACTGGCTCCTCCAGCCTTTTCGTCGAAATGAGGCCGACGAGGATTGACTTCTGCTTTTTGTCGGCGAGGCTGGCGACGCTGGCCTCGTTACCCTGCGGCTCAAGCCCCAGAGTCATGCTCATAACAATGGCGCAGCGATTCTCGTCCGGCACCAGACCGGCGGCGACGGAGCGATTAAATTCGTAGTAATCCCAGAGCGGTTGGAAGGGCGGCTTTTCACCGCGACTGATTGCATTGCGAACGATCCGGGAGTTCGTGAAAGCCCGGCGCTTCTCCTCAGATGCATAGCCGTTCAGCGGGCGGACGGCGGGACCGCGCACCAACGCCTGGAGCCATTCACGGCGGCCCTGAACTGTGGCGGAACTCTTGTCCACTTCATACGAATGCGGAGGGATCACGGGCGGCATGCGTGCTGCCGCGGCGGCAAGATTGGCCTGAATCACTGAAAGATTTTTTTCGATCCGTTGATGCTCCCGCTCTTCCGCCTGTCGCTTTCTCTCTTCCTCTTCTCTCTTCTGCGCTCTCTCGCGTTCTCTCTGCGCACGACGGATGGCTCCCCAGTCGGGTTGTGTTGTTTGAGAACCGCCCGAGGTGCGACGCTCGGCGCGCTCCTCGCGGGCGCGTTCACTCGTGCCGCCGGAGGTTGGCTTGGAATCACGCACCAGTTGCTCAGCTCGACGGAAGGCGGTGCCAAGGTCCTGTCCTGCGGCGCCGATTGCTGACAAGATAACGAAAACGCAAATGTGCCGAAGTTTCATCGCGCCTCCTCGTCCTGTGTGGCGATCCAGTCAAGCAGCTGCTGGGCGCGCTCATAAGAGCCTTCATCGGCAAACATCTGCGCGAGCAGATGGGCGTGAGGCGATTCCTCATTTCCTTCCCAGTAAGCGGGCGCTAAGGCTATGGCATCAAGGAGAAGTTGTTTGGCTTCGATCCTTGCGTCAGGGGTACCAATGGAGATGAGCACTTTAGCCAGGAAATAGCGCGAGCCGGTGGAGTCAGGCGCCAAAGAAATAGACCGTTTCAACGCATCTACCGCCGCAGAAGTGTTTCCACGGGCAAATTCCAGCCGGCCCAGGAGTTCATAGGTCTGACCATTCGCCGGATCTACCTTGAGTGCCGCGTCAATGGCTGATTTTGATTCCTTGAATTGCTGGTCTTCCGGGTAACGAACGTCGACGGCGGCGCGTGCCCACGCGTAATGGTCCAGGACGAGCGGGTCTCCGGGCCTGAGTGAGCGCGCGCGCTCGAAAGCAGCCAGAGATTCTCCATAGCGCTGCCGGTACCACTCCGTGATGCCGAGCAGAAACTGCACCTGCCAGTTCTTTGGCTGCTCGTCCCCCGCCTTGCCGAAGAAGTAAGCAGCAGTGAAGAGGTCGCGCTTTTCGAGCGCGATCCTACCCAGCAGATCGTAGGTTATCCCCATATCCACGGTCTCGGGATAGCTATGATTGTCCTTCCACATCTGCCAAAGGAATTTGTAGGCCGCGTCATAGTTGCCCATTGCATAACCGGCCAGACCGGAAAGCCACAGGGTATAGGGATCGGCCGGCGCATAAATACGCGCCTGGCTCATGGCGTATTCACATTCGCCATAGCGGCCGTCTTTGTAGAGTCGCCATCCGAGGTCGGTCCAGGCTTCGGCAGATTCCGGATTCACGGCGACAGCCCGCTTCAGTGCGTCCTCTTTTGCCTGTGCTGCGGCATCTGGTCGCGGAGGCTTGGAAAAGCGCTCCAGTGGAACCGGGATATCCTGCGCAATTGCAGAAACGCCGGGGAGCATGCAGCAGAGCAAAATGTAAATCGCTACGGCTCTGGTTCTTGGCATAACTGGGCCGGAGCGTAACCCGGATTGATCTCTAAGGCAAGACCAAGCTGGATCCTCCAGATTACGGCGGTGCCGGCAGCGGGGCTTGTTTTCAGAGATGAGATCGTTCCGACGACGACATGTTCACTCTGGAATGGGCCAATCGGTCCGCAGACTCGGCGGCCGCTTTAATGTTTGCATCACGACGCAATACTGCTCAGTTTTCTCTCTCAATGCGCGCAGTTGTTCAGGTGTGGCCGCAGGCGCTGCAATATCGAAATGAAGTTCAATGCTCTCGAATCCGACAGGAACATCTTTCGCTATGCCCAGGGTACCGCGAAGATCCAGGTCGCCCTGCACCGTGACCTCAATGCGTTCGGTTGGTATGCCCATGGCTGCAGCCACCATCTGACAGGTGATCTGCGCACAAGCGGCCAACGCCCCAAGCAAGAGATCACCGGAACAGGCGCCCGCACCGGCGCCTCCCACTCCCTTGTGTGCTTCGGCCTGGTAAATGGCGCGGCCGATATCGACCGAGCAGGCCACCGGAACGTCTACCTGCCCGCCTTTTGCCCGGATTGTGATCTGCGAGGCATGGGGATCATTGCGGTATTGCTCTTTCAGGGGCTTCTGCAGAGTTCGAATATCCATGGCTACCTCATTTTTGGCAAGGCTATTTTTGCCGGGAGAGTTTCGCGAGGCCGTGTTGAAGCGCCCCCATCAGGATGCTAGCATTTGCTCATGCCAAAGTATGTAATCGAACGCGAAATCCCGGGTGCAGGGAATCTTACTGAGGCCCAGTTGCGGGAAGTCTCGCAAAAATCGGTGAGCGTTCTCAAGGGAATGGGGCCTGAGATCCAGTGGCTCCACAGCTACGTAACCGGCGACAAAGTCTATTGCGTCTACCTGGCCCCGGACGATTCGATGATCCAGGAACATGCGCGGCGCGTAGGCATTCCTGCTAATCGCATCTCCGCTGTTCGCCGCCTTCTCGACCCGACCAGCGCCGAGTAAACGGGCGCCGGCCAGAACGTCTCCGTGCTAAGCCGCGGAAGAAGCGATCTCCGGCGTGAGTACCTCCTCAATAGCCTTCTCCATTGGCAGTGCCCAGCCCGCCATCCATGCGGCCACCCCCGCTTTATCGGTCAACATCTGCCGAGCCACGCGTAGACTTGCTTCCAGTTTGGCTTGTTCCGCCGCGGTGAGTGGAGCGCCAATATTCTGGCGCAGCGCAGATGCTGCCCCTGCCAGCCGCAAGCAACGTTCTGCCTGAAACTGGGCCGAGGCTGAGCACGCGAAGCACTCGAGCAGTCGCGCAATTCCGCGCTTATGGTTCAGCTGCAGGAAAGTTTGAATGCTTTCCCGATACAGAGAGTGCGCCGTGGAATAATCACGCTGTTCTCTCGCCAGGCTCCCCAGATCGGCCAGGGTGCCGGCGATGCCCCAGTTGTCATCGAGTTCCCGAAAAATGGCCAAGCCCTTTTCGTACAGTGTCCGCGCTGCCGCGGAGTCACCCTGGGCTCGAGCGACATCTCCCTGGTAATTCATGGACCAGGCGACTCCTTCCCTGTCTCCGAGTCCATGGAAGATCGCCAGGCACTCCGCGTAGAGGCTCCGTGCGCGCGCATTGTCACCCTGCATCTTTACCACGTTGCCCAGGTTACTGAGGCAACGAGCGATACATTTCTGATCGTCCAATTCTCGCCACAACACCAGGCTCTCTTCGAACAGCGCACACGCGGCCGCGGCGTCTCCACTGTCACGGGCATTGACGGCCAGCGCGTTGAGTGAAACAGCGGCGCCACGCTTGTCACCTAACTGGCGCGCGATGTGCAGGCTTTCCCGGATGAGCGCATCCGCGGAGGAGTAATCTCCCTGCTCTGCTCCGAGCACGCCGGCGGCAAAAAGAGCGCGAGCGCGCGCCCGAATGAGTGTTGCGGCTGCGGGGAGTTGCAGCAGCTTGTGCAGCCGACTGCGCCCTTCGGCAAGATGCTCGCGCATGTCCCAGAAGCGAAACAGGGCAGCACCGAGCCGGAGACCCCACGCCGCATCGCCGGTTTCCGTCAGCCACTCCAGGGCGGCGCGAAAATTATCATGCTCCAGACCAAAGTGTTCCAGCCATTCTGAACCTTCCGCGTCGCACTGCGCCGCAGCCTGTTCTTCCGCCAGCACCAGATAGTAAGCGGCATGTGCGCGCCTGGTGAAAGCCTCTTCTCCGCTTGCTCTCAGTTTTTCCAGGGCGTATTCGCGAATGGTTTCCAGCATTACAAACCGCGGTTCGTCCCGGGCAAAATCAACCTGTTGCACCAAACTTTTGTCCACCATGGATGCAATACCGTCGAGCAGGTCCAGATCCAGATCGCCTTTGGTATCGCAAACGGCTTCCGCGCCTTCCAGAGTAGATCCACCGACGAACACGGATAATCTCCGGAAAAGCTTCTGCTCGGCCGGACTCAACAGATCGTAACTCCAATCGATGGCCCCCCGAAGCGTCTGCTGCCGGTGCGGCATGTCCCGTGCTCCGCCGGTCAAAAGCTGCAACCGGCTTGAGAGACGTGTCCGCATGGAAGAGGGGGAAAGCACTTTGACCCGGGCGGCTGCAAGTTCGATAGCCAGCGGCAGGCCATCCAACCGCGCACAGATTTCGATGACGGCGGTGGCGTTTTCCCGGTTGAACTCAAAGTCAGGCTTGACCGCGATGGCGCGCTGCACAAACAGCGCGACTGCGGGGTATTGCGCCAGCGTCCCAACGGCGGTGGTGGCCGCTGAAGACGGCATGGAAAGCGGTGGCACCGCGAATTCATGTTCGCCGTAGACATGCAGCGGCGCACGGCTGGTTACCATGATTTTCAGATAGGACCCAGCGGCCAGAAGTTCTGCCACGGCCGGCGCCGCCTGGATCATGTGCTCGAAATTGTCGAGCAAGAGCAGCACCGGCGCCGACGATGAATTCTGCAAATGCTGCTTAAGCATTTCCAGTGGCTGCTGACCTCCTGCTTCCCGTATGCCCAAAGCCTGAACGATGGCGGAGGCAATCAGCGCCGGATCGTTAATCGGGGAGAGCGGAACAAAATAGGTCCCGCCGGGAAAGCGATCCAGCAGTTCGCCGGCAACCTGGGCCGCAAGGCGCGTCTTGCCAATCCCACCCGGACCGGTGACGGTCACCAGGCGCACGTCCCGGCGCAGTATGAGTTCTTTGGCGGCAGCAACCTCTTTCTCCCGACCCACAAACGCTGTCCGCTGCGCAGGAAGATTGCTTGGACGGATTTCCGCGTTCATCGCCGGCTTTCCAAAGCCATCGCGAATTGCGGCAAATTCCCGGGCGAGATCACGCGTAGAGGCGTAACGCCTGTCCGGCTCTTTCGCCATGCACCGCTCGATCACCCAACACAGTGGAGCCGGGGCGTCGCGATGTTGCGCCGCAATGGGTTCAGCCTGTTCCCGGAGAATCGCCACCAGGGTTTCCGCGGCAGTGTTCCTCTGAAAAGCGCGCTTTCCCGTCACCATCTCATACAGCACCAGTCCCAGGGAAAACTGGTCTGAACGGAAATCCGGCGGGTGCCCGCCCACCTGCTCCGGTGACATGTATCCGATCGTCCCCATCACCACGCCCGAGCTGTCCGATGTGCCGTCCGGTGTGCTGTCCGATGACCTGTCCGGCCCGGCCGTGAAAAGATGTGTTGTCTTTTCCCCGAACGAAGCCAGCTTGGCCAGACCGAAATCCAGGATCTTGACGAAGCCATCTTGAGAGACCATCAGGTTTTCGGGCTTTAAGTCTCGATGCGCGATGCCTGCTTCATGCGCCTTCGCCAACCCCTCCGCCACCTGCGCTGCGATGTCAATTATTTTCCGTATGGGAAGCAGACCTGAATCCGAGAGCTCGCGCAGCGTCTTCCCCTCCACCCGTTCCATGGCAATATAGTGCGTGGCTCCGTCGCGTCCAAGTTCGTAGATAGTAATGATATTGGGGTGGTTGAGCGCAGATGCGGAGCGTGCTTCCTGCTCAAAACGGTGTAACCGATCACTATCTGCGGCGAATTCGGCGGGCAGAATTTTGATGGCAACACTGCGGCCCAGGCGCGTGTCGCGCGCACAATAGACTTCACCCATGCCACCGGCGCCGAGAAAGCCGACGATCTCATAAATGCCGAGTCTAGTGCCCGCAGCGATCGCCATTTAGGAAAATTATATTCCCCGAAAATCCGTCGTGGGGCCGCGAAACAGTTCTGCTTTAGACCCAGCCGAGATTTGATCGCAGGAGATGCGCGACCCGTGTCTCTCTTCCAAACCGCCAGGTCGATATAATCGCGAGAGTGGACATTGCGGGTTTGATGTCCCTGTGGAGGCCCCAATGTCACTCTATGTCTTACGTTTGCGCGACGGTAATTGCATCATGGTGGATGCCGCGAGCGAGGACGAAGCCAGGTCACGCGTCAAACCTGTAGCTGGCAATGAAATAGCGACCGCGCGCAAACTGGAGTCGTTTGTCGCCCGGTTTAGTTTGACCGACGACGGCGAACTGACCTCTACTCTGGTTGATAAGCGGACCGTCGCCGAGTTGCATGAACATGAGTATCCACTGCTGAACGCCGCTCATGCCCACTCGTATACGGAATTTGACGCCTCAGAAACCGACAGCAAGACCGACGCCGTTCTGTTCGATCACAACGCCAGCGTTCATGCACGAGGATGGGACAAGCGCGATAAGCAGATTGTCAGCTACGCAGTAGAGCAGGAACGGCAGCGGTTTGCGAATTAGCGCCGGGGCGTGAGCGATTCGATCTCTTTGAGAATCATCTCCAGCCGCTGCTCGAGCTGCTTTTTGGTGCGTGGCTTGCGTTCCGTGCGAGCAAATTCCGGGTAATCCGCCAGGGAGCGGCGATAAAATTCGGCAGTTTTCCGGAGCAGCTCAATTTTAGAAGCAGTGTCAGTCTGCATTTGATTCTCCTGCCGTAACGGCGTGTGCATCGGCGTCAGCCTCAGGCACGCTTTCACTTTCCGCAATCAAGTTCACTGACTCGGTGGTCGTTTCCGAAACCTCTGCATCGGACTCAACTTGACGCGGGCTTTCACCTTCAGCAATCAAGTTCAGTGACTTATTGATGGTTTCCGACGCCCGAGTCGAATCTTTGTGCAGTCGTCGTGTGGAAATAGACGCCACTCTACACAGCAGGTAGCGGTTGCTTACCTCTTTGACCGCGGCAAACACATATTCTGAACGCATGCTCGTCCTCCCCAGTTCGTCCGCATGATGAACCACGTGGCGGCAAAGACTAAGGTTGGGCAGCTCAGATGATCTGACTTAGCTCAGAGGACCTGACAAGTGAGGAAGGATGCTCGCTCTATTCTGACGCTACGCTGATGGTCATGCGATGTCAAGCACAGGTCGTGGTCGAGGCGGTGCGGACTCATTTGATCCGCGAATGGACGCGAAGGAAAACGAATCAGCGATTGGGCCACCGATGAACACTGACGAGCACTGATTGGGGCGGATTGGCCCGCGAAAAGCATTTCACCGCAAAGGACGCAAAGAGCGCAAAGGTTAGAACAGACAGTCGCACGTTACGCGAACAACAGCAACTTCGCAGCAGATGGACGCAGATTGCGCTAAGTGATGGAGAGCAGCGTGGCCGGTTGCCGTGGCGGGCAGCGTCGGCGCAGGAGTCGTGGAACTGGGTGAACGACTGCGTGTGCTCGCCCTAAACATAGACCCGCGGATTTCGCGCAGTGAACTCCACCAGTTCCTAGTGTCCGGAAATCTTGCGGCGAAGGAATTGGGGATTTTGTATAGAGGACATTCTTCAAAGCCGACAGTTTGTGAGCAATAAGGCTCAGTTTTTTTGCCGCGGCGCGTGTCACAGTAGACATGTAGGGCCAGGGGTTTGAGCTACTTGCGGCGCGCGCTTGGGGCAGCCCTGGAGGTGCGTGAATGCTCTGGACGATCTTTATGCTGGTCATGTTCGGATGGATGCTTGCAACGCTGTTCCAGTTCCGCGTGGGCGCTATGCCTCTTCTAATCGTCCTTGCCGCAATCATGGCTTCTATCAAGATCCTGACTCGCTTCCGGCTTCAGGTGCGTTAACCCTGGGACGCGAACGGAATCGGCCTGCAAATCAGACCGCCAGAATATGAGACTTGTATGTCAGAACCCATCACAAACGAAGCAAGAGCAGAATCAACACCGCTGACTGAACGATCGTTGCCTCGTCGCAACTGGGCGGGCGCGCTCGCCGATCACCCGACGCACTATCTTCACCTCTTCGCAATTCCCTGCGAATTCTGTCAGGGGCCGGCCATAGTCGGATGGACGGGGCGACGGGATGATGACATCACGATGGAGATGGAGATTACGGGACGAGGCGCAATCTGCCTCTCCTGCGGCAAACGGCCGACAACGCTGCTGGATCCGGCGCTTGCGCTGCACTTCAGGCCCGTTGAATGGCAAGGAGTGCCGCCCGCCGTGATGCCCGAGGAAAAATGATAGGGCGTGCAAACAATGTTATTCGTGCTTTGAACAAGGAGGCGCAAATGATGTCTTTCATGGGTGCTGCGGCAATCGGTCTGGGACTGCTCATTGTGGCAGTCTGGGTTGAAATACGTGAACGGCGCGTCGCGATCGGCGATGGTGACTATCGTTTCGGCAGAAAGCGCAGCTGAGTACCAGCGCCGCGGCGGGCGGTCCCGGCGATGAGTCGTTGCGGACGGCGCAGGGGCGATCGGCGCTGCACACAAAAGCAGCCGCCTGCATTGCTACTCGAATGACGTGATAGCATCAGCAGGGTCCTTTCTTCTGTCCTTTGCAATTGCGAATTCCCTCGACTGCACTTGTGCTGAAGTGTTCCAGGTGGCTCGAGCTTGTGCCGCCAGGCAGCAAACCTGGCCTACGAATGTGTGGCACCTGATGTGTGATACGATCAGAAAAGCTCCTCAGCAGCAACATTCCAATGTCTTCTTTCGATGTAGCAGGGTTTCTCAGCAAACCCGGGAATGGCCGCAAAATCACTTCTTACAACAGGAAGCAGATCGTGTTCGCGCAGGGCTCGGACTGCCGGGGGCTGTATTGCATCGTCAGCGGCCAGGTGAAGCTCTCGGTTACATCGCGCCACGGCAAGGAAGCCATTGTGGCCCTGCTCGGGACGGGTGACTTTTTCGGCGAAGGCTGTCTTGCAGGTCAAACCCAGGCGGTGGCGACGGCAAAGGTGTTTGCCGATGCCGAGATCATGCACATTGAAAAAGCGGCGTTCGAAGCGGTTCTGCATTCGGAGCCGGCGTTTTCTGAACACTTCATGCGCTACCTGCTCTCCCGCAACATTCACATCGAAGAGGACTTGATTGACCAGCTCTTCAACTCCAGCGAGAAGCGGCTTGCGCGAGTGCTGCTGGTGATGGCGCGTTTCGGCAAAGAAGGCAGTCCCCCGCCGACCATCCCAAAAGTCAGCCAGGAAACCCTGGCCGAAATTGTGGGGACCACCCGGTCACGCATCAGCAAGTTCATGAACAAGTTCAGGAAGCTCGGATTCATCAGCTACGCCGGCGCCATCACCATTCATCCTTCGCTTTTGTCAGTTGTGCTGCATGACGGCAGCCCCCTCACCATCGCCCCGCCTCCTGCTCGCACGGGCAGGAAAAAAGCAGCAAAGTGAGCAATTGGGCACAGCCTCTGGACCGCCGGAAGCGTAATTTGAGGATTGTGCCACCTGCCAGGCACCCCGAAGTGTGATCGCTCCGGCGGCACTCGCTCCGCGAAACTCCAGTTCACTTCGTGAAGTCCGCGTGTAGTTCCAGCCACGGACCAAACGCAACATAGCGGATACAGAGTTACAGGGCCTGGCGCCGTACAGCCATCGCGCAATGACGCAGCAGTGCTGCTTATGAAGGAGAATCCTAAAATGATCCCGCACCTGGCGCCAAAAGAAAGAGCTGAAATCTATCACGTACTGGAAAGCGTTGTAGTTCTGAGCTGGAAGGAGCTGCTGGAGAGCCGACTTGGCGGCGTGGTTCATGTGGAATATGGGACCGCTCCTGAACCTTCTTTGCAGTACTTGAAGATGTGGACGTCAACGGTACGCGGGCGGTGGGAGCTGATCTGTGAATACTGGATCTGCGCTACGCCTTCCCGCATCGCAGCAGCGGGACTGACGTTCAGCAAAGGATACCATTCCCCGGCTTTGGCGCGGATGTTGGAAGATGTGATGCGCCATCAGGAGGGATTTCCAGACTCCTTGTCCGGCAAGACCGGAGTGACCATGGTTGTGGTTCCGGCGCCAAGCGCTGAGGATGAGCGCAAGGCGGAAAAGTTTATGGCCACCGCTTATCACCAAATCGGACTCGCATTCAACGAACCGCGAATCACCGTTATCAGGGTCGGACGCGGCTGAACGCTGACGAGCGCGGACTGATGCATGCTGGGCGCGAATCAACGCGAATGGAAACAAATCAGGAGTTGGGCCGCAGATCAGCACACATCGAACGCAGATTGCGTTAGGTGATAGAAAGCCTTGGCGGGCAGCGGCGGCGCAGAAGTCGTGGAAATATGGGCCTTGCCCCGGACCGCCAAACGCAGCACTGCCCGGAGCACTGTGTGCACTCCGGGCAGTTACCTGATTACAGAACTTTTACGTTCTCTGCCTGCCAGCCCTTCGGCCCGCGGGTCACGGTAAATTCCACGGCCTGGCCTTCCGGCAAACTGCGGAAGCCGCTGGACTGGATCGCGGAGAAATGCACAAACACGTCTCCCTCCCCGCTGTTGCGGGTAATAAACCCAAATCCCTTCGCGTCGTTAAACCACTTCACGATTCCTTGTTCCATTGTTTTGTCCTTTGTTGCTTTGATATTTCCTGCTGAGAAGATTGACTGGTTTCTGTGAGGTGGTGTCGCTTGAAGGCTTGACCGGCTCGCTGACCGCTGGTGAATCACACTGAACGGGATAACTCATTATAACACCCTGGCGATCTAAACGGGGCCGGCTTTCTCTCCTGAGCGTGCAACTGCTTCCTCGCCGGCATGAGTTTGTCGCAAGTGGGCTTTGAATAGCGCGTTCACTCGTCTGCGTCTCTCTTGCATGGTGAGCTTACCTGCCACGGAAAACACCTGGCGGCATTGAGAACAGCGCCACGCAACGGGGCTGCCGTCAATTCTGTCACAAACAATCAGTTCTGCCATGGCATCATCATTTCACACGCCAGCAGTTCCGACTAATCAATTGAGCACACAAACTACTCTGTGAGCGAATCGAAGATCTGGGTCGGGGCGCCATGCTGCTCCCCGCCGGACCAATGCAAGCCATCTCGAATTTGGGCCGCAGATCAGCGCAGATAGGCGCAGATTGCGTTAGCTGATGGAGAGCAGCATGGCGTTACCGCCCATCCCCGGGCGACCCCCGGCCGGCTCTGCGTTCTTTCGCGATCCCGCGCTAGACAGTTTGTTGTTCCGATTCCGGCGATTACCTGGTTCCCGGCAATCCCGATTTTGGATTGCTGCGGTGGGATTCCGGCGATCTCTCGGATGGAATCCCGGCGATTCCGGCGATTACGTGCGATTTCGGCGATCCCGCTGCCACCCCCGCCATCGTCCCAATCACGGGGTCCCCAACAAGCCCGATTTTGGCTTTGTTGG
>DATAEJ010000111.1:0-4229 GCA_036258095.1 Candidatus Angelobacter sp. | reverse complement strand
GCCCTGATTTCCCTGTCACAGCATCTTCGGTAAAGCATTCCTTATTTTCTGCGGGCAACAGCACTGGCCGTGGTTCCGACCCGGGTGACCGGCGTTCAACTTTCGATTTCACCTATCGGCTTCCTGGTTTCAGAAGATGGCTGACGCTCTATGATGATTCTTTTGTGGAAGATGAAATCTCTCCTGTCGGCTATCCCCGACGCTCCGCGCATACTCCCGGACTCTATCTATCTCATTTTCCCGGAATGGAGCGACTGGATTTCCGCGTGGAAGGCTCTTACACCAATCTTCCCGGTCTGATTCAGACACCCCAGGGCGGCTTCTTCTACTGGAATGACCGTTACCTCGACGGCTACACGAACAAAGGGAATATCATCGGCAATGCCACTGTAGGACGCCAGGGAATCTCTTTGCGCGCCAGCACCACCTATTGGGCCGCATCCGACAAAACGGTTCAGTTCGGCTACCGCAGTGAAATTGCGGACAGCATGTTTCTGCAGGGAGGAAATCTCAGGGACATATACGCCAAGTCTGAATGGGCGCTGAATCCCAGACTCTCACTTTCAACCTTCTTGCAGTACGAGTATTGGAATTTCCCGTTGTTAAGCGCCGGGAAAAAACAGAATGATTTCACAGCTTCATTTCAATTAACATATTGGCCCCATTGGAGATTCAAACGTGGAAGCTAGGGGCCAGGCCACCGTACCCATTTACGCACCCTCTATCCATCCGGAATTGGAGAAGCGATACTCGCCTCCATCGCCCGAGCCTGACGATAAAAAAGGGGAAAAGCTCTGGGTCCTGTGGCGATCACGCCGCTTCCTTTGGGGCGTAACCTGGAAAACGCTTATCGCATCCGTTGTTTTGGCTTTTCTTGTTCCATCGCATTACAAGTCCGCCGTCCGGTTTGTTCCCGGAGAAAATCCCAGCAGCAGTGGCAGCAGCTCAATGATGGGTCTCATGAGCAAGGCCCTGGGCAGTGACAATTCAACGATGGGTTTCGGCCTCGACGCTGCCAGCCTGCTTGGCGCCAAAACTCCCGGCGCTTTTTACGTTGAGGTACTGAAAAGCCGCACCGTGCAGGACCGTCTGATCAACCGCTTTGATCTGCGCGCCCGTTATCGCAAAAATACCTACTTTGAAGCGCGAAAAAAACTGGCAAAGTTCACTGACATTGAAGAAGACAAAAAAAGTGGCGTGATCACGCTCACTGTGAGCGACTATGAGCCTGTAATGGCCGCGCAGATGGCCAACGCTTATGTGGACGAGCTGAACCGGCTCGCCGTTGATCTCAATACTTCTTCAGCCCATCGCGAACGCCAGTTTCTTGAGGAACGCCTGGCTACGGCCAAACAGGATCTCGCTCGTGCATCGGCCTCTTTAAGTCAGTTCACCACCAAAAATTCAATGGTCGATCCCCAGAATGAAGGCCGTGCGGTGATGGATGCAGCCGCTCGTATACAGGGTGAACTCATTGCCAGCGAAACCGAGCTCAAGGGACTGCAACAAATTTATTCTGACGATAATCTGCATGTGCGCACGCTTAAAGCGCGCATGGCGGAGTTGCAGTCACAACTCAGGAAACTTGTTGGCCAGAATAGTGACCCATCCGTGCAAGACACAGTCGCGGGATGGTCCGCTCCTTATCCTTCCATGCACACGCTCCCAGGACTCGGCTCGCGCTATGCCGAACTTTATCGCGAAGCCAAGATTCAGGAAGCTGTTTACGCTTTCGTGACCCAGCAATTCGAGATGGCCAAAATTCAGGAAGCAAAAGAGCTGCCCATCGTCCGCGTAATGGACGCAGGAGTTGCCCCGGAGAAACGCTCAAGCCCTATCCGCAGCCTGATTGTAGCCGGCAGTGTCTTCGGTTCATTTCTCCTGGCATGCCTGTGGGTATTAGGGAAACACCGTTGGCAGCAGATTCCGATGGACGATTCATATCGGTTGCTGGCGGCTGATGTTGCGGCGCAATTCCGCTCCATTGTCGCAAAGTTGCGGCCCAGAAGCAGATAGACGCAGGTGTCGGACAAAATTCTGAGTAGGAGTATTCATGGCTCCCGGACACGAAAATAGAGAATGGGAATCTCTCCAGCAGGCGGACCGATCCATAAGAACGTATTTTCGCGATCTCACCGGGCTTGTCTCTCAACTCCCATACAACTCCATCACTCAAATTGTCTCCATTTTTCTAAATGCATTTGCAGAGCAGCGGACCGTCTATGTTTTCGGCAACGGAGGCAGTGCCGCCAGCGCCTCGCATCTGATGTGCGACATCAACAAAGGGGCGAGCCCCGGCGAGGGTAAGCGTCCCAGAGTCATGGCGCTTACAGACAATGCTTCACTCATCACAGCATGGGCGAATGACTTTGGATATGAACGTATTTTTTCCGAGCAACTCAAAACTTTCATCAAGCCGCGCGATGTGGCTTTCGCCATCAGTACCAGCGGTGATTCGCCCAATGTTTTGCTTGCGCTGGAAGTCGCTCGCGCATCTGGCGCCATGACTATTGGCCTCGGCGGCTGCCAGGGCGGCCAGATGAAGTCTCTCTGCGACGTTTGCGCCATCGTTCCCTCAGATAACGTTCAACTGGTTGAAGACCTCCACCATGCCATGATTCATTCCATCTTCGTCGCCGTGCGGCAAAGCTTGCTTGCGGGAACCGAAAAGACTTTGATGGCACGGGCGGCATCATTTTAAGGGCTGTGCATGAAGATTGCTTTTGACTTGCGGAGAATAGGCAATCCGGGCATCGGCCGGTACATGAAGTGCCTGGCCGAATCCGTCACAGCGCAAGCTCCCGAACACGAGTATCTGCTGATTTTGCCGCCGCAGAGCGAGCACCTGATTCATGTGCCGAATTCGCAAAGGCTTTGCACGAGCCTGAAATACTATTCTCTTCGCGAACAATTTGAGTTGCCGCGGATTCTCAGCCGAAACAAAGTCGATCTGTTGCATTCTCCCCATTTTCTTCTGCCTTTAGTGCGGCCATGTCCCGCCGTAGCCACCATTCATGATGTGATCTACATGGCTTGCCCGCAAGACCTTCCATCGCTCGCCGGACGCCTTTACTATCGCGCCATGATGACCGCATGCTCGCGCACGGCCACGTGTTTGATCACGGATTCTGAGCACTCTAAAGGCGAGATTGTTCGTTACATGCACGCAGATCCGGCAAAGATTGCGGTCGTTTACCCGGCGGTAGATCCGTTTTTTGAATCCGGGGCCGGTCCCGCGGAAGTCGCTTCAGTGCGTTCCAGATTCAATATTGATCGCGATTACATCCTGTGCGTGGGTATCTATAAGCCACGCAAGAATCACGCGAGATTACTCCAGGCATTTCAGTTCCTGCTCCAAAGCGGAATACAGTCGAAACTGGTTATTGCCGGGCCGATGCGAGAAGGCGAACCTATTCTTCGCGGGCTTGCCCGGGAACTTGGAATCTCGGAGCACGTCATCTTCACCGGCTTTGTAAATGACGCCGACCTGCGCGCACTGTATTCTGGCGCTCACGTTTACGTTTGCCCGTCTCTCTATGAAGGATTCGGTTTCACCGTGCTTGAGGCCATGGCTTGTGGAACACCGGTGGTCTGTTCGTCTTCGACCTCCCTGCCCGAAGTTGCTGGCAAGGCAGCGCTTTACTTTGATCCTCATAGGCCGGAAGAGATGGCGGCCCAGCTGGGCCGCGCCTTTTCTAATAACTCCGTGCGGGCCTCTCTGATTGCGGATGGGCGCAGCAACCTGCTCCGTTTTAGCTGGGCGGACACAGCGCGACAAACGCTGGCGGTCTATCATCAAGCTCTGCAATTGCCACTGCCAAGAGCGGCATACGCATGAAGGCCGCCCATAATCACGAAGCTGTAAAAGTCGCCTTCGACGCCTCTGCGCTCAAGCCGCAGTATATCCACCATGGAATCCAGGTTTACACGCGCAACCTGCTGGCTGCGCTGCAACGCATAGCAGGGCCGAGTGGGATGGAGATTCGCCCATTTCTTCCTTCCGCCGAAGATTCCACTGCTGCCGAACCAACAGCAAAGCCAGATTTCCAGCCCCGCAAATCTGTTCTCATGCGATTCAATCGACTGTGGCGATACGGCGGCGCTACCGCCGCTGCTCTCCTGGACGGCGCCGACATCATGCTGAATCCGAACGGCGCTTCGCTGCCCATCAGCATTTTGCTGCCGACCGTCACCACCATCCACGATCTCACGCCCATGGTGATGCCGTG
>DATAEJ010000110.1:0-42283 GCA_036258095.1 Candidatus Angelobacter sp. | reverse complement strand
CACCAGACCAGAACCCCGCTCTCAACGCAGAATGGGAATTTGCTGGAGCACGCTGCGCCGACCTCCTGAGCCAGTCAGCAGAAAACGACTACCAAAGGGCGAGACAACTGGCGCATGGCAACGATCCTCTCCTTGAGGCTGGCTCTCTCATCAATCTCGGTGTGCGCCAGTTGCGGCTCGAGCACTTTGATGAATCCATTGATGCCCTGAAACAGGCCCTTGAACTTGAGAAGACCCTGGGCTCACCTCTGGTGGAAGAGAAGATTTCCGGTGATCTTGGCACTGCGTATGCCGAGGTCGGGGATTTTAATACCGCTGAAGCGTACTCCCGGAAGGCAGAACAAGTTGCAGGAGACCTTGGGATCACCGATGATCACGTGAAGTGGCTCTCTGATGTTGGTTACATGAATATGCGGCACGAGCGCATGGACGAAGCCCAAACGTATTACGCCCGCGCCTTGTCACTGGCGCAACAGCAACTCGCGAAAGCGTCCGGCCCTGAACTCGCAGCGACCCGTGACATCACAGTGAAGATACTTCGCAACCTTACTGATTGGGGTATCCAGGCGAACCAACTGACCAAGGCAGAAGAGTATTCCCGCCAGGCTGAAGCCCTCAACCCGCAGGGCAATGATCTTCTTGATTGGAAGCTCAATCATGCGCGCATCGCGGTGGGCCAGAACCGGTATGCCGATGCTGAACAAGAGCTGAAGCAACTGGTTGAGGCACGCACTTACTGGAAAGTCCGCTGGCTTGCTCAGAGCGATCTGGCCAGCCTCTATGACAAACGGAGTGATGCCGCCAAAGCCGAGTTGTGGTATCGAAAGGCACTGGATTCCGGACTGGAGAAATCCGGACAGCTCAAACACCAGGAATACAAAACGGCGCTGCTCAGTAATCTTCCGTTTTATGACAACTACATTCAGTTTCTGGTTCGCCGCGATCAGCCCAACCGTGCTCTCCAGATAGCCGAATTAGGACGCACCCGTGTGCTCGCGCAGGCTGCCGGAAAAGGCCCTCTCGCCCAGAGCCCAGATGTATGGATGAGTGGTGTCCAGAGCGCATTGCGGCGGCAGAACAAGATAGTCCTGGCTTTCTGGGAAAGTCACGCCGAGCTGTACTCATGGGTAATTACACCATCGCAGGTGAAACAATTCCGGCAGCCTTTCCCGGCCCCTGAAATTGCCCGCCTGATCGGCGCTTACAGAAAAGAAATAGACCAGCACCGCGCCGCAGCTGATTCTCCTGCCGCTGCGCAGTTGTACGACATCCTCGTGCGGCCGGCTGAGGCTCTTATCCCGAAAACCTCAAGCGTGATCGTGGTGGGCGACAGCGAGCTGTACGACGTCAACTTTGAAGCGCTGGTCGTAAGGACGCCTTCTCCCCATTACTGGATTGAGGACGTAAAGCTGGAAAATGCCATCTCCGTACAGATGGCGGCGGCTGCGCAATCGCAAACACGCCGTGAATACAAGCGGCAATTGCTTGCCCTGGGTGCGCCGGTTCAGGTGACAAAAGAATTCCCGCGGCTGCCCCATGCGCAGGAGGAGATCACCAGGATCACCGCTCCCTTTCCGCCTTCGGCGGAGCGCGTGCTCGCCGCGGAAAGCGCCACTCCAGACGCTTTTTTCAGCAATCACCCCGACGAGTATCGCTACATCCACTTTGTGGCGCACGGGACCAGAGTCCCACTCGAGCCGCTCGATTCCGCCATCGTTCTTTCGCCTGACAAAAATCAATCCTACAAACTTTATGCTCGCGACATCGCCGCCATGAAGCAGCGCCTCAATGCGGAAGTCGTCACTATCTCTTCCTGTGATTCTGCCGGTACCCGGAAGTATTCGATGGGCGGACTGGTTGGACTCAGCTGGGCATTTGCGCGCGCCGGCGCGCATCAGGTGGTGTCGGCATTGTGGCGCGTGGATGACACCACAACGCCAGAGCTAATGGACGTCTTCTACCGTGGACTTGCGCAGGGGAAACCCGCTTCAGAAGCTCTTCGCGAAGCCAAGCTTTCCATGTTGCACTCCAGGAGCCGCGAGCAGCGCCCTTATTACTGGGCTACACTCCAGCTCTACACAGGTTCGTGATCAACCCGCCGCGCGATTACCGCTCCGTATCCGGTTGCTGCTTCCTCTCATAACCCACCGCCCCGAAATACATCGCGCGGTCAAAAAATTGCTCCAGCAGCTGCAGCATTTCGTGCGCGCCGGAGAGCTCGTAAAGGTCCTCGGCTTTGGCGTTGCGTTTCAGGTACTCCCACAAGTTTTCCTTCACCAGCACGATGGTCCAGATCAGCTGGCTCAGCGGAACGCCCTGCGCGGCGCGGCGCGCGCCAATCTCGCTGTAGCGATTCGCGATGTCCTGCTCCCGCCCATTGGTCAGCCACTCGCCGAGTTGGCTGTAAATTTCCTGGACGCGCTGCGTCAATTCCGCATCCGGAACGTTGCGGTATTCCTGCAGAAATGGCGACTTCTTGACCCGCTCCAGCAGCCCCGCCGCCAGCGGTCTGGAATGTTCCTCAATCAGTTGGACAAGCTTGTAGGTAAGTAGCATGGCCGGAACCTCCACCCTGAATTATCGGCTTCGGGGCTGTGCAGGCCCGTGACCAATATCACAACGCGAGCTACCCAGTTTTCGATGTGCTCAGCAAACAGAAACGGGCCGTGCTCAGTTCAGAGCACAGCCCGCCTGCGTTCGGTCGGAGTAAGTACGGGTGAATTTCGGGGTAACGGACTTGGTGCGGCCGGAAACCCGTGTCAGCTCGCTTTTGAATCCTGCGAAGCCCGCTGCAGCCGGGTGATCTCCAACAGCGCAACTGCGGCCGCGTCTTCCTTGGAAACTGCGTCTTTCTTGATCAGCACTTCAGGAGCGCCGTCACAACGAATTACGAGGTGCCACAGAGAGTCTTCGTTGGTTACTTCAGGCTTGGGAGCAATACTGGCATGGTAGGGATGCCGTACGATGTGCATGCAATCCTCTCAGCTCTTAAGGGTCTTAAATTGTCTATAACTATTGTCTCCGCCGATCGGGGCGCGCTTTGTTAAGAGCAGGTTAAAATCCCGCCCGATTTGTGGAAATTCGGGTTGCAACGAAAGCAGGGCATTCGAGCTAAATTACTGACATTAAAATACTTACACGGACGCGGCCTTTTAGTGCTGACCCGCCGCGGAATGGGCCAAAGTTAAAGACCTCATACCGCGGTCAGCAATTCCTGGCAAGCTGATCGGCAGTACGCCTTTCGGCTGGATCTCGCCAAAAAGCACTCTCGCCACGCTCAACTCTGACGAGCTTGTGCCGGAAAACGAGCAGACATAGTTTTGGACAGCCGGAAAATTGAGGATCAAGTAGGGATTCCCCATGGCCACCAGCACAGTCTTTACGGCGGCTCCTTCCAGGATCTGATTCAGCAGATCGCCGGTGGACTGCTGCAGACCCACGCTGTTCGTCATCTTTCCGTTCACCAGCACTTGCTTGCCGGATGTGGGGGAAACAAAAGTGGCGACTACTACCTTGCCGGCATCTTTCACCGCCTGGAGTATGACTCCGGCCAGCGGTGTTGCCGTGCTCGCGTCCACATAGAAGACAGTGGCATCCGGCCGGCGAGACCGGATTGCGAATTCCAGCGCTCGCCCCCAGGAGCCACGGGCGTTATCAGAGATGATGACCGTGACCACTTGGGTTCCGGTGCTCGCCGGAGCGGCATAAGGCCCATTCTCCCTCTTCTGCGGCGCAGATTTAGCCAGCGGCAGTACCGTGCCGTTGTTGCGGACCATGGTGACGGCCTGATCGGCAACCTGCTGTGCGAACTCGACGTTTTCCTGGCGGCCGACGATGTGCGAAACCTGTTGGAGGTCTACCAATCTGGCCTTGTTCAGGCCGACTGAGGCTTTCATCTCCAGAATGCGCCGCACTGAATCATTCAGCCGCTCCACCGTGATATCTCCGCGATGAACTGCGTCGAGCACGCCTTGGTAGGCTCCGTCGAGGTCGCTGGGCATCAGAAGAACGTCGTTACCCGCTTTGAAGGCATCGACGGCGGCCCGGCCAGCGGGATTGCCCGACTGCGGCGGGTAGAGTGAGGTCAGCCCTCGCATCTCCATGGCGTCAGTCACGATCACGCCATTGAAGCCGAGCTGTTTGCGGAGCAAGCCCTGGATTACATTCGGCGAAACGGTCGCGACCTTGTTGGGATCAGGCTCCAGTGCAGGGATAGCCAGGTGCGCCACCATCACTGAGTCGGCGCCCGCGGCAATAGCCTTGCGGAAGGGCGGCAGCTCAACCGTCTGAAGTCTGTTCAGGTCCCCGTCCACGCGTGCGACTGCCAGATGTGAATCAGTTCCTGTATCTCCATGTCCGGGGAAATGCTTCACGCTGGTAAGCATGCCGTGCGAGTGTGCGCCGCGGATAAACGCCGCTGCAAAATCTCCCACCGCACCCGGGTCTTCCCCGAAAGAACGCGTATTGATGATCGGGTTCTGCGGATTGATGTTCACATCGGCAATGGGCCAGAAGTCCCACTGGATCCCAATGGCCCGCGACTCATCAGCCGCGATCTGGCCAAAGCGCTCCTCGTTCTTCGGATCCCCCGTGGCTCCAAACGCCATCGCGTCGGGAAAGACTGGCACGGAATTCATGCGCATGGAGAGGCCGCGCTCAAAATCGGCCGCGAACAGCAGGGGCAATTTGGAATCCCGCTGGAGTTGGTTAGTCATGGCCGCAGCTTCCAGCGGCATGCTCCTCAGCAGTGAGTACCCGTCCACGTGGACGGTCAGAATCACTGAGCCCACGTGGTACTTCTGCAGCTGGTCGCGAAACTGGCGGTAAGCGTCGCTATCGAAGTTCTCAAAATCCATGAAATAGCGGACGCTAAACAGCTGCCCAACTTTTTCCTCGAGCGACAACTTTTTCAGCGTCTGCTCAGCCCAGTGGCGTCCGTCTTTCGTGAGTTCGACCGGGCCGGGCTTGATGAATTTGTCGGCCGCCCAAGTGCGGCTAGAAACGATCAGAAGGATAAGAGCCAGGCAGGTTTTCAACCGGAACATGCACACAAGATAACAGAGCTGGGCAGCCGCCGGGAGTGCTGCAGAGTGCGCGCAACAAAATCTTTGCGACAGTAGGCTTAAGAGTTAATGCGCCGATCAAAGTTAAACACCGCCAGCACCAGAACAGCGTTGATCGCAAAAACGACTCCGGACCCAATGGCCGCGTGCAGTGGCGTGCCAGATTCATGACGGAGCACGGCATCTACTGTCGCAGCCAACAGCCAGAGCTGCACCACCACGCCGATTCCGATCAGAGCCAGAAGCGCCGTGAAGAGCGTTGTACCCTGAGTTTGGCGCGTGCTCATCCGACCTCCACTCCTATGGCGAAGATCTCATTGCCTTGCTGCTCAAGCTTGATGCGCGGCAATGGACGCGTGGGCGGACCGGCGTACGGCCGGCCTTCCGCCACGGTGAAGTACCCGTGATGACAGGGACAGAACAGCGCGTTCTCTTCTTCGTTGTGCACCACGGCGCAGGAGAGATGGGTGCAAACCTGCGAATAAGCCACCAGATCTCCATTCGCCTGCCGGACGAGAATGCACGGATCCTCTTCCGTGGGATAAGCAAACAGCTTCGATCCGCCCACCGGAAGCGACGAAGCGAGGCCAATCCGGGTACGCGGCAATTGCGCCGCTTTGGCCAGATGGGGCAACCCTGCAAGGACGAAATTGGCGCCGGCGATCGTCAGCGAGCCGAGAGCAAGGAATTTCACCATCTCACGGCGGGTAATGTAGTTGTCGCTCTCCCACTCAACCGGAAAGTCCTCACGCCAGCGCGACTTTTTTTTGCACGCAACGCAACCGTCTTTTTCGTTGTCCGCCATCTTTAATCTCCTGCCAGAAGGGTGGCGACGTCGTATTCGTCGGTCTTCGTGCGGCCGATCTGCTCCACCGTGACATCAATCCGGTGAACGCTACGCGGAACCAGCACATTCACCTTGGTCCGAACCACCTCGTCCCCGAACTGCCATTCGCGTATTGCCACTCCTTGGCGCGTGCGTTCAATGTTCTCGCGGGTCGTGAATGTCAGTGCACCGGAAGGGCAGACAGTGGCGCACATGGGCCGTTTGCCAATGCTTGTGCGGTCATAGCACATGTCGCACTTCATCATCTGGTTGATCTCGGCCTTGTACTTCGGCACACCAAAGGGGCACGCCAGAACACAGTTGGAACAGCCGATGCATCGCGGTTTCAGGGAGCTCTGCACAACACCATCGGCCGTCTTCTTGATCGCGTCCGCGGGGCACACCTGAGCGCAGATCGGGTCCTCGCAATGCATGCAGACTTGCGGCGCCGTCTGCACGCTGTCTGCGCGCATGATCTCCTCCAGATGGATCATGGAAACGCCGCGATGTGTATCGCACTCCTCGCAGGCCTGCATGCATGCGCGGCAGCCAATACAGCGTGAGTGGTCAATGAAGAACTCCATTCCCAGGCCATTCAGCGGCGTGCCATTGGTCATCGCACGCCTCCGGCCTGGACCTCGAGCTCTGCAATCGCATCATGCGGCTCTGGAACCTTGCTGACCCGCACCGCGCAAATCTTGTACTCCGGGATGTTGGAAATCGGGTCAATCGCCCGCACGGTCATGTTGTTCGCTGCTCGATCGAGCGGCCAATGGTAGGGAACAAAAACCGTGTCCGGGCGGATCGTCTTCACCACGCTTGCCCGCACCGTCACTGATCCGCGGCGGCTCTCGACTCTCACAAAATCGCCATCTGCAATACCCAGCTTCGTCGCGAGCAACGGATGAATCTCACACAGCGGCTGCGGATACTGGTCCACCAGCGCGCCGATGCGCCGCGTCTGCGTGCCGGAAAGGTAGTGGGACACAACTCGGCCGGTCGTCAGTACAATGGGATACTCGCTGTCAGTCTCCTCCGCTGCCGGCTTCCACTCTACCGGCTGGAAATGCGCCTTGCCATCAGGATGGTTGAATCGCGCTCCCTCATAAAGCCGCGGTGTGCCGGGGTGCTCTGGCGAAGGACAAGGCCAGAACACACCCATCTCGCGGTCAATACGGTCCCATGTGATGCCGTAGTAATCAGAGACGCCGCCCTTCGACGCCACGCGCAGCTCTTCAAACATCTCGCGCGGTGAGGCAAACCCGAACTTGTCGCCTGCGCCAAGCCTCCCGGCCAGGTCGCAGATGATTCTCCAGTCCACGCGAGCATCGCCCGGAGGATCAACCGCCTTCTGGTGATGAATCACCCGGCCTTCCACATTGGTTGTGGTGCCTTCGTCTTCTTCCATGAGGGAGCCTGCAAGCACCACGTCGGCATAACGCGCGGTCTCCGAGAGGAAGAAATCAATCTGGCAGAAGAACTCAAGTTTCTCCAGTGCCTCGCGGATGTAGGCGCTGTTGGGCAGAGACACCATGGGATTTGAGGAGATTGCCATCAGTCCCTTGATCTTGCCTGCGTGAATGGCCTCGAAGATCGGAATCATGGAGAGCCCCTTGTGCGGAATGCTCTCCTCAGGCACGCCCCACACGCTCGCAATGTACTTGCGGTGCTCGGGATTTTCAATGTCGCGGCCGCCGGGGAGTTGGTCACACTTCTGTCCCTGCTCGCGACCGCCCTGTCCGTTGCCCTGTCCGGTGATCATTCCATAGCCACAGCCTTCGCGGCCGATGCGGCCGGTCGCGACCACCAGGTTGATCGCTGCCATGCAGTTCTGCACGCCCTTGGTGTGGTGCTCGATGCCACGTGCGTGCAGCAGGAAGCTGGTCGGCGCCGGGCCCCAGATCTCCGCCGCTTTCACGATCATGCTGGCCGGCACGCCGGCGATCTTTGCCGCATACTCTGGCGTATATTTGCGGACAGTCTCTTCCACCTGCTCCCACCCGGTGGTGTGCTGGGCGATGAAGTCGCGATTGATCCAGCCGCGCTCGATCATCACGTGCAGCATGCCGTTGAAGACGCCGATGTCGCCGCCCGGCCGCACCGGAATATACAGATCGGCGTTGCGCGCAATCGGCGTCATGCGCGGATCAGTTACGATCAGCTTTGCGCCGTTCTCGCGTGCCTGCCACAGGTAATGAGTAGTGATGGGCGCGCACTCAGCCACATTGGAACCAGCAACCAGGATTGCCTTTGCCAGCGGGATGTCACTCCATGGATTCGCCGCGCGATCAATGCCGAAGATCTTCTTTGAAGCCGCAGCGGCCGAAACCATGCAAAGCCGTCCGTTGTAATCGATGTTGGCGGTCTTCACTGCCACCCGTGCGAACTTACCCATCAGATAGGCTTTTTCGTTCGTGAGTGACGCGCCGCCCAGCAGCGCGAACGCATCGTTGCCGTAGGTCTGCTGAATACACCGGATCTCGTCCGCTACTTTGTCCAGCGCCTCACCCCAGCTCACTGGCACAAAACCGGCACCTTCCCTGCGCATCATCGGCGCTTTCAGCCGGTCAGGATGCTCATCCTGCATGTAGCGCTTCACGCCCTTCGGACACAACCTGCCCTGGTTGAAGGGAAAGTCTTCCCAGGGCTCAAAACCAATCACGCGATTGTCTTTCACCTTCAGCTGAATGCCGCACTGCTGTCCGCAAAAGCAGCAGTGCGTTTTCACCAACTTGTCCGCCTGAACGTCTGTGGTCCAGCCTGTTACCGGAGTACGGTTCAGTTTGGGACCGAACTCTGCGACCAGTTCGGGTATTGCAATGGGAGGTTTCGCCATAAAACTCTTCTCAGCTCCGGCCGGCAGCTACGCGCGAGCCATACTCGCGCCACTTATCGTCCTGGGCCATGGCCAGCGATTTTCGCCGGCACACCGGACATACATCCTGATAATGGCCGCCGTTCGAGAGCTCGTAGTGAATCCCCAGGGCCCGCTGTACGTCCTTGAGGTCTTCCACATGCATGCGCGATCCAAAACCTTCTCCACAACGGAGGCACCGCGCCTGTTCAGTCCGTGCGCCTTCGTCCTTGTAGAACTGCACACCGATCTGCGCCGGCCGCTGAAAGATGTGAAAGAACTTGCCGAACGGCAGATACAAAAGAGTGAAGATCACCGTTACTGCATGGAGCAGGGACAAGAATCCGTAATTCAGTCCATGCAGCAGGTGCGTCGATGCGGTCAGGAAGAGGCCGGTGATGGAAATCGCAAACAGCATCAGCAGAGGCATCAGGTCCTGAGCGAACTGCTGAACAGAGATTGCGCCGCGATCGCGCGTGCGGCGCACCAGCGCCAGTGCGACTCCAAATAACACCATCACCGCGGAGATATCGAGAACATTGAAGGTCAGCGCCGCCACGGCTGTGTTCAGGTGAAACGTGGAAATCGGAATGCCGAAAACGAAAGCGCGGTAGATGTCCTGATTGTTGGGGGCGCTCTCAAAGTGCACCCAGCCGAACGAAAGCGGGAATGTGACCGCCGCGGCCAGTATGCAGCCCCAGGCGATGAACCAGTGGGCGATCCAGCGCGCGTGAGACCGCTTTTCGATAAAACGCTGCGCAACAAAATCTGCTGTGAAGAGCTGGGCCAGGCGAACCACATTGCGAGGCAGGTCTTTGGGTCGAAAGAAGATCTTCCAGCCGCGGAACCAGTACTTACGCGTAGGCGGCCTGCGCAGCCACATCGCGAATCGGTAGCCGATGCCGAACGCGGTGAATACACACGCGCCGGTGTAAGGAACCAGCGCGGCATCGAAGTGACGCAGACGATTGCTGCCGATAAAAATCCCCAGCAGCAGGAGCCCTGCTACCACCAGGCCCCAGGCAGTTGCATGAGCCACATCTTCGCGGGCCTGCACGCGCTTTATTCCGAGTTGCTGTTGGGAATCGCCCATTCTTTGCACTCTTTATCGTAATACGACTGATGTGAACCAGCAGCTTCGCAAGAGAAAACTGCGGCGCCCTATGCCATGGATGCAGCGTGCCTTTGGAAACGGCCGCCGGCAGTAAGCTTTGCCACAACGAAGCAGATCAAGGCGAAGATGCCAAGCAGCGCGAAGCCCATGAAAAACGAGCCCGTCTGCTGCTTGATGATACCGAGTGCCAGCGGCGGGAAGAAGCCACCCAGGCCTCCCATAGCGCCAACCAGGCCTGTTACCGCTCCCACCGACTGTGGGAAGTACTGCGGCACCAGCTTGAACACTGCGCCATTCCCCAGTCCGATCAGCGCCGCCATGCCCAGTGCGCCAATCGTGAACGGAACCATGCTCTCAACCGTCAGCAGCATGGCCATGCCCGCGACGAAGGGGAACGTCCAGAGAAGGATGGTAAGGCCGCCAACCTTATCTGCCAGCCATCCGCCGACCGGGCGCATGATCGTGGCCAGCAAAACGAATCCCGCGGTGCGCATCCCTGCGTCCTGCGGCGTGAGCTTAAAAATCTCCGTCAGGAACATGGGGAGGTAAATGCCCATCGCAACGAAGCCGCCAAAGGTGAGGAAATAAAAGAAGCTCAGCACCCAGCTCATGCGGTCGCTCAGAGGACGCATCATCTGGATGAATGACTTGGGAACCGAGGTTCGAGGCGCGTCCTTTGCCAGCAGGAAAAAAACGGCAGCCCAGATGGCCAGCAACCCGGCAAAGGTCCAGAATGTGTAATTAAATCCGAAGTACTTGTAGAGGAACGGTGCGCCGAAAGCCGCCAGAGATTGACCAACATTTCCTGCGCCATATACGCCCAGAGCGAAGCCCTGGCGCTCTGCGGAGTACCATCCGCTTACGAACCCTACTCCCACGGAGAAGCTGGCCAGCGCGATGCCGGTGAAGAACCCGAACAGCAGCAACTGCAGATACGTCTGCACTTTGCCCATCAGCAATGCTGCGATCACTGAAACCACCATCGTCCAGGTAAAGACTTTCCTTCCCCCGAAGCGGTCTGTGAGAAGTCCCAGGGGGATTCGGCCGAGGCTTCCAAGCAGCACCGGAATAGCCATGGCGATACTGGCCTGCACGGGAGCAAGATGAAATTGCTTTTTCAGGACCGGCATCATAGCCGAAACCGAGCCGAACACCGCAAAGCAAAGCGCAAATGCCCCGGTGCCAAGCACCAGTTGCAAACTGCTGGATTTATCGGAAGAGGACTTCATGATGATTCACAATCGATTATCGAGGCCTGCCCATGGTGAGCATGTGACTAAAATCACATGGCGATGCTACTGCGAATCACGTATTGGCTAATCACTTTCAGGGGCGGTTCAGGAAAGCGTCAGCACGAATGCGGCGTCTTCAAGGGCTTCCACACGGTGAGGGATTCCCGGTTCCAGGACCAGCAGCTCACCTTTGTGGAGATCGACACCGCCGCCGGGCAAGGTAAACCTCACGCTGCCGTCCACCGGCTGGATTGAGATTCGCGAGTCAGTCTTATGCTCGTCCCATTGATTGCCGACACGCATCACGATGAGCGCCACACGCAGCCCCGGTGCCTTTGCCAGCATTCGCGTCACGCGGCCCGGGCCCTCCTGCCAGCCTTTTTCGCGGCGTATACGGCTGATCTCCTCCGCAAGGTTGAAGCTGGAGAGTACTGCCGCGGGTGACGAGTCACCCTTCGTCGCTTCGCTGATTGTCTTCAGATTTTCCTGAGCCATTGAATTTTTTGGATGCTACGCGCAAGTGCTGGGTGAACGCACACCTGTTACGTGACGCAACCGTTTCTCCATTACTTCTGTAATCTTGTTCCTGCCTCTCTCCTAACGCTATAACCACAAGCATAAATCCAAGCAACACAGCTATTTAGCTCGATTTCAGCCTGGATGTGAAAAGAGCAGTTATGAAAGTTTACCTGCCGCGGCCCGGGAAGGCCGCCCGATTGTGTCTCCTCGCAATAGCGCTGATGGTGGTGTGCGCACCGGCCGCCAATGGTCAGGACACGCAGCCGGACAGCTTCGATTCGATCAAGCCCACGCCTGTCATCACAGGATCTACGGCCTATTTTTCACGTGTGACCGGCGGACAATGGCAGGACTCGCCTTCCATCAGCCCTCTGCTTCTCTTCCCGATTGGCAATAAGTTGTTGCTCGAGGCCAAGGGTGCATCGACTGAAACCTGGGCAAAAAACGCCCAGGGCGACTACGCCGGCAATTTCACTTACGGCCTTGCGTACGCGCAGCTGGATTTCATTGCCAGTCGCTATATGACCGTGACCGCCGGAAAGTTCGTAACACCATTCAACATCTATAGCGAACGGCTCACGCCCAATTGGATTCGTGCCTTGCAGACAGGCCCGCTGACTTCGCCGGTGACCAGCAACGGCAGCCTGGGCGGCATGGTTCGCGGCGGATTTCCAGTGAATGGTCAATCAGTGAATCTGACTTATGCGGCATATTTCTCCACCAATAACACAAACCATATCACTGCAACCGATCGATCTTCCGGCGGGCGGCTTGGCTTCTTTCTTCCCGGCCCGCGACTCGAATTCGGCGGTTCGTACCAGCAGGTGTTGCAGGCCGACCGGCCGCATTCAGCAGGAGCCTATGTTGAGTGGCAGCCGAACCCGCTGCCGCTTACATTGCGTTCAGAATACGTTCGCTCCTCGGGTATTAAGGGCAGCGGATACTGGATTGAATCGGTTTACCGGCTCAGCCAGATCCCGTACCTGAAACGGCTCGAGCTCGCGGGACGAGGACAGCAGTTCTTCGCCGCGCCGAACCTTTCTGCCGCGACCATCAAGAAGCTAGGCGCGCTCGGTCGTGACACCAACGAAGGCGATGCGGGGTTGAACTACTACTTCCGCAGTGACGTTCGCGCCTCCGCAACATACGGACGGCAGTTCGCGCTCGGACACGATGCAAATCTCTGGGTCTTCGGCATGACGTGGCGCTTCGTTTCGCCGCTATTGCCCTCAGGAGGTGCGCAGTGAGAACCAGAACCCTTCTGCTGATCATTGTGACCGCCGGCGTTTTGCTGTTCGCCATGGCGAGCTGGGCAAAGAGCGACAGCAAGGAAAAGAATGACGCTCCTTCCGGCGGAACATCAGCCTCCAGTTCGCGGCCCAAGATGGATGAAGCGTCGCGGCTCGAAGGCGAGAAGCGATTTCGCGCCAACTGCGGCCGCTGCCACGCCGCACCTTCGAAGTTTCAGCCTCGCATGACCGCTACCATCATCCGCCACATGCGCGTGCGTGCAACCATCACAGACCAGGACATGCGGTTGATCCTGGGTTATATGACTGAATAGCGATGAAAATATTTGAGAGCAGGGTCATCATTGCCACAGCTTGCTTCATGGCGGCCGTCACATTGGCTGCACCGGCTGCGCGGGCAGCTGACGCGCACGTCATTGAGATCGTCGCGGACAAGGACAGCCGCTTCAAAGTCGCCAACCAGAGCAAGCCGGAGATCACGCTGAAAGCCGGGGAATCAGTGATCCTGCGCATTGATGCACGGCGGGGAAAAACCTGGAATCGTGACGGTGTAGTCCACGGTTTCACCGTGCTGCGCAAAAAAGACCGCGTCCGCGTGCAGGACTGGGACCTGGAACTTCGGCAGGGCGTGCAGGAATTCAAGCTGGTGGCGCCCTCGGAACCCGGGGAGTACGAGGTGTTGTGCACGGTAATCTGCAGTGACGATCATGAGGGCATGCGTGCCCGCCTGATCGTGGTTCCCTGATTCAGTTTGTCGACGGAAATTTCACGGCCCTGCCCAGTAACAAAGGAACACGTAATGCAACTCAAGAAACTTCTGGCCACTGTGCCCCTTGTCGGAATGCTCGTACTGCTCGCTGCCTCGTATTCCTTCAGCAAAGACAGCGATACGCTGACATTGCACGGCGAAATCACTGACAGCCAGTGTGCTTTCAACGTCCACTCTGATGCGCGCTCACACGAATGGATGATTAAAAAAGGCATAGAAGGCGCCAACGATGCGCGCAGCTGTACCATTCACTGCGCCAAAGATCTCGGCGGCAAGTACGTGCTGGTATCGAAAGAAGATGTGTACAGACTCGATGACCAGGTTAATGCCGAAAAATTTGCCGGCATCAAGGTGAAGGCGGTTGGCACGCTCGACGCCAAAACAAAAACGCTTCACGTGGCCAAAATCGAAGCCGATAAGTAAATCGGGAACACTCAAGCCGGGGCGGAGCCGCGCCCCGGTAATGTGCTCCTCTGTTTAAGACTGCCGCAGGCTGCGGGAGCGGAGGATCGCCTCCAGGTCGTCCGGGTGGATGGCGTATAGCAGCGCGTCTTCGCGTGAAATGTGTCCCTGTCCGAACAGGTCAGCCAGCGACTCTTCCAGGCTGAACGAGCCCAATTTCTTGGTCATCGTAATTTCCTGATGCAGGTGTTGAAGTGCGTTGCGACGAATGTGCTGCCGCGCTCCATAGCTCACCATCAGTAACTCGGCGGCGGGATACCGCCCACCTTGCTTGCTGGGCAGCAGAATCTGCGTGACCACTGCGGCCAGCACCATCGCCAGCTCCTGGCGGATGGTGTTCTGCCGCTCCGGCGGAAAGGAATCAGCAATGCGAGAGATCGTAGAGACAACGTCGGTTGTATGAATCGTGGAAAGTACCAGATGCCCGGTTTCCGCCGCGCTCACCGCCATGCGCATGGTTTCAGGATCGCGCATCTCGCCCACAACCAGAACGTCGGGGGCCTGGCGCAGGGCCGCGCGCAGAGCGGTGGGGAAATCTTGCACATCAGTCCCGACCTCAAGCTGCTCCACCACGCTCCGCTGGTGCGGGTGCTCGTATTCAATTGGGTCTTCGATGGTGAGGATGTGGCGGGCGTCGCGACGGTTGATCTCATGAATCAGTGCTGCCAAAGTCGTCGTCTTGCCCGATCCCGCCGGGCCACCGATCAGCACCAGCCCGCGCGGGAGGTTCGACAGAGTCTCGATGCTGGGCGATAAATGGAGTTCGCGCAGCTGGGGAATTTTCGTGGGCAGCGCGCGTACTGTTGCCGCGGCCCGTCCGCGCTCATGGTGCAGGTTGATACGAAACCGGCCGAGACCGGGCACCTGATAAGAGCTGTCCGCGATCTGGCCTTTCTGGTATTGAGCTATAGCGTGCGGCGCCAGTGCCGGACGCACAGCAGCCTCTATCTGCTCTCCGCGAAGCGCCTCGGTTCCGATGGCAACACACTCACCATTGACTCTTATGTAGGCAGGCACTCCGTTAACCAGAAGAAGATCGCTTCCGCCCCGGCTGACCAGGGCCGCCAACCACTGGTTGAGTCGAGTGGCAGAAGCCGGAACGACACTTGAGTCAAGTTCTTCGCTTTCGGAGTCGCGTACCAGCTCGATTTTGGGGTTCTCGTCCACAAAGACCTTTCAAAATAGTAAATAATTTGGGTCTTGCTGGTGAGTGATCGCAAACCTGAATTTTTCTTGCGGCAGTTGTCGATCCGAACCGCTCTAAACGTCGTGTGAGCGAATCTTAGGAGAGCAAAGGAGAGCGCGATGGCACAATTCCTGTTATTACTTCATTCCGATCCCACCGAGTGGACCAGGATGCCCGACCAGGAGCGGCAGAAGTGGTATGGCAAATACATGGCGTGGGGCGCACAGGCACGCGAATCCGGCATTCTGGTAGGCAGCAATAAGCTGGTGGACGACGCCGGAAAGATCATGAGCGGCCCCAAGGGCGTGGTCACCGACGGTCCATACAGTGAGACCAAGGAAATACTGGGCGGTTACTACATGATTGAGGCCGCTAATTACGACGAGGCGGTACGCCTGACAAAGAACCACCCCCATCTGGAACATGGCGGCACGATTGAAATTAGGCAGGTTGAGAAGTTGCCGGTATAAAGCCTGGAATCCTGCAACGTGGTTGTTAGCTCATTCGCCAACGGTCATGGACTAACGGTTGGGCCGGGAGCCGTTTCCTTCGTGCTAAGATCGCCGGAAATCCCCCTCATTTCACAGGCTTTTCGGGCTCAATCGGCAGGCAATGCAGACCATCCAGCAACTCGGGCGATATGAGATTCTCGCCGAGCTCGGCCGCGGCGGCATGGGCGCAGTGTTTCGCGCGCGCGATCCGCGCATTGACCGGATTGTGGCCATCAAGACCATCGCGGTGCCTGGCGCCGACCGGAAGAGCCTTGAGGATTATCGAGCCCGTTTTTTCCGTGAAGCGCAGGCCGCCGGACGGCTCTCGCATCCCGGAATTGTCACCATCTTTGACGTAAGCGAAGACCAGAACACGCAGACCCCGTTCATTGTGATGGAGTTTGTGAACGGCACAGCGCTGAACGACTACGTGGCGCTTGCGCCGCAGGGCCAGCTGCCGCTCGACGCTGCGCTGGACCTGATCCAGCAGGTCGCCGAAGCGCTGCAGTATGCGCACAGCGCGGGCATTGTGCATCGCGATATCAAGCCGGGAAATATCCTAGTTACTTCCGAGGACCGCGCCAAGATTGCCGATTTCGGCATTGCCAAAGCCGCGATGTCAGAAAACACGGTGTCCGGACAGGTGATGGGGACACCGGGCTACATGTCGCCGGAGCAGATTAATGGAAGGCCGCTGGACGGACGCTCAGATATCTTCTCCCTCGGTGTAATCGCGTATTGGCTGATCACGCGACAAAAGCCGTTCGAGGGCGACAGCATCACGGAAATTTGCGTTCGAGTGGTCAGCCAGGATCCCGCCGCGCCCAGTACTCTGTGCCCAACGCTCGGAACTGATTTTGACTATGTACTTAGCCGCGCTTTGTCCAAAGATCCCGCACAGCGATACCAGAGCGGAAAAGAGTTCGCGCTGGATGTGCAGGATTTGCGGGCGGCACGGGCGCCTCGCTCGAAGGGGGGCACCGTGTACGTCCCGGCAACTGTGCTTAATTCGACAGTGGCGCTGCGTACCAATCCTGCTGGAACGAGCCCAATGTCGAATTCCCATGTTGCAGCCTTGGCGACTGCTCCGGCGCGTGGTCGAGGGCGGTGGCCATTTTTCGCAATCGCTGCGCTGGTATTGATGTTTACCGGCGCCGGGATGCTCGCGATGAGCTTCAGCCGAAAACTTCCGGCGACGCTGCAGGTGGTCGGTAATTATCCATTTCAAAGCGGGCAGGTTTACATCTGGGTGGACGGCAAGCTGCGCTACGAAGACGCGCTGCACGGCGCTGACGAACAGCATCCTAACCACGCTCACACGGCACACATCGGCGCCGGCGCTATGGCCATCACTCTCCCGGTGCGTGCAGGCAAACACATCATCCGGGTGCAGGTAGATGCTCCAGGCAATCAGTATGACCACGACACGGCCATTCCGGGCCAGTTCCGCGCCTACAGCCAAAAGACGCTGAGCATCGATTTCAGGAGCAAAAACCTGAATCTGGCGTGGGAGTGAGAACAAGTCTTACTGCAGAGTACGCGAGGCCACGGAGAATCGGGTGATCGCACGTGATCGGGAGATCGGGAGATCGGAAACCTCCCGGGACGGCTAGTTCGGCAACAGATGCATTTTCGGCGGCAATCGCAGCTGTGAATTCAAAGTCAGCGCAGACACGAATGCCTCCGGTCCTCTCTCCATAGATTGTTCTCGTTGCTTTGTTAGAATCAAGCTTCCGTCGCGGAAGCTGATGCCTTTACACCTCTATAACACGCTGACCAACAAAGTTGAAGAGTTCCAGCCTGCCGAGGACAACACAGTCCGAATGTATGCCTGCGGCCCAACGGTGTATGACTACGGCCACATCGGGAACTTCCGAACGTTTGTTGCGGTGGACCTGCTGCGGCGCTTCCTGAAACAGAGCGGCTACAAAATGCAGCACGTGATGAACATCACGGACGTAGACGATAAGATCATCCGCAATGCCGCGCGCGAGAGCAAACAAGTCCAGGAATATACGAAGAAATACGAACTGGCATTCCTGGAAGACATGCAGACACTGGGCATTCAGCAGCCGGAAAAGATGGTGCGGGCCACTGAGCACATTCAGGAAATGGCCGAGTTCATCAGGAAGTTGGAAGAGAAAGACATCGCGTACCGCACCGATGACGGCTCCTACTATTTCCGCATCGCGAAATTCCCCGAGTATGGCAAGCTTTCAAAAAAAGATTTCGGCGGCATCGAGGTTGGCGCGCGCGTCGACGTGGACGAGTATGACAAGGACAACGCCCGCGACTTCGCCCTTTGGAAAGCGCCTAAACCTGGCGAGCAGATCTGGGAAACAGTGATTGGGCCGGGACGTCCGGGGTGGCACATTGAGTGCTCCGTGATGTCAATGAAGTACCTGGGTAAGAGTTTTGATCTGCACGCCGGCGGTGAAGACCTGACCTTCCCGCACCATGAAAATGAAATCGCGCAGTCGGAGTCGCTGACCGGCAAAATCTTCGCTCGCTTCTGGATGCATGTGCGCTTTCTGCTGGTGGAAGGCAAGAAGATGTCGAAGAGCGAAGGCAACTTCTATACCCTCCGCGACCTGGTGCTCAAGGGCTACAAGCCATCGGCGATACGGTTTCTTCTCACTTCGGTTCCCTACCGCAAGCAGCTCAACTTCACCATGGACGGCCTTACGCAAGGCCAGAAGTCGGTGGACCGTCTGCGCGAGTTCAAGGCACGCATCACGATGGCGAAAGTTGAGGCCGGAAAGAATGAGGCGATTCAGCAGCTTGCCATGGATACAAAGCGACGAATGCGCGAAGCGCTGGAAGACGACCTGAACACCGCCGAAGCGATGGGCGCGATGTTTGAGATGGTTCGGGAAGTAAACACGGCGGCCGACCGCGGCGAGCTGCGGGAACAAGACAAAGCGCCGCTGATGGCCGCGCTGGAGCAGTTCGACGAGATCTTTGGCGTGTTAAAAGATGATGACGCAGCCAAGATGACGAAGATCGCAGAGTGGGGCAAGAGTGAAGGCAAAGGGGGGGCCGCAGCGCTTGTCGCTAACACGATTTCCGATGAAGACGCTGATCGCCTGGTGGCCGAACGCACTGCGGCCAAAAAGGCCCGCGACTTTGCTCGTGCGGACGCGATTCGCTCCCAACTAAGCGAAGCCGGGATCATTGTGGAAGACACGAAAGACGGGATTCGCTGGAAGCGCAAGTAACTCGCTTTTTCCGCAGAGTACGCAGAGAGCGCAGGGGAAAATAGCCACAGACGAACGCAGGCGAGCACGGAACTTGCATTCCTGAAGCTCGCCAAATTACCCGATTACAAATTACACAATCATCAATAATCTGCTCTAGTCTCCACCCACATTCGCAGGCGCCAGGTGCTCCTCTTCCATCTTCACATCGGTGCGCTTGATTTTGGAGGTATTCACCACCGCGACAGAGCCGATGATGATCACCGTTCCCACCAGCATGAACGCGTCAACTCTTTCGTGAAGCAACGCCCAGCCCAGGAAAACGGCAACGATCGGGTTCACGTAGGTGTAAGTCGAAACTTTAGTAGTAGGCACATGCTCCAGCAGCCAGACGAAGCAGCTGTAGCCGATCCAGGAGCCGAAGACTACAAGATAGGCAATCGACAATACGGCTGACCGCGTGATTGTTGCGTGATGAAATTGGCCAAGCGCGAGCGCAATCAGAAAATTCACGGCCCCGCCGAGCGTCATTTGCCATGCGGCGGACGAGAAGACATCCACGGTCAGGCTCCAGCGGCCCGAAAAGATCGATCCCAGCGCCCAGAAGAACGCTGCAAAGAACAGGATGGTGCAGCCGAGCAATTCAAGACGACCGAGGTGCGTGCCGGAAGTAAGCCGCGGCCAAAGGAGAACCAGCAACCCCAAAATACCCGTGGCAAGGCCAGCAATGATCCGCAGAGTGATTCGCACTGAGCGAAGAATCCAGGCTTCAATGACCACTACCCAGATCGGCACAACGGCGGCGATCAACGCTGCCAGACCGCTGGAAATGTACTTCTCACTCCACAGTATTCCCATGTTGCCGATCGAGAGCAGAAGTACGCCAATGCCGAGGAGGCGGCGGAAGTCAGTGCGCGTGAGACGCACCTTGCGCCCCATGAGCGCGCAGGCGACGAGCATCAAAGGACCGGCAGTCAGGTACCGGACAGAGCCGATGACAAAGGCCGGCATGTCCTGTACGGCCACGCGCATGGCCAGATACGTTGACCCCCAGAGCGTATACAGGAGGGCGAATGACACGATGAGTTTTAGACGGAATCGGGGGTCCTGTGAGCTCATGGGCTGAGTACTATCATCTGACATCAAAGCGGGCCGTGGCGATGCGAAATATCTCAGAGACCCGAATGCTGCATTCAACTGCACAATAGTAACCGCCAGAGGCGGCGGAATTTCGGGCTATAATTGAACATAGATGAAGAAGATGCGCACATCATGGTTTCTGCTGAGCACGCCGGCCCGGTCGCTGGCCTGCTGGGTGGATTTCCTTGTGTGCCCGCGGCGCTACCTTGCTGTGCTGCCTTCGCACGCCCGCGCCAATCTGTTCGCCGGCGACTAATCCTTTAAAAGCCCCCTTCTTACTTCGGCTTGGTCGGATTTTGTAACCCAGGCCCGATCGCACCAACACGTTTCAACACAAGAAGAGGTTGACTATGGCAACTCAGACCATGACATCAGCGGGTCCGCGGATCCGCACCAAGCTGCCCGGCCCTAATGCACAGAAAGTCCTGAAGGGCGATGCGCAGTACATTTCACCTTCCTACACACGCTCTTATCCGCTGGTCGCCAAAAGCGGCCGAGGCAGCATTGTGGAAGACGTGGACGGCAACGAGTTCCTGGATTTTTCGTCGGGTATTGCCGTGTGCTCCACGGGACATTGCCATCCCCAAGTGGTGGCGGCCATCCAGAAGCAGGCGGGCGAGCTGATCCACATGTCCGGGACGGACTTCTATTACGAAAACATGATCACGCTCGCCGAGCGGCTGGCCAAAACAGCCCCGATGAGCGGCCCGGTGCGCGTTTACTACGGCAACTCCGGAACGGAAGCTGTGGAAGCCGCCATGAAGATGGCACGCTATCACACCAAGCGCCAGGGGATCATTGCGTTCTATGGTGCGTTCCACGGACGGACCATGGGTGCGCTCTCGCTTACAGCGTCAAAGGTCCAGCAGCGCCGGCGCTTTCTCCCGGTGCTTCCGGGAGTGGAGCACGTGCCCTATCCGTATGTTTATCGCCGGCCGGAGGGCATGACGGAAGCGCAGTTCATCAAGGAGTGCGTGAGCTTTATTGAAGACAAGGTCTTCAAGACGGTGATGCCTCCCGAGGAGTGCGCGGCGATCTTCATCGAGCCTATCCAGGGCGAAGGCGGCTACGTGCCTGCGCCTCGCGAATACATGAAAGAGCTGCGGCGCATTTGCGACAAGCATGGAATCCTGCTCGTCGCAGACGAAGTACAGTGCGGCGCCGGCAGAACCGGCAAGATGTGGGCGATTGAAGATACGGGCGTGGAACCTGACATCGTTTGCATAGCCAAGGGGATTGCCAGCGGCATGCCGCTGGGTGTGACCATGGCGCGGGCCGAGATCATGGATTGGGTACCGGGCTCGCATGCATCAACTTTCGGTGGAAATCCCATTTGCATTGAGGCCGCTCTGGCCACCATGGATGTCCTGGAGCGCGAGGCAATGCAGAATGCAGCGACCGTGGGTAACCGTATCCTGCGCCGGATCACTCCGTGGGTGGAGAAGCACCCCATGGTAGGCGACGTGCGTGGACGCGGCCTGATGCTGGGCGTGGAGATCGTGAAGGACAAGGCGACCAGAGCCACCGCGCACGACGAGCGTGATCGCATTGTGGACCTGGCGTTTGAACGCGGTGTGCTTTTCCTGGGCGCCGGGGAAAACTCTATCCGCATTGCGCCTCCGCTCATCGTGACGCCGGAGCAGGCGGACATTGCACTCGATGTTCTGGAAGAGTGCATCAGCATCGTGGAAAAAGAGCGGTAGTTCTCCCGTCCAGCGACGATGTTCCAGCTCGTGGGCCAGTGGAACCTGGCCCACTTCCCTTCAGCCATACACGTTGACTGGACCTTCGATCCAAAGCTATACTTCAGCCCTTCCTTTCAGTTACTCCTGAGTGCCAAGGAGATGCTATGAAGCGGCTGTTCGCCTCTGTAGTCACCCTTTTCCTCTTTCCTATAGTTGTTCTGGCCGGCAAAGATCCGGCAGACTACCCGCTGAAGGTCCACGTACTTCAGCAAAATTGGGGATCTCATAATGTCCGCTATAACGAGTATCGAGGAATCGGCAGAGGCAACATCTGGGAAGCTGATGGAGTACATGCTTTCGACTTCACCTATGACTGCTCATTCCCGGTAAGGAGAACTGCTCGCAATCAACCCTATCTGGCGAAATGGAAAAAGGCACCCACAAAGCTGGCGGTTCTGGCCGAGAAGATCGGCAATGAGGAAAAGTTCCAGGAATGCGACCTGAAGAGCACGCTACACTCAGGCGTTTACATCCTGGCGAATGGCGGCATAACTGAGATGTCTCAGGCCGATTACAAGAACTTCAAAGCACGAAACGATGCCCTGCAAGCCAGTGGAGGCGCGAGCGGGGCTTCGAAAGTCTCCGTCACATCGGCCCCAGTGAGCGGAGAAATCGAAGTCGATGGCGAGTTCATGGGCAATACGCCTTCCGTTCTCGATCTTCAGCCAGGCGAGCATACAATCGCTATAAAAAAACCAGGTTACAAGGCTTGGGAAAAGAAGCTGAAGGTAACTGGTGGGTCCGTTAGCGTATCAGCTGAACTCGAATCCGAAAACGGACAAGCACAATAGATCGCTTGTACATCTCCGCCGAAATCACCCGCTTGACCTTACGCCTCATGGATCGCGCTGCACGGCTATTGCCGGGCCGTGCGGGAGCCGCTGCGCACCTGGAGACCGGACGTCGTGGTGAAGAGGAAGCTTACTTCTACCTGCGGCGACAGGGTTATGTGATCATCGCACGCAACTACCGCAGCCCACGCTGCAAGAGTGAACTGGATATAGTCGGCTGGGACGGTGCGACGCTCTGCTTCGTGGAGGTAAAGACCCGCACAACGCGGAGCGTCCAACCGGCTGAAGCGGCGGTTGATCCGGACAAACGCCGCGATCTGTCACAAATAGCGCGTGACTTCCTGAGGCGTATCAAGGGCGAGCCACCCTTTCGGTTCGATATAGTCAGCGTCTATCTCGAGCCGGGAAAAAGTCCCGAAATCTCCCTCTTCCGCAACGCATTTCCGCTCAACTGAAGCGCCGGCCCCGGCAATCGGTTGTAAGATAGTAGTCGTGCCTGAGCTGCGAAAAGATCCTATAACCGGGCGCTGGGTCATCATCTCCACCGACCGTTCCAAGCGTCCTTCTGATTTCTCCCGCGAGCGCGCCGACATCAAAGGCGACAGTTTCTGCCCATTTTGTCCCGGCCATGAAAGCAAGACGCCGCCTGAAATTCTGGCTTACCGGCCTGCGTCCGAAAATGGCAAGCGCGACTTTAACGGCTGGAATCTCAGGGTGATCCCGAACAAGTTTCCCGCGCTGGGCATTGAAGGTGACCTGGATCGCCAGGCGGACGGGATGTTCGACAAGATGAATGGAATCGGCGCTCACGAAGTCATCATCGAGACTCCGGACCACAATCAGACACTTGCCACTATGCCGCTCCGTCGTATCGAAGATGTTTTCTGGGCATTCCGCGATCGCATTCTCGACCTGAAGCAGGACCGGCGATTCAAGTACATCATGGTGTTCAAGAACCATGGCGAGGCCGCGGGGGCTTCGCTCGAACACGCGCATTCGCAACTGATCGCATTGCCGATCCTGCCCAAGCAGGTTACCGAAGAACTGGAAGGCGCCAAGCGCTATTTCACCAATAAAGAGCGCTGTATTTACTGCGACATCCTTCGACAGGAAACAGAGTCTCGCGTGCGGGTGGCCGCGGAAAACCAGGATTTTGTGGTGCTGTGCCCGTACGCACCGCGATATCCGTTTGAGACCTGGATCCTGCCGCGGCGGCACGAATCAGCCTTTGAGAACTCACCATCGCAGTTGTATGAGAACCTGGCGCGCATACTCAAAATCGTCCTGAACAAGGCAATCCGCGTGCTTGGCAATCCAGCATACAATTTCGTGCTGCACACCTCGCCGATCCAGGAAAACACGAACGATTACTACCACTGGCACATGGAGATCATTCCCAAGCTGACCAAGATTGCGGGTTTCGAATGGGGCACGGGCTTCTATATCAATCCGACACCGCCCGAGGAAGCCGCAAAGTTCCTGCGCGAAGCGAAAGTGGAGGAGCCGGAGCCGATACACCGGTAGGTCAGTGGGATTGCGCATAGCAGATTCAAAGTACTAAGAGCTGCGCTATTCGGCTACAATGCGCTGTTCCTCAGGAGGTTCCGTGCGCAATATTTTCGCAGCTCTTCAGGTTTTTGCGGCGCTGTTTGCCACAATTCTGGGACTGGCAATGGTGTTCAAGTCAACGCTGAATGGCGTGGAGTTTGTGGGAGCTTTTCTGGCAGCACTCGGCCTGACTTTCCTGTTTCTTCTGGCAGTCAACTTGAAGAAGTAAACGCTGTCCCGGTTACGCCGGGGTCGCGCGCGAGCCGGTGTGCCGCAGCGCCATCGCCACGCGCCAGAGATAGTGCACGCCCGAAACCACGGTCAGTATCACTACGATGTTGAAGAACAGGTGGCGTGCTGTCTCAATCCAGCGCACGTGCGGAATGATTTCATTGGCAAGCACGAGCGGAACTGTCACGATCTGCGCCGCCGTATTGGCCTTTCCGAAGAAGCTGGGTGGGAAGCTCTTCATCGCTCCGGTGATGTACAGGAGCGTGCAGATGATCACGATAATGATGTCGCGACTGAAAACCAGGACCGTCACGCCCCAGGGAATGCGATGCATAAATGACAGCACCAGAAACATGGTGCTCAGGAGCAGCTTGTCCGCGATCGGATCCAGGTATTGACCAAGCTGGGTCTGCTGCTTCATGAGCCGCGCCAGCAAGCCATCAAGCCCGTCAGTTATTCCCGCAACGATGAAGATTCCCAGCGCCCAGCTGTAATGATTTCCAACCACAGCCAGCACGATCAAAGGCACAAAAACCAGCCGCATCAGGGTTAACAGGTTGGGCGTGGACGTCAACTGGCGTATCATGAGAGCGGCTCCGCGAAGTAGCGATTGATTTCCTTGCCGGTCTTGTCCTGAAACTGTTCTGCCAATGACGGCAGGTCGCCACTGCGTTCGTCGAGTTCGATACGCTGCACCCGATGCATGGGGAAAAACACCACGCTTGCGCTGGCCGGCTCTCCGGATTTTACCAGTTGGATGAAATCATCGAGTGATTGCAGGTCCACCCCGCGCACACTCACGCCTGCGGGAGTAAGGGCGCTCAGCACTCCCCAGAATTTCTCGCGCGGATTGTGCAAGGTGATGAGTACCAGTTGGCCGGCTTCCATTGTTGATGGCGGTGCCCCTTAGGCAATGATTTCAGCGGAATCATCACAAAATTGCAAGCAAAGTAGCTGCCTCCTGGTGGCCGGTGCGGCGACTCCCGTTAAAACAAAAAGCCCGTCCGGTCAGGACGGGCATTGAAGGCATTCTTTTCGCCAATGGGTTAGCGAGATTCTCCAAAACGGTAGACCAGGCCAATCGCGAAACGCGGATGTCCCTGGCCGTTATCAAAGAAGTTGGTGTGCAGGTAATCGAGCTGCGCCCGGCCGGCCCAGTTGGTGTTGAAGTTGTAATCGAGCCCCCCGCCCAATACCCATGAGTATGCTGTGTCTCCCTGGCTGGGGACGCCGGTGGCGCTGATACTCGCATGGCTGGCACCAAACAGGAGATGACCGAAGACGTTGAACGGCTGTTCCGGAGATCGCCAGGTAATACGCGGGCCGAAATTGTAATTGTGCATGCTGGTATTAACGTGAGATGGCGCGCCGGGCAGGATTATTGGCAGTCCGCCTAGCCCAATGCCGCCGTAGTGACCGCTGATCTCTCCTTCAAAACCGAAGTATTCACTGAAATCGTAATTGCCTGCAATAATCCATCCGTTCAGGCCGGTATCAAAATTACTGGAATGAGAATAGCCCGCGAACACGTCAATAGGAGGCTGCTCCTGTTGGGCCAGTGCGGGGACAGCAAAAACCAAAATAGCGATTGCGAGCAAACTATATTTCATGGCACTCCTTGCAAAGAATTCCTCGCTGCAATGCAGGCGAGGTTGCTTTCCTGAATTGTACGGGGCTCTGCTCACCTTAGTGGCAGCTTTCCTGCTCATGGTTGCCCCGTCTTCGTACTGCAGCGCGCAGTTGCGGTGGTCTCCATCCTTCCACCAGATACAACGCTGAACGGCGGCATCACGATCACCGAGACGTCTTGTCCACGTGCATCTATGAAATAATCGGTGCTCCATGGACGCGTGGCGGAATATCCTGCGCTGGCTGTTTCTCCCGGAGCAGTCTTCGCCGGATCGCCCTGGGCACCTGTTGCCGCGATGGATTTTTCTCCGCTGTCTCGGCCTCATTTACTTCTCAGCGTTTTACTCGCTTCTTTTCCAGATCAAGGGCCTGAACGGCTCAACCGGCATTCTTCCTGCGGCGGACTATCTCAAACTTGTGCCGCAATATTATCCGGGGCTTCAGCGCTTCTGGTTTGCACCATCTGTCTTTTGGCTGTCAGCTGGTAATGGCATGCTGATTTTGACCACGTGGCTGGGAATCGCAGCATCGATTGCGCTGATATTGAACTTCTGGCCACGAGCGAGCCTGGCGGTGTGCTTCGTTTGCTTCATCTCATTCGTCTCAACGGCGCAGGACTTCTCAAGTTACCAGTCGGACGGCATGCTACTGGAGGCCGGGTTCATCTCGTTTTTCTTTGCGCCGCGCGGCCTGCGACCCGGCTGGGGAGCTGCTTCGCCGCCGAACCGCGCAACACGGTTTCTTCTCTTGTGGGAATGGTTCCGTATCTACTTCGAATCGGGCGTGGTGAAACTCGCTAGCGGCGACTACTCCTGGCGACACTTTACCGCCATGGACGACTATTACCAGAACTGCCCATTGCCGACCTGGGTGGGCTGGTACGTGCAGCAGCTGCCGCACCGTTTTCATGCGTTCACGGTGGGCATGACGTTCGTCGCCGAGCTTGGCCTGGTGTTCATGCTGTTTCTGCCACGCCGTTGGAAGATCATCTGCTTCTGGATTGTTACGCCGTTCCAGGCCGGCATTATTATCACGGCGAACTATACATTCCTGAACTACCTTGTTTTATGCCTCGGGTTTCTGCTGCTGGACGACAAGTACCTGGCGAGATTTGTGCCTCTAAAATGGCGGAACACTCTTTCAGCGCCGCCGGAGCATGCGGCTCACGATGACGCGCCAGTCACAGCACCTCGCCGCCGCTCGGAATACGTTTACCTCCTGCTGATGGGCTGGGCGCTTGCGCTGGTCTTATACGTTAGTTTTGACCTGCTGCTTGGCACGCTTCGGCTTGGCAACATTCTTCCTGACGAACCCGTACGCCTGCTTGAGCCGTTCCGTATCGCCAACCGCTATGGGCTGTTTGCAGTGATGACGCACGAGCGTTATGAGATCGAGTTCCAGGGCAGCAATGATGGGCAGAACTGGACCGCCTATCCGTTCCGCTACAAGCCGCAGGACCCGATGGCGCGGCCGGGCATCTACGCACCTTACCAGCCGCGGTTCGAATGGAACCTATGGTTCGCGTCCCTAGCGCCATGGCGGCAGAACACGTTTGTCGTACAGACGGAGGAGCGCCTGCTCCGCAACGAGCCTACGGTGCTGCAGCTCTTCGCCGGTAACCCGTTCCCGAAATCTCCGCCGCAGAAAATGCGCGTGGTGCTCTGGCAATACTGGTTCACCACCATGGAAGAAAAACGGCGGACAGGAGCGTGGTGGAAACGCAAACTGCTGGGAGAATACGCGCCTGGGCTGGAGAGAATGCCGAACGGAGAGGTTGTTGTGACCGGTGGTTCGCTGGGCGGGAGCGCACAGCCTGAGCGTTAGCGCATTTAGAATCGAACGGATGTCTAACGTACAGAGCCCAGACTGGAACAGCTTTGGCCGCGCGGTCGCCAGCGAGAAATGGCGCAGGCAGTCGGCCGAGATGGGTAGCGCGATGACTCGCGCGATTGTGAGCGCGGCGCAGGTCGAACCCGGGATGCACGTGCTTGATGTGGCTTGCGGAAGCGGCGAGCCTGCCATTTCGATTGCCACGCTGCTGGCCGGTACGGGCGAAGTGGTGGGAGCGGATATCTCGCCGGCGCCATTGCAGATTGCAGCGCAGCGCGCTACGCAACGTGGACTCACTAATGTCCGATTCCAGGAAGCTGATGCCCATCGGCTGCCGTTTCCCGACGCAAGCTTTGATTGTGTGACTTCCAGGCTCGGCATCATGTTCTTTGCAAACGCAGTCAATGCGCTGCGAGAAACATATCGCGTGCTTAAGCCGGGTGGCCGTGCCGCGCTGCTGACATGGGGCGTGATGGGCCAGCCTTACTTCTCCAGCACCATTGGGACGCTGCTTCGGGTGGCGCAGACCGGCACGATTCCCGAAGCGGCACGCAAGATGTTTGCCTACGGACAGCCGGGCCTTCTGGCGGGACAGCTGCGCAGCGCAGGATTTGAGCACGCGGAGGAAAACTTCACAACCGTGGACTGGACATGGCCAGGCACGCCGCAAGAAGTCTGGGCGTATTTTCAGGAAGTCACGGTTCCGTTTGCTCCACTGCTGAAATCTGTGCCCCCGGAGAAGCGCGAACAAGTAGACGACGCCGTGGTGCAGGCCATCGCCGAATACTACGACGGCGAGAAAGTAAACTTCGGAGCAAAGATCAACCTGACCACGGCAACAAAACAGAGTTAGCCGCGAATGAACGCGGATAGTCGCGAATCAAAGAAACTCAGGCCAGATCCTCCACGCGCAACTTGATGTCGGGCGCTTTCCACGATGACTGAAACTGGCGATCGACAAACTGGGCGTCGTATGTGCGCTTCTGGGCTTTCAGGGACTCGCTCAACCCGAAGAGTGACCGTGGATTGCGCGGGTTGCGCTCCAGGTCTTCCCGAAACACCTTCTCTGCTTCCGGCGCGTTGCCGCCCATGAGGAGGACAGCGCCGAGCGATTCGCGTACGGGGAAGAACCAGTCAGGCGGTTCATCGTATTTGAGAGAATCCTGGATCGCTACGGCCTGGCGCAACATGGAAACCGCTGCGGCGGAATCCTTCTTCGCCAGCGCAATCTTTGCGCCGAGCACGTTTTGTGCGATGGTCAGCACGTCTTTGGCTTTGTTGTTCACCGGCATGGCAAAGACCGCGTCTGGTGGCGTCATTTCGGCTGCATGGCGCACGATCTGGTACTCATTCTCTGCTTCCGGCACGCTGCCTTTTGCGGCGAAGGCCATGCCGCGGGCGAAATGCCAGAATACGCCGGCAACTTTCATGGAAGGATCAGGCGCGGAGCTTGCGAGGATCTGGTCCCACCTGTGGAAGCGGACCTCGACCGCCATGGGGATGGTCATGAAGCCTTCGAGCGGCGGCATGTCCTTGACCAGCGGCGCGACGTGTGCGGCCAGCATCTGCGCGGCCTTCTGCGATTCCGCGTAGTTCCCGTTCATGCTGGCACACATGGCGATGAAGTGCAGGTTGTGGCTGTAATACATGGCCGGGTAAATGCCCTGCGCGCCACTGGCTTTCATGTAGGCGCGATCGGCATCGGCGGCGTGTTGATTAGTTTTAACTCCGGCATCAAAGTCTCCGGTGCGGATGTAGACATGCGCGGGCATGTGGACGAGATGTCCGGCGGCGGGAGCGAGGGCCGCAAGACGATTGGCCGCGGCGAGCGCGCGCTCAGGATTGGGCGAAGCTTCAACCGCATGAATGTAGTAATGGATTGCGCCCATATGGTTGGGGTCGCGGCGCAGGACTGACTCCAGGGTGGCGACAATCTCTTCGGTGCCGAGTTCGGGCGAGCCGTCAGGATGCCATAGCCCCCAGGGATGAAGGTTCATGCCGGCTTCCGCATAAAGGACCGATGCGTCCAGATCATCAGGAAACTGCTTTGCGACATCGCCCATGGCGCCGTGCGCGTCTTCAGCGGCTTTACGAAGGTCGGCTTTCGGATCGGCGGGAAAGCGCCTGGCAAGCGCGCTGATGTAAGCCTTTTCGTTCTCTGAGGCGGTGCCGTCGAGAGAAGCGGCTTTGGTGATTGCATCGTGGGCCTGCTTGAAGCGATCGGGATCGGCGGGATCGTTGTAGTTGGGACCAACCGCCTCGGCCACGCCCCACCACGCCATCGCCATTTTGGGATCGAGCTGCGCGGCGTGCTCGAAGGAACGTTTTGCCTCGTCATGATTGAACGCAAAGATGTAGCGCAGGCCCTGATCAAAGAACTTTTGCGCTTCCGGGTTGCTGGTGGTCACGGGATGATGGAGGTCGCCGATGCCGGTGACGAGTGTTACCGGTTTGGAGCTTGCCGGCGATTCGTGATGTTGAGCGAAGGTGAATGCGGCGATCAGAGAGATTGAGCAGGCGAGAAGCAGGCGCTGCATAAGCTGACTCCTGAGTTTCGAGAATACGTTCAGGGCCGTGGGGTAATGATGAGATTCTAGCGCGGAAGCAAAGCTGGAAGGAGGTTTGGGAGGACGTTTCAAAGCTGCGAGTCTTAAGTGGCAACGAGTCATCGAGGGGAAACAAGTGCAAGTTCCTGCGAAACCGCGTAGTCTAACCTGCTAGCCAGAATCACTCACCTTCAGGAGTCCTGCCTAATGCGGCTTCGGCACGCGTGTGTTCTTGTGTTCGCAATCGTTCTCTCTTCCCTGCTCTTGGCGCAACAACCGGCAAACCAGCCTGCCCAAACCTTCGATGTGCTGATCACGAACGGGCACATCATTGATGGCTCGGGTAATCCATGGTACGCGGGCGACATCGGGATCCGCGGCGATCGCATCGTCGCGATCGGCAGGCTGAGCGGAGCGACGGCGAAGAAGACGATCGACGCCAAAGGGATGGTGGTTGCGCCGGGATTCATTGACATGCTGGGGCAGTCCGAAGCGGCTCTGCTCATCGACAACCGAGCTGTGAGCAAACTTTCGCAGGGCATTACCACCGAGATCACCGGAGAAGGCGGTTCCATCGCGCCGCAGAATGCAATCACCATCAAGGCGCTGCTGCCCTCAATTGAACCTTATCACCTGACGATCGACTGGACCGACCTGAACGGCTACTTCGCGCGGCTGGAGCGGCAGGGCACGCCACTCAATCTGGGCACGTATGTTGGGCTCGCACAGGTGCGTGAGGCGGTGATTGGGGACGAGAATCGCGCGCCTACGCCGCAGGAGCTGGACCAAATGCGCGGGCTGGTGCGTCAGGCCATGGAGCAAGGCGCTATGGGAGTTTCCACGGCGCTGATCTATCCGCCGGGACATTATGCAAAGACGGAAGAGCTGATTGAGCTGGCCAAAGTGGCGGCGCAGTACGGCGGGATTTACGCCAGTCATATGCGCAGCGAGGGCAAGAGCGAGATTGCGGCGATTGATGAAGCGCTTCGCATCGGGCGCGAAGCCGGGCTTCCAGTGGAGATCTTTCACCTGAAGATTGCTGGCAAGCCGCGCTGGGGCACCATGGCGCAGATTGTCGGCAAGCTGCAGGCGGCGCGCGATGCCGGCCAGGACGTAAGGGCAGACATGTATCCATATGTTGCCGGCGGCACAGCGCTGGCTTCGGCGCTTCCGCCATGGATGGCCAACGGCGGCATGGAGAAGCTGCTGGAGCGGCTCCGCGATCCTGCAACCCGCGCCCGCATCAAGACCGAACTGGCAGAAGAGCACGCCGACTGGGAGAACCTATATCTTGCGTCAGGCGGTGCCGAGGGCGTGATGGTTTCGTCGGTGGTGAACCAGGCATTGAAGCCGCTCACGGGGAAGACCATCGCGCAGATTGCGAAGGAGCAGAACAAAGATCCGCTGGACACGCTGTTTGACATCGTGCTCGCCGACAAAGGCCAAACCGGCGCGCTCTATTTCATCGCCAGTGAAGAGGACTTGCAGTTCGGATTGAAGCAGCCATGGACCAGCATTGGTCTGGACGCGAGCGAGTCGCCGGTGGATGGGCCGCTGTTCGAGCCGCACACGCACCCGCGCGCGTTCGGCAGCATGCCAAGGTTCCTTGGTCACTATGTACGCGACCTGAAGCTGATGCCGCTGGAGCAGGCGATCCGGAAGATCACGTCAATGCCTGCACAGCGGGAGCACCTGGCCGCACGCGGGCTGTTGAAAGAAGGCTTCTTTGCCGACATCACCATCTTCGATCCGGCGACCATCATTGATAAAGCGACCTATGCCGAGCCGACGCAGCTTTCACAGGGAGTGGCTTACGTGCTGGTGAACGGCCAGCTTGAGTTCGCCGACGGCAAGATGACCGGCGTGAACGCAGGGCGGGCGCTGCGAGGACCGGGAGCGAAATGATGCGTCGGGATAACTGATCATCGAAATATCTGGATAGCCCAAGGCTATGGCACACGTGGCGTCATCTCGATCCTCCGATATTCGGTTGTCCCGTTATCCTCGATAAGCCGATCTCCCCTGTGACGAACATCACAACCACCGTGTGCCACAGCTAGTAGGCTGGTTCAGGCAGTCATGATCCCCTACACGATACTCACCAATCGCAAGCGCGCTCTCATCGCCTTGATTCACACGGTTGCTTTTCTCGCCGTCGCCGTCGCCACAGGAATGCTGGTCATTCGCCCGCTGGGCGCCGCCTCGCCTAAGTCGGCATGGATCATGACCGGCGCGTACGTCCTGATCAGCGGCGCGCTGCTCGTGCTTACTGGCATCTCCCGCCCAGTCAGCGAGCGCGTCTACTTCGGCTGCTGTACGACGAGCGCGAGCTTCGGCCTGCTGCGCCAGATCTTCGGCGACGCACAGCTTCCCTCGGCGGTGTACGTGCGAGTGGCCATGCTGCTCTGTGCGGTGCTGGTTGGGTACCTGATCCTCAGAAAGCATGAAACAAAGCCAAGGCTCTTCGCCGCAGATGAACCCTCATAGAGAAGCAGGTCGGAGAAGCGCTAGCCGCAAATCAACGCGCCTGCCCTTGAACTCACCAGATCTTCCCTGCGCCGTCGGAGATGTGACCTGCGCCGTCGGAGATGTGAGCCACGTCACCGCATGACTCTGAATCCAGCCTAAACTATAGATGTACGGCTGGAGAGACGTTATGAGAATCCTACTGGCTACCGATGGTTCAACGTATTCCGAAACCGCCGCGCATGCGGTGGCGGAGCAGTTCCGTCCGGAGACAAGCAAGGTAATGGTTGTGGAAGTGGTAGAACCACTTTACTTTTCAGCGCCCCCGGAAATGGCGCCGGGCTGGACGCCTGAACTCGCAGAGCGCCGCAGGGAACTGGCTGAGCTGGCCCAGAAATCGACTGACGCCGCGGCCGATATTCTGCGCCGTGCAGGTTTCACGGTGGAAACCCGCGTCGTGGATGACGAGATCCGAAATGGCATCCTTGAGACGGCGAAGCTCTGGAAGGCCGACCTGATTGTGCTGGGCTCGCAGGGCAAACGCGGCATCCAGAAATTCCTGCTGGGCAGCGTGGCGGAGTCGGTGGCAAGACACGCGCCATGCTCGGTGCTGATTGCGCGGGCGCAGGAAAAACCAGCGGCAGCGAAAGTGGCATAAGACCAGCTCTTGGCTCAAGACCGGGCGCCCCAAGCCACGCCGCTAGAGGAACCGCTGATCATCGCGAATAATCGCGGATCGGCGAGGGTTCATTACTGCTGACTCGCGCAGTGAAGCTATGTTGTTCAAGGAAAGGTCCCTCGTTTGCCGGAGGGGCTTTTCTATGCGCCTGATGTCGTTCCCAGCAGTCTAGTCCAGCTCTTCCCTGCCACTTCCTTTCAATTTCCCCTTCTCCGAATACTGAACCATCTCGTCCAGCGCCTTTGCCAGCCTCTTAGCTCGCGATTCCGGTGATTTGTATCCAAAGATACCCATCAAGTGCGACCTTCGGTGCGAGGCCGGCATTTTCTCCCAGCCCTTTCGCGCAAGAGGATTCTGCACAAATGCCGCCTGCAACACGGGAGGCAGTTCGTGTTCCGCCTCCATGGTGATCATCAGCCGCTCCGCAAGCTCTTCCGCTCGACGCTCGCGCGCAGCGGCACTCTTGGGCTCGCCTACCCACTTGGCCATGTAGTGACGCATAGAGTTGCTAAAGGACCCGTGAAACTTTTTGAGTGACTTTGATTGCTTGAGGATCCGCTGAAGTTCTTCGGGTTCCACAATCTCTCGCTTTTCTGTATCCGGCTCCATGCGGAAGCGTGCTTCCATGCCAGCTGTGGTTTTGCTGCCTTTCTGCATTTGCTTGTTCACCATCATGAAGTGGCGGCCGGTGCCGGTAGGAAACAGCGACGTATGGAATGGAAAGCCGTTGATGTCGCCTTTCACTCTGAGCTGGCCGCGCACGCCCCAGAGGTTCGCTACATCGAACGGCACGCGAACGATGGTCCAGTTCAGGCCATCCGTGCTGCGCTCCAGGACCGCACGGAACCTTTTCGCAACTCGCTTCGCTTGAACCACGGTGTAGAGTGTAAAAGATTTTTGCGCTTCCGAGTGCGGCAGCTAACCGTCAAAGCATTGCGGCCTGTTCCTGGAGGTGGATTTCTTTCATGAAAACGATCTTCTTCGCATGCGCACTCATCCTTCTGCTGGTCTGCGGTTTCGCGCAGACCAAAATCGCCGAGCCGTCGAAGATAACCGAGCAGGAGCTTGTTCGGCGAACGCAAGAGCTGTTTGACGCCGTCGCACCAGGCAATCCCGAGCCATGGCAGAAATACTTCGCCGACGACGCGATGTACTTCGACGAAAAGGGCCGCAGCATGGATAAAGCTGCTCTGGTCAAAGACGTTGCCCCATTGCCCAGAGGCTACTCCGGCCAAATCGCGATCGTGCATGTCAAGAGCCACATTGAGAACAGCACGGCCATCCTGAGTTACGACATGGATGAAACCGAGGTCATCTACAATCAGCAGCTTCATGCCAGGTACCACGCAACCGACACGTGGATGTATCGCAATGGCAAATGGCAGATCGTCGCCGGCCAGGTGCTGCGGTATTACGAAGATCCGGCCCTGGGAACCAGCGATCCGGAGCGTTTCAAGGACTACCTTGGACAATACGAACTTGCTCCCGGCGTAGTGCGAACCGTTTCTGCGGAAAACGGGCATCTTTACGTTCAACGCCAAGACCGCCCGCGTGAAGAGCTTCTTCCCGAGGCCGATTGTATTTTCTTCCGCAAAGGTGTGGAGGGCCGCATCTTGTTCCGATCCGGTGGCAGCCAAAAGATCGATGCCTTGGTCGATCGCCGCAACAATGAAGACGTCATTTGGAAGAAGACGGGACAATAGGACCGTGTCAGCGCGCACACAGTGTCTGTGATCAGCGACGATCGGATTGCCAGCAAAACAAGCTAACTCCAATAAATTCAACTGCGTCTGGTCTGGCCCGCTTCGTGCCATTCCTCTGGGTGCTGCTCAGGCAGCGGAGGTGAGAAACATGAAGCAGACGAATGAGAAAGCAGGCACCGGGCTGGGGCAGGCATTGCGCCGCACCTTTGCCCTGAGTGTCCCGGCAACCATGGTGGCAACCGCAGCACTGGCGATGGTCTTCGCCATCGCGCTCGACGGGTGCTCCAGCAAAACCAAACAGACCAGCAGCAACCAGCCCTCGCAGACAACGGTTGCACAGAACCCAACCGCGGTGGTGCTCCCAACGCCAACGCCGGAACCCTCGCCGCTAAAAGCGGAGACTCCGAAGAAGAAGGTCGCCGGCAGGAATCTGGCGACCATCCGCTACAAGAATGAGGATGACGGAATTTCCTTCCGCTATCCGCGCACCTACAAAATGCTGCCTGACTTCAAGGGCGACGACACCGCGTGGGCAGATCCGGCTCCCATGAACTTTGCCCAGCCCGGCGGAGTGGTGCTGGCGAACGTCGGCCACATCAATGACCCGGCCTCTTCGTTCTTCAAGATCAGCGTGAACAAGGGCCTCACGCAGGAGCAGTGCGGCGCGTTCGCAACGCCGTCGCCAGCCGAAATCGGGAATACCACTCCGGTGGACGCGAGCGACGAATCCATTCCGGCCAAGGCGATGCTGCGCGGCGTCGAATACACCCGGGTGGAAAATGCTACCGAGCAGACTGACGTGAAGTACTTCCATCGCTGGATTCAGGGCAGCGCCAACAATGGCGTGGGCGCCTGCTACGAGTTCGCGCTCGGCGTGGAAGAGACCCAGGGCAACACCAAATCCGTGGACTACAACGGCATGTTTGACCGGCTGCAGCGGATATTCTCCACCGTGAAGATCGCCGACGAGCCCAGCCAGCCGGTGACCGCAGGCGTGACTTCACATCCCGCGGAGGTCAGCAACCCGCAATGACACAACCTGCACATCAGGCCAGGCGGCTTGAGCTGCCTGGCCATTTTTTTTTGTCCTACGAGACGACTTCGCCGCAAAGCCATTTCTAAACCCGCGCCTGCCCAGCCTCGCAGTGTCAGGGATGCCCCCGGTCTGTTCTGTCAGGTATGCGCCCGGTTTGGACCATTTGCAGGGGTGCCCCTCCTCCCCCGGGGTCACTAGCATTCCAAAGGACTTAGTCACTACCATCACAAGGCCATCCGAGTGAATCACCCTCGCCATCCCTCGCGATGTCAACCTCACTACACACGGTCACCAGCATTCCAAACGACTTAGCGGAAACATCGCCGGTTTCCGATTAGCGTGGATCAGCGTTCATCGCGGCACAACTCCCGGGTTCTGCTTCCTTGGTCCCTTCCTAACGTACCTGCCAGAAGATCATGGTTTCCCGATTACGGCGATTCCGTGCGATTACGGCGATTTCGCGCGATCGGTCGGCATCGCCGGCCACCCCCCACCCCGGGGGTGGGCTGTTTTGTTGAAACTAAAGGTCAAACCTCAATTCGACAGGCCTGTCACAGGCCTGTCGACCCCCGTTTTTTGTGCCGAATCGCCGTCCAATTGGGCACATTTCGATTGTCAAAGAGCTGAGAGCACCTGCGGAGCCCAATTCCCCTGAGGAAATCGAGCCAACATACTACGATTCTGCAGCACGAATCAACAGCGAAATAGGCCAGTGCTGCCTTCGCTAACCGGACAAGCGCGCTGAATGAAATTAACGCGCTCAACTTTTCTGAATCTGGTCCGTCGCGGCTCGAATCTACTTCCGCCGAAAGAAGGATTCTTCCATGAAAAAGCGAATCGGCGTTCTCGGCACCGGCGAGGTCGGCATCACGCTGGCCAAAGGCTTCCAGAAGCACGGCCATCAGGTCACCATGGGCACTAAAACGCAGGGCAAGAAAGTTGACTTTGACGGCGAGGTCACAACCTACGAAAAAGCCGCGCAGCAATCTGACGCGCTGGTGCTGGCGGTGAAAGGCGAGGTCGCGGAAGACGTTGTAAAAACCATCGCACCCTACGCCGTGGGAAAGACCGTCATGGATGCCGTAAATCCCATCGCGTCAGCTCCGCCTGAAAAAGGCATCCTGAAATTCTTCACCACTCTCGATGATTCGCTCATGGAGCGCCTGCAACGCCTGGCGCCGCAGGCAAACTTCGTGAAGGTATTCAACAGCGTGGGAAGCGATCTCATGGTCAACCCGCAACTCAAAGGCGGACCGCCGTCCATGTTCATCTGCGGCAACAGCGCAGAAGCGAAAAAAGAAGTGCGCGAAATCCTGACCACGTTCGGCTGGGAAACGGAAGATATGGGCGGAGTCGAAGCAGCGCGTGCCATTGAGCCGCTCTGCATCCTGTGGTGTATCCCTGGTTTCGCAAAGAACGATTGGGTCCACGCGTTCAAGGTGCTCCGCTAAAAGAGGGGCCATAGCTTAAACAAAAAGCGGCGGGCAAGTCCACAGCGTCATTCAAGTCCACCGCCGTTATTCTTCGAGGAATTACTTGAGTCTTCCGGCCTCGATGCTTTCAGCGCCGTAGGCGCGAAGTCAGGTTAGCCCCCGGTGGAGCGAAGCGGAACCGGGGGTAATCAACCATAAAAATTTGAGCGCCGTAGGTGCGACACCAGATAGGATCCGCTCTGGAGAACGATCTTGGCCCAGCACCATCAAGTCATTGGCTTATCAAGGCAGTGCTGCCTGCTTCTTTCTCCCCTTGTTGATCATCGTGTCCACCAGCATGCCGGCCAGTCCGGGCCAGTTGCCAGCCAGCTTCGCCAGCCAGGCGCGACCTTTCGGCATGGTGAGCTCCATCGGACGTTTCGTCAGCCCAACATTCACGATCGCGCGCACTACCTCATCTGTCTGAAGAAGACGCGAGCCACTGAAGATCAGGGCCGCCTCTGGCATGTGATGGTAAGGCGTGACCATTGGGGTGGCGACTGCGTCCGGACATACGACGGTGAGGGCGATACCGAATTTTCTCAGCTCATGTACGACTGACAGCGAATAGCCTCGAACCGCGAACTTTGATCCGGAATAAAGAGACGCTCCCGGAATTGGAGTGATTCCGGCCAGCGACGCAATATTGATGATGTGACCGCGGCCGTTCTGGTCTGCCTGGTTGCGCATCACGCGAAATGCGGCCTGTGTACCGTGGATCAGCCCCTTGCAGTTGATGTCGAGCTGAACATCCACGTCCGCAGCGGTGATTTGCTCCACCGAGCCGGCGCGCATGACGCCCGCAACGTTCATCACCGTGTCGATGCGCGGCCAGAGACGCGCAGCCTGTTGCATCAGCGCGTCCCACTGCACGGGGTCGCGGACATCAAGTTGGCGGATCTGCAAATTCGCTGCAGGCTTCGCAGCAGAACTAAGTTGCCCCATCGGCTCAGGGTTGATGTCGCAAGCCATTACAGCGTCCCCGCGCTGAAGCAGTACGCGTGCCAGTTCATAACCAATGCCGCTGGCAGCACCAGTAATAATGTGATGTCTCATTTGTTTAGGTGTGTATTCCTGCCCAGATAGTACCCGACTGCGCAGGCGGCAGGTACAACTTCCTGCAACCCTGGCTCGCCGGATTGCGTATGTGCGCTTTTGGAGACTGGTGGCCGATATCGGACATCACCGCCAATGAACATCGCGGACCAACGGCGCACGTCCATTGATTTTCATCAGGTTACAGAGCACCGGCTTGGCACATCACGTGCCATTGCCAATCGTAAGCTTCACTTGCGCCCGCCAACCAACACTGGCCCGGGGCGTCCAACAGAAATCAGGAGAGAACTCCCATGAAGGTACTGCAAGACCTTAAGTACGGATTACGCGTTCTGCGCAAGAGTCCGGGATTCAGCATTGTGGCGGTGCTGGTGCTCGGCTTGGGCATCGGCGCTAACACGGCAATTTTCAGCGTGGTCAATGCAGTCCTGCTGCGGCCTCTCCCGTTTCCAGAAGCTGATCGCCTGGTGCATGTCTGGCACACGCCACCGCAGAAGGCGTTCCCCGGGATCACGCGGTTTTCCGTTTCCACGGCCAACTTCATTGACTGGCAGCAGCAGAACCACGTCTTCGATGGTATGGCCATCTTCAGTCGTGCGCAGGTAAATCTCACCGCGGGTGACAAGCCGGAGTTCGTCGGCGCGACCACAGTCTCTACCAGTTTCTTTTCCGTCCTCGGCGAAAAACCCATCCTCGGCCGTACGTTCGTAGAAGGTGAGGACCAGATCGGGCATGATCATGAAGTGGTTCTGGCGCATGACTTCTGGCAGAGCCGCTTCGGCGGAGATCGCGGCATTGTCGGCAGGCAGATCGCCATCAATAACGAGCCGTATACCGTGATCGGAGTCATGGGGCCGGGTATGAGCTATCCCAGCCGCAATCCCAAGCTCTGGCTTCCTCTGGCATGGACACCGAAAGAGCGCGTGAACCGCGGCGAGCACCACTCCATTGTGGTGGCGCGGCTCAAGCCGGGCGTTGATATCAAAAAAGCCCAGGCGGAGATGACTGCTATCTCCGAGCGCCTGGCGCAGCAGTATCCGGAAGACGATAAGGACTGGGGAGCCAAAGTTGTATCCCTCCGTGAAGACCTGGTGGGTGACGTCCGCCCTGCTCTGCTGGTGCTGCTTGGCGCGGTGGCGTTTGTTCTTCTGATTGCGTGTGCCAATGTTGCCAACCTTCTTCTTGCCCGCGCACTGGCCCGCTCGCGCGAGATCGCCGTACGCTCCGCACTCGGCGCAAGCCGCGCACAGCTGGTCCAGCAGCTCCTGATTGAGACAGTCGTCCTGGCCGTTTTCGGTGGGTTGCTCGGTCTGCTGATTGGAAAACTGGGGACCGGCCTCATCGCCAAATTCATTGCGCAGCAGCTATCGCAGCCGATGCAGGTGGCACTCGACGGCACCGTGCTTGTATTCACATTTGCTGTTTCCGTGCTGGCGGGACTCATCGCCGGGCTGGCGCCGGCGTGGAAGCTGAGCAAGACCAATGTCAACGAAACTCTGAAGCAGGGCGGACGGAGCGGCGACACGGGCGGAAATCGTACGCGTGCGGCGCTGGTGGTCTGTGAAGTGGCGTTGTCACTCATGCTGCTGGCCGGCGCGGGACTGATGGTCCGGAGCTTGTGGAACCTGCGCGGAGCCAGCCCCGGCTTTGACGCCAGCAACCTGCTCACCATGTCGCTGCCTGTCCCACAGAACAGGTACAAATCAGCCGAAGAAGAAATCAACTTCTGGAACCAGGCGCTCACGCGGATTCGTGCGCTGCCGGGAGTGCAGGAAGTCGGCGCTGCAGACGACCTGCCGTTGCAGGGCGGATCGCATCAGCCCATCGCCATTGAGGGCCGCCCGGCGCAGGCGCTTTCCGAGCAGCCTGAAGTGGACGTGAGGATCATCTCTCCCGGTTATCTGCCCGCAATGCGCATTCCGGTGGTTCGCGGCCGCAATTTCAATGACTCCGACACACTGGGACGGCAGAACGTCATCCTGATCAGCCAGGCCATGGCGAAGCGCTTTTGGCCGAATGAGGATCCCATTGGAAAGCGTTTGACCTTGAGCTTCTTCCCTGGCGTGGTACGCGAGATTGTGGGCGTCACGGGTGACGTGAAGCTGGATGGGCTTGATCAAACAGAGGCGAACTCCGCCCTCTACACGCCGATGGCGCAGCTGGCGATGCCTGAGCATGCAGACTGGCGCAGCTTCGGTTTGAACCTGGTGGTACGAACCTCAGCCGAACCGGAGGCCGCCACGGCGGCTGTGACGAATACGATCCGCCAGCTCGATTCGCAACTAGCCATCACTGACGTGATGTCGATGGACCATCTCATTGAGGAATCCATCTCGCCACAGCGGTTGAACATGCTGTTGCTCGCAACCTTCGCCGGACTTGCACTGGTGCTTGCCGCAATGGGGATTTACAGCGTCCTTTCATACGCGGTACGGCGTCGGGTACGTGAGATCGGCATTCGCATGGCCCTCGGCGCGCAAATCAGTGACGTGTTGCGGCTGGTGATCTATGAAGGCATGAAGCCAGCCGTTGTCGGCCTGGTGATCGGCGTCGCCGGCGCGCTGGCGTTGGGGCGCGTGCTGGCAAAACTGGTATTTGGCGTGAAGACCACCGATCCGGCTACGTTCGCTGCAGTGTCCGCAATCCTGGCAGCAGTGGCATTCTGCGCGACCGTGGTTCCGGCCTGGCGCGCAACCCGAGTCGACCCCATGCGAACCCTGCGGGATGAGTAATGCGCAACGCCGGACTTAGTTGTTTGCGGGGACACGATTGAACTGTGTCCAATACTCCACGATGCCGTAAAGAGCTTTGCGGAATTCGGCGAGATCGCCGCTTTTCCATACGAAGGAGCAGGCGCCCGCTTCGTAAGCGGCGGCGACAACAGAAGGATCTTCCGACCCGCTGAAAACAACCACCGGAATCTTCCTGAGGCTGCGGCGGGAGCGCAGGATATTGAGAAGCTGCATCCCATGCACTTCCGGCAGTCCGAGATCCAGAATCACCAGTGACGGAACCGCGTTCGGCTTGCCTCGAGGTGGGTTGTCGATACCGTGCAGGTAGGTGAGAAGTTCCGCGCCGTCGCGCATGTGCACCACGTGCTTGCCCATGCCCATGCGTCTGAACTCCGCCATGGCGAGCTGAGCGTCTGAAACAACGTCTTCCAGATAGAGAACGAGATTGTCCATGGCTCGCACCGCGACATAAAAGTTTCAACAAAATTCGTTTTGGCGTCAAGATGCCCGGGGAAATCTGTCGCCCCAAAATCAACAAGACGGCATTCACAAATGGCTCGATCGGGTAACAGGCTTTTGTGCGACCGGGGACAAAGTTGACACTTTATACCGGGCACATAGTTGACACTTTTTGGAGCCCGGGTTGAGGTTTTGGTTCTGCTTGAGAACCGGTAGATAGTAGCAGCCGTCGCTGAGGGAATGTGGAAATCCAGCGT
>DATAEJ010000109.1:0-33543 GCA_036258095.1 Candidatus Angelobacter sp. | reverse complement strand
GCCGCGCCGGTGCTGATCGTGTAGATAGCCGTATCCTTGGCAGCCTGAACCTTCTTGAGCGTCTGGTCGAGTGTGTGCTTACTAAACGTGTCCACGCCGCTGGAGATCAGGATGATGTATTTGCGACCCTCGACTCCATCGAGCCGGTCCAGCGTGTCATAGAGGGCGTCAAAGAGGTCCGTTTCGCCGGACATGGGCCACTGCAGGCTGCGCAGACCTTCGTAAATTTCGCGCTTGTCCTGGGTGAAATCGGCCAGGATGTGCGGCCGAATGTCATAACTGATGAGCGCGATATAGTCTTCCTTCTTCAGAGTCTGGGCAAAAACTGAGGACGCATAGAGAGCGTCATATTCGAATCCATAAAAGTTCTTCGCGAATTCCACCAGCATCACGGCGGTAATCGGGGCCTCGGTGGGATTGAAGCTGGAGATGTTCTGCGGCACCCCGTCTTCAAACACGCGGAAGTACTCCTTCCGTAAACCTGGGATTGAGGAGCCGTTCTTCGCGTTTAGCACACCTACGTCAAGCGTCACCAGCGGCGCATTGACATGCAGGGTGTATTCGGGCATGCCCTCAACTTTCTTTGGCTTCTCTGGAGGCTCCTCTTTCTTCGGAGCTTCGTCTTTCTTTTTGGGAACCGCGATGGGCCCGAGGTCACCGGTGGGACCACCCGACGAAGGGGTGGTGTTCTGCTGATTTTGTTGCTGTTGAGGATTCTGGCCGGCTTGCGATTGCCCTTGCCCAAACAGGACCGTTGGCACCGCGAGGCACAGGGCCACGACAAGGATTAGAGCGAAAGGTACACTCCCGGCTCGGCGCCGTGAGCTTAAGGCATGGTCGATTGGGGGCATCTGCGCTTGCCTTCTTATAGAGAGTCTCCAATAAGTATAGATGCGTGAACTCCGCATTTCAGAGAGCTTTTCAATCCCTAGATCTGAGCCCGGGCTAAGAAATGTAAAGGACAAGTTGGCCGACAAGGCGAGCGCCCCAGTTTCCGCACGGGAGAAGGCGCGCTTTCCATCGCACAGGAAAAACTTACATGCCCGTGATTGGCCCAAGGATGAGGGATACAGTGGTTTCCCCTAGAAGAAGTACACGCTCTTATGTGGTGTGCTAAGCACTTTTGACACTGCCTTTTTTCAGAGCTCTTGGGTACTATGAAATCACGAACTCACCTGTTCCAGGCATTCCTGCAGAAATCCGGTGATTTCGCGCACGGCCGTTCGCGATCGGTATCAGCCGTATGAAAAAAGCAGCCATCTTCGTTACCCTGCTGTTACTTGTGAGTCTTGTCACTGCACAGACTCGTACGACCTCCAGCACTGCCCCGCAAAAGCCTGCCCAGCGCACAGCAATCATGCAAGTTGACGATGTTCGCGTGGGGATGAAAGGCGTGGCCTACACCGTGTTTCAGGGCACTCAGCCCGAAAGCATGGGAGTTGAAGTACTGGGGGTGTTGAAGAACTTCAACGGGCCCAAGAGCGACGTGGTACTCGTTCGCCTGGGGGGCGCGAAGGCCGAGTACACCGGGGTGGTGGCCGGCATGAGCGGCAGTCCAGTGTACATCGACGGCAAGCTGCTGGGCGCCATTGCGTATCGCATCGGCCAGTTCTCCAAAGAACCAATCGCGGGCGTAACGCCGATCCAGCAGATGCTGGAAATCAACGAGTTTGATAACAGCACTCCGCAGCAGGGCGCAGCAGCAAACACCAGGCCGCAGGCTCCGCAGAAGACCAGCACTTCCGGCAACATAGAGGCGCCTGCTCCGCAGGGAATGACGCAGTACCTGCAGCCCATTGATTCTCCGTTTGTATTTAACGGTTTCACGGAAGGCGCACTGCAGCAGTTCTCTTCCCAATTCGCCTCCGCGGGGATCACACCGGTGATGGGTGTTGGTTCCTCAAGTGGGATGAAGCAGCCTGAGCCCCTGGTTCCGGGCTCCGCCGTGAGTGCGATCTTGGTGCGCGGGGACATGGATGTTGCCGCCACTTGCACGGTAACCTACATGGATGCCGAGCACCTCCTGGCATGCGGCCATCCGCTCACGCAATACGGCATGGTTGACATGCCAATGACGAAAGCCAACGTGATCGCCACGCTGCCTTCGCCGCTCAACGCCTTCAAGATCGTCAACACCACCGAGCCTGTGGGAGCGTTCGTTCAGGATCGCAAGACCGGAATCATGGGCCGCTTCGAGCGCGACCCGCAGATGATTCCCGTCACGCTGAGCCTCCACGGGCCGAGCGGGCCGCGTGAGTACCACTACGAAGTGCTCAACAACCCCAAGCTTACGCCGCTGATGATGATGGCGACGGTTTATAACGCGCTGATGGGGATGAACCAGTACGGAGAAGAGACCACTTATCGCATGAACGGGAAAATTCACGTGAATGGATTCCCGGACGTGCGGATGATGAACATGTTCTCCCCCACTGACACGCAGCCGACGGCCGTAGCCGTGGCTCAGGCGCTGGGAGATCGTTTTGGCCGCATCTATGAGAACCCGTTCCAGGCGCCGACCATCCAGGGCGTGGCGCTCGATTTCGATCTCGAGCGCGACCGTCACTCTGCTGTGTTGGAGAATGCGCGCACTGACATGACGGAAGCGCGACCGGGCGACGAAATCATGGTGGAAGCCGTGCTGCGGCCGTATCGCGGGGACCGGATTGTACGCCGCATTCCCGTACGGATTCCGACGTCAGTTCCCAAGGGCACGCTGCGCATCCTGGTCAGCGACGCTGACACACTCGATCGCGCGCGCAAGGGCAACGGGTCAGGCCGGAGCCTTGATCTGAACTCGACGATCGAACTGCTGAACAAAGAGCACCTGAACGATCATCTCTACGTTTCGCTGCTCGAGCAGAACCCGCAGGCCACAGTGGAAGACAAGGTGATGCCGGGCGTGCCGCTTTCCGTGATGAATGTGATGGAAGGCATGCGAGCGACGCAGCAGATGATGGTTTTCAATGAGTCTGCGGTGAACGAGTCATCTACGCCGGTAGGCTATGTGGTGAGTGGATCGCAGATCATCAGCCTGAATATCAAGTAATAAATAAACGTTATTGATTCGCACAGAAGTTATTTGGACTGCCCCGGCCAAGACCGGGACAATTTCTCTCCGCACCGCACACTCTCGCTCACTCTGCGGATTTTTTCTGCGTGGCGTTCGCGCCTGTTAATCTTGGAATAATCAACATCGGAACGAAATGAAAAGAATCTTCTTTGTTTTCTTCTTACTTGCAAGCATAGCCCTGGCTTTTGCGGAAGGTACCCGCCAGTGGCGCGAAACCGGATATGACGAGTTTGAGCGGGGCGCCGCGCGCGGCGTGGCCATCCGCAGCACCGGACTGCTGGAGTTAGCGCCGGCGTTCAAGCTTCTCAACACTACGCCGTCTACATTCATCTGGCAGATTGCCGCGGACCGTGACGGCACGGTTTACTCCGCCACTGGGGCGCCGGCCCGCGTTTATCGCGTAACGCCCGATGGCAAATCCAGCGTGATCTTCGAACCGAAAGAGCTTCAGGTGCAGACGCTCGCGCTGGGTCGCGATGGCGCGATCTACGCAGGTACGTCACCGGACGGCAAGGTTTACAAGATCGCCCGCAAAACTGCGACACAGCCCGGACAGGCGGCGGGCTCGGACTACACCGCGACTGTCTTCTTCGATCCCGGAACCAAGTACATCTGGGATCTGGCTTTCGACGCGCAAGGGCAGCTGTACGTGGCGACCGGCGATACCGGAACGATTTTTCGCGTTGATCCAACCGGCAAGGGTACGGTCTTCTTCAAGTCTGATGAAGCACACATCCGTGTGCTGGCTTTTGATCCCCGAGGAAACCTGATCGCGGGCTCTGATGGAGGCGCGCTGGTCTATCGCATCACTCCGTCCGGCGAAGGCTTTGTACTCTACGCCGCTCCGCGCAAGGAGGTTACCGCCCTGGCTGTGGATGCGGCCGGGAATATTTTTGCCGCAGCAACGGGCGAGAAGCGCTCCGGCCAGCAGAACGTAGCTCCGCCCGCGCCGATCAACCAACCGGCACAGCCAGTGACGGCGCCATTTGTCGGCAATGTAAACCTGGGCGGCTCGGATATCTTCCAGATCCTGCCCGATGGATCGCCGCGAAAGCTGTGGTCGTCGCGCGACGACGTGGTCTACGCGATGGAGTTCGACGCAAACGGCCGGCTGATCGCGGGGACCGGCAACAAAGGCCGGCTCTATGCGATCGATCGTAATGGCGTTTTCACTGACCTGGTGAAGGCAAGCGCCAGTCAGGTGACGTCCTTCAGCAAGGCGCCGAATGGCGGCCTCTATTGCTCCAGCAGCAATCTCGGAAAAATCTTCCTGCTCAGCAATGCGCTGGAACCGGAAGGGACTTTTGAAAGCGACGTTCAGGACGCCAAAATATTTTCGCGGTGGGGACGCGCTGAAGTTCGCGGCCGCGGAAACTTTGACCTGTTTGCCCGGACCGGCAACGTCGACAATCCTGACCGCAACTGGAGCCCGTGGACTCGTATCGACCTGAACAAGGACTCGCGTCTCGAAGTACCGCCGGCGCGCTTTATTCAGTGGCGCGCGGTGCTCAAGCCGGGTAACCCTTCCACCGAAATCGATGAGGTGGCGATCAACTACCTTCCGAAGAACGTTTCGCCGGTCGTGGAAGACATCACGATACAGCAGGGAGCGCGCTTCCAGCCCGTTACACACAGCACCGGGCCGGAGACCATCACCGTGAATCTTGGCCTTCAACCGCAACCGATCATTGGGCATGCGGACACTGTGCCCACGGCGAATCGTGAGCGCGGCTACATAGCTGTGCGCTGGGCGGCACACGACGACAATGACGACAATCTGGTCTACTCGGTTTTTTATCGCGGCGAAAATGAGCGCGAGTGGAAACTGCTGAAGTCAGGCCTGCAGGACAAGTTCTATTCGTTCGATTCCGGCCTGGTGCCCGACGGCGCTTATTTCATCAAGGTGGCGGCCACTGACGCGCCTTCCCACACGCCCGAAGAAGCCCTCACCGATGAGCGCATCAGCGGGCGATTCGAGGTGGATAACACTGCACCGCGCATCGAAAACCTGGCGGCGCGATTGGAAGGCCAGGGATTGCACGTGACTTTCCATGCCACGGACGACTTCTCGCCAATCCGCCGCGCCGAGTTTTCGGTTGACGCTGGTGACTGGCAGTACGTTGAGCCGGTGGGGCAGCTTTCGGATTCGAAGACAGAAAACTACGATTTCACAACATTGTTGAGCAATGCTCCGCAACCACAGGACGTTACGCCAGACCAGAAGCGCGCCAAAGGAAAACAGGCGGCCGCCCCTGTGCCGGTGAGCAGCGAGCATGTGGTGGTGGTGCGGGTCTATGACCGGTATGACAATATAGCGACGGCGAAGTACGTGGTAAGGTAGCCTGATCGAGATCCTGGTGATCGGGGAATCGGGTGATCGGGAACTCGATCACCCTTTTCTTTTTTCGCGCGAGATAGGATTCCGTCGTTTTGCTCGGGATAAAGAAATACCCCAGGTGAACGGCAGCTTCCGCACCTCTGAGATAGTGTTGACCTCGTAGTCCGCCTCTTCTTCCCTGCCCTGCGGATGCTGCGAGGCGAACTCACCACGCCGAAGGCGGACCGTGTGCATGCCAAGATCGTTTCCGGCACGGATTTCGCTCATGGCGCGGTCGCCGACGATCAAGACCTGGTTAGCAGGCAAATCGAGCTCCTGCTGGATGATCTGGAAGGCGCCTTCCTTGGTGAGAAGGTTGTTGCGATCGGCGCAGAATATTTTGTCAATAGCAGGATGCTTTTCGAGGCCGAGCGCCCTGACTTTCTCCCGCTGGATCTTCGGCTCGCCGAAGGTAACAATGAAGACCTTCACGCCGCGCACATGAAGCAGGTTAAGCAGCGGGATGGTACCGCGGAAGGGACTCAGCTTGCCCACAGGACAGTGAAAGTAGGCGTCGCGGGCGGCCCGGCTGATTTCATCGATATTGGTAGCGCCGAACTGCCGGCACACGGCGGGGTCAATGTGGCGCAGCATTGGGTCATGGTGAAAGGCGCGCATGCGAGCGCGGTAAACGGCTTCGAGTGTTCCCTTCAGCCCGGCTTTGATCATGGCCTGGGCGGCGTGACGGTGCGCCGGACGAACACGCTGGCCGAGGTTGTCGTAAAGCGTGTCGTCGAGATCAAAGATGACGCAGCGGATGAGGGATTTGGGAGTAGGTGTGGCCGTGGCTCGATGTTTCGAGTTCTTCACTGGACGAAACTAATCCTCATCCCGAGGCTCGTCAATGAGCACGCGAAGTCATCAGCCGTGTGGTAGAGGCGACTGGCGCCAGGAAAAAAACACAGGGTCTTTCAGGCCTACTTACACCCCAGTCGCGCGCTGATGAAAGGGCGCGTTCGCTCACGGCCTTCGGATGACGTCTCAAAGCAAACACTTTTTTCCGCATATCTGGCTGTTACAATCACTTCATGGAGGCAAAGCTGCTGCTGATTCCGTGGATGGCGGCTGTCATCTACAGCAGCGTTCCTTTGTTCTGGTTTCCGATTCACCCCTTTGCCGCGCGCTGGCGCCGGATGAAAAGGTCGCCTTACCGTGCATTGCTTCCTCTCTGGGCCGTCCTGATCGCCGCAATCGCTTCCCTGACCTGGCCCTGGCACAGAGTTCGGATTTACTCGACTTTCTGGGGATGGGTTCCCGCTGCGTTTTTTTTCGGCGCGGGCTTCAAGACCTACGCGCGCGTCTTTTCTGAGTTCGGCGGGCATAAGTTGAGCGGAGAAGTTGAGTTAAGGCCGGGCGAACACGACCAGCAACTGGTCACGACCGGACTGCATGCGTCCATGCGCCACCCGATTTATTTTGCACACTTGTGCAATATGGCGGGCTGGAGCCTGGCGAGCGGGCTGACCATCAACTTTGTTTTGCTCGCGGTCAGCGCGCTGATCACGTTCCCACTGATGATCGCGATGGAAGAGCGCGAACTCGAAAAACGCTTCGGGCAAAGTTTTCGTGAGTACCGGAACCGGGTTCCGGCAATCCTGATACTGCCGTCGAAAGGACGAAGGCTTGAGCAGACACATCGCACTGAGGCGCCCGAGTGAAGTTTGAATTGTTTGTGGCTGCCCGGTATCTCCGCGCCAAGCGGCGCCAGGCGGTCATTGGGGTGATCACGGCGATTTCGATCATCGGCGTGGCTGCGGGTGTGGCTTCGCTGATTGTGGCACTATCGATCAACTCAGGATTTCAGCGCGACCTCCAGAACCAGCTGCTCGGAGCCAGCGCGCACGTGCGTCTGGAGAAGATCAAGGCTGACGGCATCTACAACTGGCGGCCGCTGCTGGCGAAAATGCAGCAGCAGCCACATGTAACCGCGGCAGCTCCGGCGCTTTATGAAGAAGTGCTGGCGGCGCGCGGCCCGCGCGCCAGCGGCATGCAGCTCAAGGGCGTGATCCCTGAATATGAAAATCGAGTTAGTGAGCTACTGAAAACGGTAAAGTTCGGCTCTGCTGAGGCGTTGGCTCCGGCACCTAGCCCCACGCCCTGTCCGCCGGATAACGAAAATTGTTCCGTGTCGCAGCCGTATCCGCCGATTGTGATCGGCAAAGACATGGCAGAGAGCATTGGCGCTACGGTGAACTCAATCATCACAGTAACCAGCCCGCAAGGCGAGCTCACGCCGTTCGGCATCGTGCCCAAGTATGAACGCTTCCGGGTAGTGGGTATCTTCAACTCAGGGTTCTACAGCATCGACAGCACGTGGGGGCTCATTCGCCTCGCAGATTGCCAGAAACTCTACGGTCTGGGGGACGTGATCTCAGTGATCGAGTTCAAGGTGGATGATCTCTACAAGGCGGAAGAGATCGGCAATCAGCTCCAGGCTGTGGCCGGACCAGAGTTCATGGCGAAAAGTTGGATGGAAGAGAACCGTGCGCTTTTTCGCGCACTCAGCCTGGAAAAGGTTGTGACATTTTTGACCATTGGATTGATCGTTTTTGTCGCAGCTCTCAACATATTGATTTCACTGATCATGATGGTCATGGAAAAGACCCGGGACATCGCCGTGCTGGTTTCAATGGGCGCACGAAGGCGCCAGGTGCGGAGGATCTTCATTCTTCAGGGGGTATTGATTGGGCTGATCGGTACATTTCTCGGGCTGCTGATCGGCTACGGCGTGGCGGTGGCGGGAGCGAAGTATCACTTCATTGCATTGAATCCTGAGGTCTACTCCATCAGTTACGTGCCGTTTGCGCCACGGGCGCTGGATGGTGTTTTAGTAAGCGCGGTTTCGCTGCTAATCTCCTTTGTTGCCACACTTTATCCCTCATGGTCTGCGGCTCGCGTTCTGCCGGCGGAGGCGCTACGCTATGAGTGATAAACCTCATTGTTACGGAAATGCAACGGGTGCAAGATGCTCAACAACCAGCAACTCTGGATTAACACTAATTAGCTTTTTTAATGGAAACTTGAGGAGTTTCCGAGAGTTGACGGGAGAGTGTAAGGACCAAGTCCGGTGTTTCAATGTGAAAGGGGTTTCCGCATTGAAAACGGCAAGCAAAGTGCTGGGGATAGTAGCTGGTTGCACCACTGAGGGATACAAGTGCATCCAATAGAACAGTCACCAGAAATCCTCAGTGTGGCAGGGCTTAAAAAGGTTTATAAGTCGGGTCAAACGGACCTGGTGCTCTTTGACAACTTGTCCTTCCGGGTGAGGAAGGGGGAAATGCTCGCGATCGTGGGAGAATCGGGGGCCGGGAAGAGCAGTTTGTTGCACATCCTGGGGACCCTTGATCGTGCTTCCGCGGGTACTGTAAACTGCGCGCAGAATCAGCTAGATAAGCTGAGTGAAGATGCCGCCGCCGATTTTCGTAACCGGGAAATCGGGTATGTATGGCAATTTCACTATCTGCTGCCAGAGTTTACGGCGCTGGAAAACGTCGCCATGCCGCTTCTGATGAGAGGCGGGGCCTACCGGCAGTCGCTGGAAAAGGCCCAGAGTTGGTTGCGGGGAGTAGGACTTGAGAACCGCGGCCATCATCGAGCAGGCGAGCTTTCCGGAGGCGAGCAGCAGCGGGTTGCATTGGCCCGGGCCCTGGTAACAGGACCGAGTATTTTGATGGCCGATGAGCCCACGGGTGATCTGGATGACCGAACGGCCGAAATGGTGTTCGAGTTAATCCAGAGATTGCATCGGGAGTACCAGCTCACTTCCCTCATCGTCACCCATAATCTGGCTTTTGCCCGACGATGTGACCGCGTGTTGCGGATGTATCGCGGCAAGGTCGAAGAGGTTCCCCCCGGCTCTCTGCAGCAATAGAATAAGGAGAGAGCAGGGACAAGGGGAACAAAGGATTCAGGCTCGCAAATTGGGGCGGGCCGAAAGTCCGGCAACGATGCCGGACGGAAAGCTTCTTCCTGGAAGTACGGTGGTTCGTACCGGGGGAAGAGAGAGATGCTCAGGCAGAGGTGACCGGGGCATCTGGGGTGAGGGTAACATGTTCGAGCGCTATACAGAGAAAGCCAGGCGCGTAATCTTCTTTGCCCGATATGAGGCGAGCCAGTTCGGCTCACCTTACATCGAAACCGAGCACCTGCTGCTGGGGTTGCTGCGGGAAGACAAGGCGCTGACCAACCGCTTTCTGCGTTCCCACACGTCTGTGGAGTCGATCCGGAAACAGATTGAAGGCCACACGACGATCCGGGAAAAGGTGTCAACGTCAGTCGACCTGCCGTTAAGCAATGAATGCAAGCGAGTACTGGCGTACGCAGCGGAAGAGGCGGAGCGGCTCAGCCACAAGCACATTGGCACTGAGCACCTTCTGCTGGGACTGCTGCGGGAAGAAAAATGTTTTGCGGCGGAAATTCTGCACGAGCGCGGCCTGCGCCTGAGCGCAATTCGCGAAGAGCTGGCGCGCAGCACGCAGGAGAAGGCACAACCACAGCGCGGCAGCCAGTCGCGCGAGTCTTCCCTGCTGGCGGAATTCTCACGCGACCTCACTCAAGCGGCCATGGACAGCCAGCTCGATCCGCTGGTGGGCCGTGACGGAGAAGTTGAGCGCGTGGTACAGATCCTGTGCCGGCGCACCAAGAACAACCCTGTGCTCATCGGCGAGCCGGGCGTGGGTAAGACCGCGATCGTGGAAGGTCTGGCCCAGAGAATCGCCGACGGTGACGTTCCGTCATTCCTGGCGGACAAGCGGATTCTCGCCCTCGATCTCTCGCTGATCGTGGCGGGAACAAAATATCGCGGACAGTTCGAAGAGCGGCTCAAGACCATCATGAAAGAACTGATGGAGAACCAGAACTGCATCATCTTCATCGATGAGCTGCACACCCTGGTGGGCGCCGGTTCAGCGGAAGGTTCACTGGACGCGGCCAACATCCTGAAGCCGGCCCTTTCTCGCGGCGAGATTCAGTGCATCGGCGCAACCACGCCGGGCGAGTATCGCAAGTCAATTGAGAAGGACCGCTCGCTGGAGCGCCGCTTCCAGGCGGTGAAAGTGCCGCCGCCGAACGAAGGCGAAGCCGTAAAGATCATCTACGGCATAAAAGAGCGTTACGAAAAATTCCACGCGGTGACGTACACGGACGACGCCATCCAGTTCGCCGTGTATCACTCGAACCGCTACATCCCAGACCGGTTCCTGCCGGACAAGGCGATTGACCTGCTGGACGAAGCAGGCGCGCGTGTGAAGCTGCGCCAGACTTCCCTGCCGGAAGAAATCACCGAAGTCCAAAAGCGGATCAAGTTCATTGTTCATCGCTGCGAGAATGCGGTGGCAAACCACGAGTTCGAAAAGGCCCGCTTCTACTCCGACGAGGAGCGCAAAGAGCGCGAGAACCTGCGCGCCCTGCGCGAGAAATATCACCTTGATGAATCCTCGACCGGCGTTGTGAATCGCGAGGACATTGAAGAAGTAGTCAGCCGCTGGACCGGCGTGCCGATCACCTCAATCAAGGAAGAGGAAACCCAGAAGCTGCTGCGGGTGGAAGAAGAGCTGCACAAGCGGGTGATCTCGCAGGACAAGGCGATCAGCGCCCTGGCCCGTTCGATCCGCCGCTCGCGTGCAGGACTCAAGTCGCCCAACCGGCCGATCGGCTCGTTCCTGTTCCTGGGACCCACCGGCGTTGGCAAGACGGAAGTAGCGCGTACGCTGGCGCAGTTCCTGTTCGGCAGCGAGAAGTCGCTGATCCGCTTCGATATGTCGGAATTCATGGAGAAGCATTCGGTCAGCAAGCTGATCGGCTCGCCTCCGGGATACGTGGGCTACGAAGAGGGCGGACAGCTTACCGAACGCGTAAAGCGCTCGCCGTACTCGGTGGTCCTGCTGGACGAAATCGAAAAGGCGCATCCGGATGTCTTCAACATCCTGTTACAGGTGCTGGAAGACGGCCAGCTCACTGACGGTCTGGGCAACACGGTTGATTTCAAGAACGTGATCATCGTGATGACCTCGAACATCGGAGCGCGGCACCTGATGAAACGCAAGGGACTCGGTTTCCAGATCGATAAGGAAGAGCTGGTTTCCGAAAAAGTGGAAGACATGGTGAAGCAGGAAGTGAAGAAGACCTTCAACCCAGAGTTCCTGAACCGCCTGGATGAAGTGATCATCTTCAACGCGCTCACCGATCCTGACCTGATCCAGATCCTTGAACTGCTGGTACAGCAGCTCAACAACAACCTGGCGCAGCGGCACATCACGATCACGGTGACCGACGAAGCCAAGAAGTGGATTCTGGACAAGACGCTGGTGGACCGCAGCTACGGGGCGCGTCCGCTGCGCAGGGCACTGCAGCGATACATCGAGGATCCACTGTCAGAGGCGCTGATCCAGGGCACTATCACCACCCGGCCGGCGTTCATTGAGGTTTACCTTGAGGGCGACAAGCTCTTCTACCGCGAGGTAGGCGAGGGCGCCGAGAACACGGACGGAGTGCTGCTCTACAACAACTAAGCTCTAACTCGAACTAAGAGGCTGCCGGTCATTCCTATCGATAACGGCGGCCTTTTTCTTTGATCCATCGCCCGGTCTGGACTGATCAGTGATGCTTCGAGCAACCTCAATCAACTTGATCTGCGTCTTTTTAAGAACGCTGTAAGAATCGAAAGTTAGCACCAACCGGTAACAATCCTGCAGGCGCATGATGGGAACGGGAGTACCGCAGCCACAAGGCCAAGTGAGGGTATGGCGACGCAAGGCAAAAACGGGAAGGGAGCCATGTGGATCGCTCCTGATTTCTCTCTGGCGAAACAACACACCTCGGCGTTCAAGCCAAAGCTGCCGGGCGTGAAGAAATCAGATCGAACGAGCCTGCCACCGCTATCTCCAGAGCTGGACAACAACGTAAGCGTTGCCCGGCTCCTGGAGCTCGCGGATATTGCGCTGGGAAGAAAGAAGCGCAAGAAGAAAGTCCTGCTCACAGCTTAGCGTCAGGCGATCCTCTGCCGGGCGTGTTTTGATCGGCGACAATTGGTTATGAATCTGAGCCGCTGGACGCCGCGGTCGCGGCAGAGTTGACTTTCAGCCAGTATTGCAAAGCAGTTTCGAGATTGTGCCGGTTTGCTGCGCGATCCGTAAGCTTCTCCACAAAGCTACTGATGCCCAGAGTATAGAGTTCGCGAAGGTGTACGTCCGTGGCCGTTCCTGAGAACACCACGACAGGCACAAATTGCGTGAAGGGGCTCGACTTGAATTGCCTGAGGACTTCAATCCCATGCAGGTTCGGGATGTGCAGATCAAGAATGATCAGGGCGAGAGAGTCCTGCTGGCCGCTGGCGTAACGGCGCATCAACTCCAGGGCTCCAAGACCGTCGCGCGCGACTACGAGACGGACTTCAGGAGCAATCCGCGCGACTGCGTCATTGACCAGCTTCACGTCTTCAGGGTTATCTTCAATCAGGAGAACCGTCCGTGGCATTGGTAGTGAGATGCAGAGGCGAAAGCGGACGGTGCTTTGGTTGCGCTTCAGTCACGCGCGGTCCTGCTCCGAACGTAACCCTCGTATCGTAGAGCGACTCGTCGCTTTTCAGTCCGGAACTTGGCCCTTCAATGGCTCCTGCTCGCCGTGACGGGACGTGTTTCGCTACTCCCATCCACTTTTCTGAATTCAAAAAGACCGTCCGCTTATCGCTTCAAGAACTCCTCTTAGATCGTAAAGCGACACGCCGTTCCAAATTTATATCGGAAGGTCGGGACCAACCTTATTTCGTGCCCATAAGCTCTACGGGGAATGAGTTGGGAATTTTCGTTTTTCAGAAATTTTTAATCATTTAACACAGACCTGGGTACTGCTGTGAGATCATCTGCGGCGCTTTGCCAGCTGATTTTTCCGGGAGTCGGTTGTGCGAGCGCCATCGTCCCGACTTCGTTGTACGCCCGGGCCCAACTTTTTCCAGCCTGCTGCCGGTTAAGGTACGCAGTTAGTCTTGGTCTCAAGAAGCCCCATATTGTCGAAACCAGGCTTTCGATTCGCGCCGGCAGAGAATTCATCACGGCCAAACTAGCCGGCTCGGATGCTCGAAAGAAGCCAATCAGCAGAAACGATCTGTTGCGGGAGACAACTATGCGTGCCAAAGGCCGCGGGACCGAACCAGACGGGCCATTCACTTCAATCAACCAGGCGAATCAGCAATTTGAACTGATCATTCAGGGCACCACTCCGGTTATTCCCCCCGTGCGAGAGCAGCGGGTCCGTCGTGTGTTACAGGCGATCGAAGGGGGTAGACTACGCAGCGTGACGGATCTGGCGCGTGAAGTGCGTCTGAGCCCCTCGCACCTGCAGCGGCTCTTCAAGCGTGAAACGGGTTTCCAGATCAGCGATCTGCTGGCTGAAGCGCGCTTGCGCAATGCCGCCACACTTCTTCTCACCACGGACATGGAAGTCAAGGAGATCGCGTACCTTGCGGGCTACCAGCACCATTCGAGTTTTGTGCGCGCGTTTCAGCGGCGCTTCGGCGCTTCGCCCAGGTGCTATCGCCAGGCCTCGGCATGAAACGGACACAGCGGTTGTGGTGATTGTTTACAGGTAGCTGGAGTGCCATTTTCACCTCGATGCAATCTTTCCCGGTCAAGGACGAGGTACTCCGGCCACCTGTGAGCGCATGGTGTATGCTTCAGCCGCCGTGTTCTCTTTCCTGGCGCCGCGGCTGAAATTCGCGACCTGTTGTTCGAGTTTCCTGCTTTTGCATTCAGGACACCTTGGCTTTTGTGAACCCAGCACCACTGCCTCAAAACGATGCCGGCATGCCTGACAGATGTAGTCAAAAATCGGCATGGCGAATCCTATTGCAGCGGCCGCAGATTGGCGGCCTGCAGTTTCTGGTGGAACTTATCGTCTCCTAAGTGGAGATCCTTGTTCCGTTCCCGAATGTCTTTGATGAAGAAATAGGGTACTTGAGGCAGGTTCTGCTTGCTGATGATGGGATCATCGATACGCCACGTGAGCTTTTCCAGCTTGATGGTTTCCGCGCAGCCGTTGAGACTGGTTGCGAGCTGGTTGAGGTACACAGCGTTGTCAAGATACGGAATGTTGTACAACAGGGCATTATCACGGACTCTCCTTTCCCACGTTTTAAGGATTTTGAGCGCGCGTTGATAGGGTCCGGCGGTGACTTCCAGGCGCAGCAGGGCCGCGGAATCGTCTCGCGGGTCAGTGTCAAATTTTTTGCGCAGATCAGCAGAGATTTCTCCCATCTTCGGGTAATCAACATTGCCATCCTTCGCGGGATACAAGCCAAAGGCGTCCGTCACTGTCTGCTGTCCATCGGTCTTGATCAGCGTGGCAAAGGCGGGAGCGCCAAAGCCGGGCGACCCTTTTCCCGCGGCGAGGACCACGAAATAGCGGTACTGATCGACCCTGGTCCAGCGCGTAAGCTCCGCGTCAGGTGTGACGGTTACGGCAGTGGTAAAAGCGCCGTCATCGTACTGGGTTATTTCCATGATGGTTGTCTGATCGTCAGTATCCGCGCCGTCCTTGATCGGCGTCAGGCTGATGGCTTTGGGGTACTTTGCATTGTCGAGTTTGAATCGGGAGCGTTCCGCAGGCCGCGATCCAGCGCCGGAACCAGCGTGGGTGAGCACGGTTGCAGTGCCGTCAGCTGCAAACCGAAGAAGAGCAGGATTCTTGTGGCCTCCTGTGGTGGACTGCCATGTGCCCACAATGTTGAAAGCGCAGGGTTCCGGTGTATCTTGCGCAGAAAGTCCAGCCGCTGTGGTGAGAATAAAGACAAGAACAAATACCGTGGAAGTAACGGTCAGGTGCTTCATAGGAATCTCCTCTTTGCTGGCATAGAATGAGTCCAGCCTTTCACGCGGCCGGCGAAACATCTCAGCCATTGACACGATCATCAGAAGCCGAAGAACAGGCAGGACAAGGGCCGCGTGAACGACCCTCGTCCTACTGCCCCCGGCCGGGGGGTGCAATGCAGAGCTGCCTTGCGGCAGCCTTGCATTTCAGGCGGTCCTTTAAGCTCGCCACGCTCCCCGGGCTTTGGCCTCTTTGGTTTCACGATCAATCCCGGCTTGCGCTACATAGTTCTCACGCAGCCTGACCGCGAACGGTTTGGTTGGCTCAACCCACGAAACTGCATCCACGATTTGCTTCGGCGTAGCATGCGTAGGACACATAGTCCATTGGTTGAGCGTGTCATTGATGATGCGAACCATGCCAGTGTGCTGATCGAGATCGAAATCCAGCATGGGATGGTCCCACCGCGCCAGTTTGAAACGGATGGTGGTAAGGTCGTACTCATCGCCGGTGAGGAACAACCAGCCGGGGCCTGCGCCATGTCCGCGCGCATAGTCCCTCAACGTGGTTGGATCATCCTCTTCGGGCTTGAGCGTGATCGAGTACATGAACACGTCGCGGCCCACACGGTCACCGAGCAACTTCTGGGCTTTGGCCAGGTTGCCGGTGGACCGCGGACACGACTTCATGCAGCCGGTATAAATGAAGTTGATCAGGGAGAGCTTGCCCTTGATCAGGTCGTCATAGAACCGGACAGGTTTGTTTTCATGGGTGCGAAGCACAGCGTTGGTGTAGAACTCCGGCCCCATGGATGCGCCTGGCCGGGACTTGTCCGCCAGAACACAGGTCAAGAGATCTCGTCTGTTCATGCCAATGCTCCTTTCCTGGTGAAGAGGTCACTCAATACAGGCGGGTTCGGGTTGGGCTGCGCCAACGGATTGGGATTGCCCAATGAATCCACGGGAGAGGTGACCAGCGAAGTTTGCGTGCCCACATCCCAACGCACGAGCATGAAGTTGTCTTCGTGGCCGAGGTTGTGGCAGTGGATCATGTACTTGCCGAACCACTCGCGGAAGCGGAGGAAGATGTGCACCTCTTCGCCAGGGCGAATCGGGTACACGTCTCTTCTGCCGCTTTCTTCCGAAGGGGGAGGCGCGCCATTGCGGGAGAGGATTCTTCCCTCCTCCAGATGGATGTGCACGGGATGGGTCCATCCGGACGCAGGCAACTTGTTCCTGATGATCCACGTCTCGGCGGTTCCCTGCTTCACGGTCGCATCGGCTCGATCGGGGTCAAAAATCAGTCCATTGACCTTGAACTGGCCACCGATCAGGTCGAAGTTCCAGATGCGGGTGGTGACGACTTCATTGAGGTTCAGATCCGGATACTGGATCAACGTGTCCGGAACCACGCTCTGGTCCTGGGCGTTGGACACCACGTCGAACCGCATCACCGCCTTGGTGACGTCGACGTTCGGATCTGGCAGAGGCTCAGGAGCGTTGTTGACGAACTGCGATGCGATGTTCATCAAGTACACACTGTCACCGATCTGATTGCCGGAGAAGTCCAGAACCACGTCGTAACGCGACGAGACATGGAGTTCGAGGCTGGGGACGTTGACGGGGTGTTCCAGCAGATTGCCATCTGTGGCAATGAGCGTAAACGGCCGGCCATCGCTCATGGTAAAGGTCCAGATTCGCGCCGGGCCGCTGTTAAGCATACGGAAGCGGTATTTGCGACGCGCCACCTGGAAGAACGGCTGAATCGCGCCGTTGACGATGAACTTGTCGCCGGCAGGAACAGCGTCAGGAGCCGTGGCAAACATCTGGCCGTCAGCGCAGAACTTCTTATCGGTGAAGTTCAGCGGGATATCGTACAGCCCGTATTGACCCGGCAGGTGAAGAGCGTTGTGATCGCCGCCCGTCTCGAAACCGGTGTCAACGTTGTCATAGAGCAGGAACATCCCGTTGAGCCCGCGATAGTTGTTGGTGGCGGTAAAGCTGTGACGGTGGTCGTGATACCAGAATGTGCGCATGGCCTCTCTGGGATCTCCGCCGCCCGGGAATGTGTCATAACCCGCATAGATATTCGGGTAGTGGTGGTCTTTGAAGAACCCCGGTCCCCAGAAGTCGCCGGCAAAGCCATCGCTCTCTGAAGCCGTGTGTCCGTTGTGCAGGTGAGTGGTATGGGTGTTGCTGCCAAACCCTGTGTGATCGACGGGCAGGTTGTTATGGAAGCGCACCAGAGACGGAATGCCATACTGTCCGATGATGGTCGGACCTGGGTAAATCCCGTTGTAGGTCCAGACATACGTTGGCGCCATATCGGGATGGAATGTGTGGAGTGCCGGCGTGAGCGTGAACTCATAGAGGTCTTGCGGCAGGAACTCCGACCAACGCTGATGATCAGCGCGCGGCGCTTCGCCTGCGGCGATGTTCGCGCTCTGAGTAGGCACCGGGCTGAACTTCTTGGGCCGGGCGATCGGGGGAATAGGAAGCGCCTGGACAAAAGGAGTTGTCCCCGGGCTGTGTGCCGGTTGAGGCGAGCACACCGTCGGCTCCGGAGGCACCGAGTCATACAGCATGGGAAGCGAGAAACCTTTCCGCGACGTAAGAACCGTCACGGCTCCGGCGGCAGCTCCCAGTTTGAGCGCGGTCCTTCGGGTCAGACCTTCGCCTGGTTCAGGTTTTACATCTTTCTTTTTTCTTCTCGTGGGTGTTGACATGGCTGTTCCTTTCGAAGAGAGAAGGTTAGTGAGACTCTTCGCTGCGGTTTGCAGGTACGCAGGCAAAGAAGAACTGCTCGCCGGGCTTTCGAAGGGGCGTGGTTTTCCCGGCTCCCGGTGTGCCGGAAAAAAGCGGCAGGAGTATTTCACGGACTCGATCGCATGGCTGCATCAGGCCGGCAGAAGCTGCATTGAAAGCGAAAGAACACACGTCTCCCTTCACCTGCCGGCGCTCTTTTGAAAATTAGTTTTTCTGTTGCAGTGGCGAGAAAGCCGAAATGCTCCTATTTCGACCCGCGATGAAAGAACCCTCCTGGTCAGATTGGTTCCGGCAACGCAGGTGAACAACATACTCCGGAGTAGCGGAAAGGAAACAGGAAACACTTAGCGGGATGCGACATCTCTTAGCCTTTCACGGCGCGTGCGCGGCCAGTGCGCTCAACAGGCCAGGCGAAAACACACGCGCCGCGGATCGCATTTTGAGTTCCGGCGGAACGCAGCGCTGCGAGATCCAGGAGCTTTACGCGCCAGAAGTCACGGTACTCCCACGCTCACGCTCGCCGTGTTGTTACTCTGGTTCGGGTCGAAGGCGTCGCCAGAAACCGCCGCTTGATTCAAAACTCCGCCGCCGACTGGAGGTTGTATTTTCACTGTGAGCACGATATCAATGGTGGCATTGCGGTCAAGGAATGCGCGTTTGCAGGTCACGCCGCCGCGAGTTCCCGCCGCGGGGGTGGTCAGGGTGTCACAGCCGCGGGCGGTGGCGCTCAGAAAGACCACGCCTTCGGGCAGAGGATCAAACAGCATGACATTATTGGTAGCTTCCGGACCTTTGTTCACCACATGCAGCGTGTAGGTGAAATGTTGGCCGATATTGGCATGAGTTACAGAGGCAGTCTTAGTGAGGGCCAGGTCTGCGGCCGGGCTGATCTTGGCGATAAAGGCGCTGGTTGAACCCTTGCGGGTCTTCTGGAAAGCATTCGAGCTGACCTTGAGGTCGGACGAGCTGGTGCCGCCCGTGATGTAGGCGCTGCCAGTCGAATCGACAGCGACATCGGCCCCGTTGTCATCGCCGCTGCCACCGAAGTAAGTGGACATTGTCAATCCCTGGCCAGAAACGATGAATTCGGCAAGGAACGCGTCACTCGGCCCGTGGCGCGTGGACTGCAAGGCGCCGGGCGTAACGCGAAGGTTGGTCGAGGTTGTTCTGCCGGTGAGGAAGGCGTGGCGCGCGGCATCCAGGGCGATGCCATTTGCTACGTCAGAGCCATTACCGCCGAAGAGGCTGGAGTAGACGAGGGCTGATCCGGTGCTGTTGAACTTGGTGATGAAAGCGTCAGAAGAGCCGCCGCCGAACGTCCTTTGAAGTGCGCCAGTTGTGGTGGGGAAGCCTGTGGCTGCAGCGGCGCCGGTCACGTAGGCATTGCGCGCGCCGTCCACCGCAACGTCTGTACCCACGGCGGCGTGGAGCATCGAGGAATACAGCAATGAGCGTCCTCCCGGGCTCAACTTCACCAGGAAGATGCCGCCGGTGCCGGTGCCGAAACCATGCGAGTGCGGAAATTGGTTCGAGTTGGTATTGCCCACGAAGTAGGCGTTCCCTGAGCTGTCCACCGCGATGCTGGAAGCCTCGTCATTGCCGCTGCGGCCGAGATACGTGCCGTAAATGAGGCTGGCATCGCCGGAGAGACGCGAATTCAACTTAGCGACAAAGGCGTCAGTCTCTCCACCTCCAAAGGTCCGTTGGAATGCGCCGGAGGTCGTGATCAGGTCAGCGGCCTGCGTGGTACCGGTGAGATAAGCATTTCCCTGGGCGTCGAGCGCCATGGCGTTGCCGGTGGTCCTATGCAGCCCCAGCCGGTCTTGCGTGCCGTAGTAGGTTGAGTACAGGAGTTGCGATCCGTCAAAATTCAGCTTGGTATAAAAAGCGCAGGCGGAGTCGACTTCAAAAGCGCAGCTCTGCTGCAGTGCCGTGAGGGTGGTGGGAAAGTCATCAAAGGCGGTCCCCGTTACGTGCGCGTTCCCCTCCCGGTCCACGGCAATCAGTTTGCCTGAGTTCGCATTGAAGAGCCCTGTGCCGGTTCCGAATCTGCCGGTCAGGTAAGTGGAGTAGACCACCTGCGTGCCGCCGCGACTGAGTTTGGTCACGAACGTGGCAAAGCGGGAGGTGCAGAGCACGGGCGCGCTTGGACACGAGGTCTCAAATGCCCCGCTGGTCGTCGGAAAATCCACAGTGGTGGTTTCACCCGTGATGTAGGCAAAGCCGAAGGAATCCACCGCGATAGCGCTCCCGCCCGAGAATGGACCGACGGGTGGATCGGTGCCCGCGCTGCTGCCCCCGAGATAGGTCGAGTAACGCAAGACAGGATCGATCACCAACGGCTTGCCGCGATCGTAATTTTCCACCCGGAACGCGACGGTGTTGGCGTCGCGAATCACGTAATGGCCTTTGCGCGGGATGCGTCGACCGGCTTCTTCCTGGTAGATGGCGGGAGCGAGGCTGCGCACCGCCGAATCTCCGATCTGGAGCACCAGGTCGCCGTTGGGGTCGAGAGATACCTTGTCCGCGCCCGAGACATGCAGTGCAATACGGTCGAGGTCAGCGCCGGGCGCGAGGCGCAAGTCATACTCGAGTTGGCCCGGATTGCCGTAATAGAGCTGATCCACGCCTGGATATATTCCGTGAAGATGCACACGGCCGTATGTGGGTATGTGCGTATGCCAGCTTGCGGGATTGCTGCCAAAAAAATAATTCGTGACGCCCGGCAATAGGTCTTCAGTCGTGAACTGTGGCCCGGGGCTGGCACCCTGCCATTCAAAGCGCACAACGTGCCGGCTGTGCCCTGCAGGATTATTGCCGGATGGAACTGCATTTGCGGATGCCGAAGGACGCTCGAGAACCAGCACGGTTTCGCGGCTGGTAAGAAACAGGCTGTATCCCGGCCCGCGCGTCAGATAGCGGACCTGGCTGTCGGTTTGACCGCGGTTGGGTTCGAAGGCAAGCGGAAGCGCCGCACCATAACCGCCCGACAGAACCGGCGCTGCTTGATTCCTGGCGACAGCCTGAGCAGGTGATGTGGAAGCAAAGAGGAACAGCGTGACCACTAACTGGGCGAGCCCAGCGACACCGGACCAAAGCACGCGAGTTTTTGGGATGATGCGCGACATAGTTACCTCCTGATGGGAAACTCGCCCATCGACGTGAAAGGCGCAGTTCACTTCGGCGTTGACTGCTGGAAGAATGCGCCCAAGAAGACTACGAATCAATGATGGGCGTTTGTGAGGAGCTGGATGTGCAGTTCAGGCGTGAATCAGTTGCTGACTTAACTCCGAGGCAAAAAGTGGTCTGGAATTTGTAATGCAGGCGCTTGGGATGCGGTGCACGCCTGCGGACAAGGACTGAAACCCTCAGGGCGGAGATGCAGGAATGCGCCCGAGATTGCGTAGAGAATCGCTCAGGTCTGGCAGACAGTTTGTGCGTAAATCTATTTTTTGTTCGTTACCCCTGCTGTTGAAGCGCCGCCCAGCATTTGCTCAAGAAGAGCACGCAGGTAACTCTCGTCTTCCAGTGCGAGATTGCCGAACTTGCCGGGGTTTGCGCACGTATCATGCCGGTTCGATCAATCATCAACACCTGGGGAATGCGGAGCAGTTCCGTTGGCCCGATGCCTCCGTTGCGGGGATCGGGAATTGCAGGACAGACGAGCCAGGCGGCACCTCCGTCAGTCCCGGCCGGGTTCTCCTGCCCTTCCGCTCCGCATCCTTTGGCTTCGAGCTCATCGTTGAGCTCATGAGCTGTGAGGATCACGGGATAGCCTTCTGAATTGAAGCCGTTCTTTGCACCGATGTTATGGAACACCGTGGCGCAAGTGGCATTCGTAGTATTGGGCGGCACGGTAAACCAGAAGTAGGTGATGATCCACATGCCCAGCAGATCGTCACAGAAATAGCCGTAAGGGCTGTCACTGTAAACCTTGTGCTTGCAGTTCTGGTCGGTATTGTTGATGCAATTGTTATCGCTGCCGTCCATGGCGTTGCGATTGGTGGCAAATCGCCAGTTCAGGGTCAGGTTGGGAGTGGCAACGTTGGAGGGGAGTTGGTAACTGCGAAGCAATCGTATGATTGTTTCCATTGAGGCCCACGGGGGATGAGCCATTGACAGGGCGAGAGTACAAGCGGGACATGCGGGGCTCCGGTTACTTGAATTCATGCCGCCTCGTCTCTGGAAGCAGAGCTATCACTTCAGGAAACAAGAGTCCGTAGGACGGCATGGGCGGCAATTGAGGCACTCCCCGCTGGAATACCGATAGCCTTGCCGACACGCTGTCAGCCATTGCATGAGCGGAACCGCGCAATACGCATTTTCCCGGCATACTCGAGCACGAGAATCACGCACGCAAGATCGCCGCTTCCGCGACTGTTTTTTTCTCCTTATACGCTGGCGAGTGTGATCTCGAACGTTGTCTTTCGTCGCCTGACGTCGTTCGATCGCCGCATGGCCTCATGCCCCATGATGAGGTCCGCGAGTGCAGTAGTGGCTCCTGCCGGATGGCGCTCCCGAAAACCGGAACACCGGATGAAAATGCCACCCATGTGCAGGCAGTCTGATCGTCTCTGGATGCGATGTCAAGAACAAATCAGAAGCGATTAAGATTTTTACAGTGGTCCTGTTCCAAAGTGGAACTGAAGGTTCACGCGCGTTTGGCGGCCAGGGATTTGGCCATAAGGGTCTTCAATACTTTTTCATCGATGTCACTCAGCCTCTTGATATAGACGCATCCCTTCCCCGTGGTATGTTTTCCGAGCCTGGCGAGAAGAGCCTCAGAGCCCGTCGCTGCCATCAGGCTGTATAGAACGGTTGCCGACTTACGCGGCGAGAAAGACAGGATTGGCATGTCGCCTTCTCGTCCACTGTCATATTTGTAATGGTGAGAGCCCACACCGACAATGGCGGTGCCCCACAGCCGGGCATTTTCGCCGGAAAGCTCTTCCATCCATTTGACCAGCGCTCTGGCATCCTTCTGTTGCGCTGGGTCCGAAATCTTGCCGATAAACGCAGACACGCTTGCTGCTGTGGGTTTGGTTTTGTTCTCAGCCATCTCCGGTCTTCCTTTCGCTCCTGGGCACTTGAGTTGCAAAGAGATTAGCATGGCGTCGCAAGCCCGTCCGCCGCACTTCGCACCGCAGCGGCTGAAGCCGGATGAGTATGGCATCTCAGCCGGAGGTCTGAGGGCCTGCTCGACCCAAAAGCATCGCGCCGCGCCGAGTTCCTCATTCCCAAAATGGAACACAATCTATTGATGTTTAATAAAATCTATTGAATCGTTTTTCTAAAGTGCAATAAAGTTCCTTCCGTAAGTAGCGGCGCTCGCCACAGTGTCGACCTGAGACATCCGCCGCGGGAACGCCGAGACAAGAGCCGCGGCAGCGAAAGCTGCCCGGCTGCACCCGTCACCCGGCAACGATCAATTCGCTTTTCGCTCCTATTCGCACTGGAGCCGACCATGTAAGGAGGTCATCATGAAGCGACTTCGGGCCCTCTTTCTCTTTGATTTGGCGGTCACCGGCATTCTGCTTCTAGGAATCTCGCAACCCGCTTCTGCCCAAACCCAAGCATGTGCCGCACCCTGGCAGGTGGGTATATCGATCACCGTCGGCGAAGTGCTTTCGTACGGCGGGCACAACTGGAAAGCGATTCAGGGGGGATACACCACCATCGACGGCTGGCAACCGCCGAACACTCCCGCACTCTGGACGGACCTGGGAGTCTGTGGCGGAGGCACGCCAACGCCTACGCCAACACCGCCTCCTCCGACGCCGACCCCAACTCCAACTCCTACCTCGCCGCCACCCACACCAACTCCGACTCCTACTGGCGGCGGTGGCTCATGCGCTCCGGCCTGGAATGCCACCACGATCTATTCCGCGCCGGGCACAACAGTGAGCAGAAATGGCGTGAATTATCAGAACGCCTTCTGGACACAAGGTGACGATCCGGCGACCCATAGCGGTCCTGCCGGCAGCGGCCAGCCATGGATTCCCATTGGCACGTGCAGTTCCTGCAGCACACTGGCCGCCGCTCCCGGCAAGCCGACGGCTTCAGGAACTACGTTCAACAGCACGAACTTGAGCTGGCCCGCTGTGAGCGCGCCGGCGAACTGCAGCATCACCGGATACACGGTGCTGAAGAACGGCAGCTCCATCGGCACCACAACCAGCACCAGCTTCACCGTGAACGGCCTGACTGCTCAGACGACGTTCAACTTCACGGTAGAAGCGAACGATGGAGCCGGGTCTTCCGCACCGAGCGCGGCCGTTTCGGTAACCACGCCGGCGTGCTCCGGCTCGTGCAGCACGGGACACGCGACCTTCGCGTCCTACAAAGACGTAACGCTTAATGCGGACTTCAACACGGGTCTGCAACGATCGGCGGTGACCGGCACGGTCCAACCCGTGACGGCTGCAATGCCGAACCAGACGCTCATCTGGGCTTTTGCCACCGGAACCTGCGATGCGGAGAACTGGGCGGGCATTACACCGGCGATGGAGGCCACAAACGTTCAGGCCTTCGTGAATGCCGGCAAGCATTACATCATCAGCACCGGCGGCGCCAACGGGGCGTTTGACTGCTCCAGCGGCCAGGGAATGATCAACTTCATCAACCGATATAACTCGGCGAACCTGGTGGGCATCGACTTCGACATCGAGCTTGGCCAGTCGCAACAGATCATTGACGACCTGATCAACGCGACCAAGGCCGCCATGGTGCAGTTCCCTAACCTGCAATTCAGCTTTACTATCCAGTCACTGGGCTCGCTCAACGCCAACCCGATCACGGGTGGAAGCGTGGGCACCACCGTGGTGAATGAGATCAAACGTCTGGGGCTGAGCGGCAACTACGTGGTGAACCTCATGACCTTCGATTACGGTTCCACCACCGTGAATAATTGCGTGGTGGTGAACAACACGTGCGATATGGGGAACTCCGCGATTGCGGCGGCACAGGCGCTCAACCAGCAATCGGGGATTCCTTTCAGCCACATCGGAATCACGATGATGATCGGGAAGGCCGATACGCAGGACGAAATCACCAGCCTGCACGACATCGACACGATCAACGCGTTTGTGATTTCCAATGGCTTGCCGGTTTCGCGTTTCTGGTCGTTTGACCGCGATACGCCTAACGGAACCGGCAACAACAACAGCAACGGCAACGGCGTGCCCGTGCTCGCGTACACGCGCGAGTTCATGAGCAGCCTGGGCGTGCCATAAACAATTGGAGAGCGCTCGCATGACTCGGGGTCGTTCCGGGGTAATACCTGGAGCGACCCTGGGGTCAGTGAAGAGGGAGCGCCGAGCCGGACGGTATGGAGTCCCACCCTTTCTCCGGCCACAGATGAACACTATTGCCGTTATTGGCGTTCAAGGGCAAGTTCCAGACGGTCTTCGGCACTGATTAAGCCGTTCAGATCATCTCCGCCCAAATCGATTTGCACCCAGTTCACCTTGCCCGTGAACACGCTGTTACTGCGGTTGTAGTCTTTACTGACGGGTGTGCCGGGGTCCCGACCGACATTGGCGGTTTCGTCGGCGGAGAAAAGCATTGGGACGGTACGGTCGATTCGGCCCTGGCCGACTTTCTTACCGTCATAGAAGAGAGTTACGTTGCCGCCCTTGCCGAGGCCTCCGCCATCGTAGGCGAATTCCATCTTTACCTGGTGCTTGCCGGCTGGGAGTTCCCTCTCTGCTTCGGTCGTAAAAGTCTGAAGGCCGAAGAAGTTGTAGGCAAACTTCACTCTTCCATTCTTTGCGTACAGGCTGAGGCCGGCGAACGCGCCGCCCTGGGCAAAGATGACGCCCTCAGCTCCTGCCGGTGGCACCTCCACTTCAGCGGTGAGAGAGAAGGACTTGTTTTTTGTCACCACGACAGAGTTCTCGCTCAATCGGCCCATGCCACCGAAGAGCAGTTGCGAGTTGCCCTTGACGAGTTGGGGCCGTCCGGCGAGATCCGCATTGAGGCGCTCCACGCTGCGATCATCGAGAGGAAGCACATTGTATTTTGCAGCCTCGATCAGCCAGAGTCGCTGTAGCTCGTGCAGTTTCTCCGGCATTTCTTTCGCCAGGTCATGTGCCTGGGTCCAGTCTTTGTTGCCGTCGTACAACTCCCAGACATCATCATCAAAGGCAGGCGCTCCGGCAGTGAGCAACCACGGAGTGAAATGCCGGGTTACCGCGCTCCAGCCCTTGTGGTAGATTCCGCGGTTGCAGAGCATCTCGAAATACTGCAACTCGTGGCGCTCCGGAGCTCCGCCATCATCGAACGAGTACAACATGCTGGTGCCTTCCATGGGAACCTGTTGCACGCTGTTGACGATGGTGGGTTGCGGGATACCCGCGGCCTCCAGAACGGTAGGGGCGACGTCAATCACGTGACAGAACTGCGAGCGAACCTCGCCTTTGGCCCTGATCCCGTTGGGCCAGTGCACGATGGTTCCGTTGCGCGTGCCACCCCAATGTGACGCGACCTGCTTGGTCCATTGATAGGGAGTGTCCAGGGCGTGCGCCCATCCCACAGCGTAATGGTTGTAGGCTTCCGGCGTGCCGAACTTGTCGATGTGCGCGGCCAGGAACTCGGGAGTCTCTATGCCGAGGACACCGTTGAGCAGCATCCCCTCGTTGAATGTGCCGTTCGGAGTCCCCTCGGCGGAAGCGCCATTGTCGCCGATGATCACATAGATCAAGGTGTCGTTGAAAATGCCGAGATCTTTCAGTGTTTCGAATATCCGTCCTATGTGAAAATCCGTGTGCTCCAGGAAGCCGGCATAGACCTCCATTTCGCGAGCCAGTATCGGCTTCATTTTGGGATCGACTTCATCCCACGCCTGAATTCCGCTGGGCCGCCTCGTCAGATCCGCATTCCGCGGAATAACGCCCATTTGTTTCTGCCGGGCGAAGATCTCCTCGCGCAGCTTGTCCCACCCTTGATTGAACTTGCCCCGGTAACGTTCCGACCATTCTTTGGGCACGTGATGCGGAGCGTGACAGGCTCCTGGAGCAAAGTACGCAAAGAAGGGTTTATCCGGCATCAGCGCTTTCTGTTGCCGGATCCAGGCGATCGCCTTGTCGGTCATGTCTTCGGTGAAGTGATAGCCCTGTTCCGCGGTTTTTGGCGTCTCAACGGGCGTGGTGCCTTCGTAGATTGCGGGATCGTATTGGTTGGTTTCGCCGCCGATAAAGCCGTAGAAGTATTCAAAGCCGCCGCCACCTGTGGGCCATTGGTCGAAGGGGCCCATCGGGCTGGTTTGCCATGCCGGCACTTCGTGGCACTTGCCGAACTGCGCTGTGGAGTAACCGTTCAGCTTGAGGGTCATCGGCAGAGGGGCTTTGTTCTTCGGCAGAATCGAGTTATAGCCGGGCGCGGAGCTGGCAATTTCAGTAATGCCGCCCATCCCAACCGAATGATGATTACGGCCCGTGAGCAGCGCCTGCCGGGTGGGCGAGCAAAGCGCGGTGGTGTGGAAGCGGTTGTACCTGAGTCCGCCTGCGGCCAGCATCTCGAAGCTGGGCGTCTGGCATGGTCCGCCGAAAGCGCTCGAGGCGCCGAAACCAACATCATCGAGAAGAATAACGAGTACATTGGGCGCGCCCTCGGGAGGCCGCAACGGTTCTATGGGTGGAAAAGAAGTTTCGGGATCTTTTGCATCGTAGGTGGTCAAGCCTGTATGTGGCCGATCCGGAATGGGGAGAATCGCTCGAGACGGCGGCTCAGATTTACGCGGGCGCATCGGAGTGGACATGACTGCCTCTGGATGCCTGGATTTGTCGCGTATGATCTTTCCGCAATTGCGACGGTTGTCCGTGTGGAGGGTGACTCGTAATCTGTTTGCCGCATAAGTACAGCCCCGAGCGTTTTTGTTCCCCATAGTCACGCAGAATGCCAGTTCGCAACACGGGCCACCTGTGCAGAAACGTCACATCCTAGCATCGCGACAGATTGTGTACGTTGCATCTAACTTTCAGGCTTTCCGTTCCGTCTACATTGAATGGTAGCTAAAGATCAGCAGGCATGCCTTGGTTGAGACGGAGAAACTAGAAATCCAATAACGGTGGATTGGCGGAAACGTCGACAGACGCCAATCCATCGTGGAAAAAAGACGTAAGTGAATCCGGAAAAGATCATTCCTTGCGAACAACCTACCTAACAAGAACTGTCAATTGCCTAGAAAGCGTGAGTTAATAAGGTTGTTGGGTTGGGCGATCACGTGAAGTGAAACGTTAGTCCCAACAAAATGGCAAGTCCGCCTACCGTGCTGGGCCAGAACTCCCTGCACCACCGTGGCAACGGAGGCATCCTCGCGGATCTTTCGACTCCGCCTGCCTCGCGGCGCTCGGGTCGGCGTCGCTCAAGACGACAATAGGTAGCGAAGGCGACCGGAGGCCTAAAGGCTCCTCCACCCAGAAGCCTGAAAAGGGATCGCAACCGGGAATCATTTGGCCGGGCTTCCAAGAGCCTTCCCGGACGGAAATATGCGGCGCAAGGAGCGCACCCCCATTCCTCCGGGGACAGGTTCACTCCCGAAAACATGGGCGCCCCTACCGCGAGTGAGGCGTTGCCGCGAACGTCCCGCGAATCATTGCTGTCTTAGCGCAGGCATGGGTATGGGGATACTGAACGTTTTGGCGCCTGTGCCGACGCCACCCTGGCAACTATTCGGAGGCGTGGTGCAGACATTGCGAGTCGAGGGACACTCGGCTGCCCAGAACATAAATCCCAGCATGCCGGAAGTGGTTCCGGCTCCGGCGGGGGCCACAGTCTGGACAAAGCTTCCGGTTGAGTCTTCCAGAGACGAGCTGAAGTTGGTGCATTCAGGAATGGGCCGGGTGCTGTCAGTGATATAGAGGCTGCCGGTGAACTTGGCAGGGGCCAGAGGAGGAATCGGAGGCGCGAAATTGGGCTTGCCGTCCACATGTTCCAGCCAGTTGCTCTCAGCGGCGCTGGCGCTGTTGGGCTGCTTGCTCGGCACCAGAGCATTGGCGTAATCAAGCACCGGATTCGTGGTGGTGAGCCATTGCGACGTGGCCATCTGATCAATGGGGATGAGGAAACGATCGCCTGCTCCGACGTCAATGGTGAACCGGGCTGCCGGGTTCGCGCCAGTAGCGTCATAGGGCAACTGCGAGCGGTAGGCGTTGATGAATGCCTGCAGTCCGCTCAGGTTGGGACTGGTGTTTTCCTCGTAATCGATTTCAATTCCTACGCCGAGGCTCCTGGCGGCCGCGGCGGCATTCAACCCGAGCTGCGTTGGGTTGGACGCGAGAGCGCTGTTCCAGTTGCTGACAAACGTAATGCCGCCGATCGCCAGCATGACGCGGATGTTGCGGCTGGTGAAGTAGCTTACGATCTGCGAGTTCATGCCGATGGGAATGCCATTGACGGTTTGCGCGTCGTTGGTCTGATTGAGCAGCTTGAGCGGATCGACAAATGACAGCACCACCAGATTGACGGATGGAACGCCGTCACCACGGTCGATGAGCCAATGATTTTTGCTGTCGAAATCAGTGAGGTTGCGCATTGTGCCCCAGGTGCAGGCATCATTGCCGCAATGCCATGCGCCATAGATCTGGATGGGGGTGGCGTTGGCTGTGGCTGCGACGAGCAGGCTGGAAACCAATATGGTCAGAAGTTTCGAAATGAAGCGCCTGGAAATGATTGGCAGGGAATTCCGTGTCATAACTCCTCCGTGAAAACACGTTGTCAGTAATCAGGAAGTCAGGAGCCCGACGAAGTGAGAAGCCAATGAGGTGAGATGCCGGAAGTTGAGGGTTGTGTGCAGATTTTATGGATAGGCAATCGGTACGGTTCCCAAATTGGGAAACGGGGGGCCATCACCCAGACTGGGCACGCTCTGCCCGTTATCAGTTCAGCTGCCATGGACTGCTAATGCGAGCCTCGGAGCGACAAGCGTAACGATGGGCACAAAGACCCAGACCCTGCCCGCAAGAAGGTCGTAGTCCGCCAGCAGCTTCTGCCACGAGTTCCGGAAGACGTAATGTCCGGCTAAGAATTCGAATCCGAGCGTGAGAGCCAGCCAGAGCGCGCCGATTTTCCAAGTGTCGGATGGTTGTCGAGCGCCAATCCACGGTGTCAGCAGGAAGGCGACAAGCAGAACGAGCAAGCACAACAGAAGAGTGCTTAGCCAGTGCGCCATCCTCTCTCCCAGTCGCGGGCTAAGGAGTAACTCGCGTAAGCTGCCGTTTGCGATGGCGAGCAGCATTATTCCAGTCCACGCAATGGCACCTCGTAGAATCACAGTTTTATTCTACGGAGGAGAGGAGCGATCAAGGTTGGAGAATGATCGTCTCCCACCCTTTTCTTCCGCAGCTGCAAAGAAGAAAGCGCAGCTGCTTCAGAAAAGAGTGGGGCACCCGATCAGTTTTTGTGAGGGAAACGTGGAAAGATTGGAAGGCTGGGCCACCGGCCCGCCGCAGGTGTACAGAAAATCGCTCAGTTCAGGCTGACCCCTTCTTCCCTCCGTCTCAGGAGAGGAATATTCTCTTGACAATCCCTTTTATAGAACCCGCCCACCCACTCAGTTTTCGATAGGGATAGATGTGCAGCCGAAAGGGTATGCCACCCGCCAAGATTGCCGCTGTGCCACATCTTTTCAAGTCGTTCGAGACCAGCAGTAACGGAGCAGAATAAGAGAATGAAGTTCGACGCCCGACGGAGCAGGTTATTTTCCTTTCAGGAATTGGCCCGAGAACCGATCGATCAACGTTCCGTCAGCTGACAGCACGTGAAGGACAAAGATGTCTCCCGCATTGACGTCGGCAGCAGTTTCAAGCTCGTACTCCCACCATGCGGCCTCACGACCAAATGAACTTGGCGGCTTTATCTGCGCCTGTGTCAACACCCGTAGTTCAGTTTTATTCAGGGTGAGTCCAACTTTCCAAAATGCCTCAAAGTGAAGAGATTGTATGAAGTCGTCGTCGAAGCGGAACTCTGGGCGCTGCAAGAAAGCCGGTTCGGGGCGGGGGCAGCGTTCAAGACTAAGCTGTACTCTGACTTTTGTAGTTCCTGGAACATTGTGCGCACTTAGAGTTGACTTGTTTGGCTTGTGTCCGGAGATGTCCTGAGCTCGAGCAGCAATGACACCGATCCCCAGGCAGACGTCACCTGCTCGCAGGAGGTCGATTCCCATTGGTACCACATGCCATTGGGAACTACTCTCGAAAGATTGTGAATTTGCTAGCAGGGGTTTTTCAGGGATCTCATTTAATGGAGAACCTGGTGAAATTGCTGTCACCAGTAGAAGCTTGCATTTTAGCTCTTTTCCATTCAGTTGCTTCAGGTATATCCGGCGATTATCGACGCGGAACTGGATCAAGTTACCGACAATCCATTCCAGATCGTAGGGGTGCTTGTCAATAGAGACGGAGTAAATGAGATTATCGGCCTCGATTTGAACGGTGTACGACAAATGAACAGGAAGAAGTGCTCCGACATCTAACTTCAGCTCGGAGACTGCGATTAGCTTTCCGGATGTATACGGCTTAGACTTAGACGCGCCTGCTGCGCAAGTGAGGCATAGCAGAAGAACAGTGTGGGAGAAAACGTATGCAAGTCTCTTCGCCGAACATATACTCGCTTGTTGGCCCATGGGCTACCCTACCTGACCTTTCTGACCTCAAACACCGCCCTGAGTTGGTCAGACCAGGCATTATAGGCGTCAGCCATCGCGAGACCGTACGGCGCGAGCGCGGGATAGCTTTGCACAACCGACGCAAATGCGCTGCCTGCATATGGATCGTGCGTTCTCTCAAGGCCAACGATGTACTTCTGGTCCGCCAAAGAGAGCTGAGTCACAAGCCACGACTTTTCCGCATCGAGAGCTAGCTTGTCTGGCACTATCCCCGAAAGAGTTATTCCATCGTTAGATTCATCTGCAAACACCGTGAGAATCGGGTTTGGAGTAAACTCAATTTCCGTGCCCTGCGTTCGAAAATACGCTTGTTCAGCATGGAAGTTCGCAAACTGCTCGTCAAGAAAATTATTTGTCTGTACCCATAATTGTTGGGAAAAACCAAACCCTAGGTTGCTTTTTCTATCTAAACTTACAAAGGTTCCGGGAGCTCCAAAAAGTGCATCAAAGAAATCATTGCCTAATTGTACCCCCGCCAAGCCAGGTTGAGCCATGCATTGCTGGCTCTCAACCATAGGACAATTCACCCTTCTTGGTGATAGGCCCTGAGGGTCAAACGAAATTGTGGGACGGTTTGCCACATAAGACGAGCGGTTAATTGATTGAGGGTCCCGAGTGTCAGCGCTCCCCAAGTAAGGATCAGGGATTGTCCAACGTCCCTGCGTGGTGGAAAATTGTCGAAACCAGGTGTGTTCCAGGTTCGTTTCCGAATCGTGCACATCATCGGTGAAGCGATCGAAATTCCAGTCTGTTTGTGTGCAGCTTGCGCCGTCGCCGAAGGGCAACCCGGTGCAAGTCTCGGAGTTTACTCCGCTAATACTGGTCATCACGCGTTTGCTGCCCAGCCAATCAGCGTGCATGAAATTCGTAGAACCGGGTGTGCCGGCTGTGTAGGTGGCCAGATGCCGGCCACCCGCATAGATTTCAGCGTTGTTCCAGTTGCCGTTGGCCGGATTGATCAGGGTGACCGCATGGCCGGCCAGATCATAAAGGAATTCTGTGCTTGTGTTTTTAATGCGGCGACTGTCTGCATCGTACACGTACGTCGCCGTCGATCCGCCATCCACTTTCGCGAGGCGGCTTTCCGCATCGTATGAATAAGCATGGAAGCCGTCGTTCGTCATGTTGCCCAGGGCGTCATAAGCTACACCGCTGCCATTGATGCGGTTGGTGGTGGTATCAAACAGGTACTGTGGAGCAGGACCTCCCTGGGGCGCATTCTGGTGCCAGCGGTTGCCGTAGCGGTCGTAGTCATACGTAAACGTCTGAGCGCCGGAGTTTTTATTGGAGCTCAGCAAGCGATTGAATTGATCATAGCCGTAAGTCCAAGCACCATTCACGGAGTCGGTGCTGGCGGTAATGGAACCATTACCGGCTATGCCGGTAAGCGTAAAGGAATAGGGTGTGCTGGAATAGGAATTCAGCAGCCCGCGGCCATTGTAGCCGAGCGTTTCCGCAACGCCGTTCCCCAGTGTGTCGCTGAGGATACCAAAAGGCCCATAATGAGCGGTGCTGAGCAATGTGGCCGGGTGTTGCGCGTCAACGAGGCTGCTGCTCACGCTGGTCAGGCGGGCGGCAGAGTTATAGCCGTAAGTAAACGTAACTCCAACCCCGTTCGAAGCAGAGGTGAGATCGCCGGCAAGATCCCATCCGTAGCTTAGCAGATAAGAGCTGGTTCCACAGGTGGCGGGGGTGCACTGGCGGTTGGACAAAACGCGGCCCATGTTGTCATAGCTGAAAATCTGTCCCGTTGAGCCTGAGCTCTCTGAAGACAAGCGCCCAATAGTGTTGCTCAGGCCAACGCCCCACGCTGTTAATTCGTCGTAATTGAGGGAAGCCGCCGGAGTTCCTGTGGTGTCTCCGG
>DATAEJ010000108.1:0-3862 GCA_036258095.1 Candidatus Angelobacter sp. | reverse complement strand
TTCTTCTCCTCGCCGCGAACCGAGAGCACGATGATGGGTATCTGCGTGCGTTCGCGCACAGCGCGGGACAACTCCACACCATTCATCTTGGGCATGGAAAGATCGGTGATGAGAAGGTCGGGATGCCAGTCCATCACGGCTTCAAAGCCCGCTTCTCCATCGGCTGCGGTCCTTACTTCGTAACCCTGCGAGCTAAGCATCGTCTTCAGCACACGGGAAATCTGGGTTTCGTCATCGACGACAAGAATGCGGCTGCGCTCCGCCATCACGAATGCTCCTGGGTGACAATGTGCACATCCACGTTGGCTGCATTCGCAAGAAATCGGTTCATGGCGAGGAGATAGAGATACTTGCGCCAGCCGTGGGCGGATTGGGTGGAGCGGCCGAAGATGACCTGGGTGATTTTGTGTTCCCGGACGAACTGAGCAACCGAAGTGGCGACAATGGCTCCTTCCACCTGCATCACCTGGGCGCCAAGGTTCTGGGCAAAACGGATGTTTTCAGCCAGGGTGCGTTTTCGGTCTTCGGTGCGGCCCTCATCGCCCCGCTCCACGTGGATGACATAAAAATCTGCATCGAGTCCTTTCGCCATGCGCGCACCGCGGGCAATCAGCTGCTGCGATGCGGGATTGGAACTGATGCAAACAGCCACGCGCTCGCTGACGCCCCAATTCTGGTCGATACGCTTGCGCTCGAGATATGATTCCAGGCTCTTATCCACCGTCTGGGTCACATGACGAAGCGCGAGTTCGCGCAAGGCGAGCAGATTACCGGGGCGGAAGAAGTTTTTGAGCGCCTTGTCCGCGCGCTCCGTTGGATAGATGTCGCCGCGACGCATGCGGGTCTGGAGCGCTTCCGGTGTGAGATCGGCGAGAACTACTTCATCGGCACGGCGCAGCACCCAGTCCGGAACGGTTTCGCGCACGCGAATCCCGGTGATGCTCTGGACGGTGGGAGTCACGCTCTCCAGATGCTGGATGTTCACGGTAGAAAGCACATCAATCTTCGCTTCCAGTATCTCCAGCACATCTTCATACCGCTTCTTGTGTTTGCTGCCCTCGATATTGGTGTGGGCCAACTCATCCACAAGCACCACCTGCGGCTTGCGGGTGAGGATGGCATCTACGTCCATCTCCTGGAAGACAGTGCCGCGATACTCAAGGCTCTTGCGCGGGACAATATCGAGATGCGAAAGCAGCTCGGCGACGCCTTTGCGTCCGTGCGTTTCGACAACTCCAATCACCACGTCTTCACCGCGTTTCTTGCGGCGAATGGCCTCACTGAGCATGCTGTAGGTTTTGCCGACACCGGGGGCGTAGCCAAGGAAGACCTTGAAGATGCCGGCCTTCCTCTCTGGCGCAGCCTGTTCGAGCCATTGTTCAGGCGTCTTCTGCACAGCGGGTCCTCGGGTGACAACTGAAGGTTAGCACGAATCAGATACAATTCCCCGCGTGAGGGTGTCCCCCCGAGTTGCGTTCCGCATTGTCATCATCGCGGCCGTGCTGGCGTTGATCGTGCTGGTATACCGGAAGCTGCTGCACGTGAATCCGACCACGGTAGCACTCACGTTTCTGCTGGCAATCCTCTCAGTAGCGGCTGCATGGGGATTGCGCTATTCGCTTCCGATGTCATTGGCGGCGGCGCTGTGCTTCAACTTCTTCTTCCTGCCGCCGGTGGGAACGTTCACGATTGCTGACACGCAGAACTGGGTGGCTCTGCTGGCATTCTTCATCAGCTCCGTAATCGCCAGCAATCTTTCAGAACGCGCACGACGGCAGGCAGAGGAAGCCAACCTTCGCCGGCGAGATGTGGAGCGGCTCAACCGGCTCAGCCAGCAATTGTTGGGTTCAGACAATGTCCTCGAGTTGCTAACGAAAGTACCTGTTTACCTCAAGGAGAGTATCTCTGCGGCACACACCGCGGTGTACGTGGCATCGCGCGACCAGGTCTACCGCTCTGATCCCGAGCGCCAGGACATCCCGCCGGAAGAGTTGCGTAGTGTAGCAGCAGGACTCCAGATTGTTCGCGACGCGGCCCGAAGCCTGGTGGTCGCGCCCTTGCGAATGGGGGTTCGCAGCATTGGGTCGTTTGGGATCGCCGGAGATATGCCGAACGCTCAGACGCTGGAAGCCATGGGGGTGCTGATCGCAACCGCGATTGAAAGAGCGCGCGCGGTGGAAGAGCTGACACGGACGGAAGCATCGCGGGAGAGCGAGCGACTCCGCTCTGCCCTGCTCGATTCCGTAACTCATGAGTTCCGATCGCCGCTGACCGCAATCAAGGCTTCCGTGACAACGCTGCTTTCGGGCCAGACACTCAAACCAGAAGACCACAGCGAACTGCTCGAGGTGATCGATGAAGAGAGTGACAGGCTGAACCGGCTGATCGGCGAAGCCGTGGAGATGGCGCAGCTTGATGCGAGAGAGGTGAAGCTGGAGTTGGGATCGCACCACATCCGTGAGCCGATTCATGCGGCGCTAGCCGACTGCCGCACGACGCTCGCGAGCCATCCGGTGCATGTGAGACTTCCGGACTCGCTCCCGCCGGCGGTGATGGACGTGAACTGGATCAAGAAGGTGCTCCAACATTTGCTGGAGAACGCGGCCAAGTATTCGCCGCCGGACGCTCCAATTTTTATCAGCAGTGAAATAAAAAATGAGCGACTGATTACCAGCGTTGCCGACCGTGGCGCAGGCATTGACGACCTGGAACGCACGATGATCTTTGACAAGTTCTATCGCGGCCAGAGCCAGCGGTATCGTGTGCAGGGAACCGGCATGGGGTTGGCGATCGTGAAGGCGATTGTTGAGGCGCACGAGGGACGGATCGACGTGACCAGCCAGCTGGAACAGGGATCAGTGTTTTCTTTTGGATTGCCGATTGCGAGATAAAAGGTGCGGGCGCCATTCTTTCTGGCGCCCAGGCCACTGAACGCGCAGATTAGCACTCGCCGATGTTCTGGTCGCCTGCCAGCAATTTACCTTTCGTATCCACCAGGCAAAGCGTCGTGGTATGGATACGGAAACCACCGGTTACGGCCTGCACTTCCTGTTGCGTGAGCTCACGGGCGCCGCTGCGGCCCAGAACGCGATTTTCCTTCTTCATCGTTATGCTCCTTTTACGGCTTTGTGTTCAGATGTGGACCGCCAGAACCCAACGCTGGCCGCCACAGGAAGTAAATGCTAGCTCGCCGCGGTCGCGTTCAAATGAAAAAGTTCTAACAAATGAGAGTTGCAGTTCCATTTTGGAACTGCGATTTATTCGACGGGTGGGGCCTAGAGAAAGTGCAGTGCTGCTCTGGGGCGGTACGCACAGATAAGTGCCATCGAGTCCGCAGTCGGGTATGAGGCTATTCACGCCACAGCGAAAGCACAAAACATGAAAAGAACCACGGGTGTGGGAACGAAGCGCAAGGTCCCTCCGTCCTACTCCCACCCCAACTCGCGGCAAACAACGCGCCGTTTGGGGACCCCGGACTCGCGCGCTGATGATCACCCCAACAAGCCAAAAGCGGGCTTGTTAGGGGCCCCGATTGACTGCGCGCGCTCGCTTAACGGACGTCGGGATGACGAGGGGTTTGGTTTATTACCACTGGTCAGCGTATTTTCAGGGCAGGAGGAGATATTTCTTACGATGGGCGCTCCTGCCTTTCCTTTTCGCGGTCAGCGGCTTTATCGCGCAGGGCACGGCCTTTATCCGGCGTAGGATCCTTCACCACGCCGTAAGCTTTGCGGCCATCGTGGTCTTCGGGCAGGTATTCGGTAATTGGGAGGCCTTCCGGGGTGACAAACAAGAGGCAGTGGCAATACTTGTAGATTTGCATGTCATCACAGGCGCAGATCCAGGTGCGGTGCTTGATTTC
>DATAEJ010000107.1:0-3319 GCA_036258095.1 Candidatus Angelobacter sp. | reverse complement strand
CGATCGAGACTTCGACGACCTCGGAGGCGTAGCTGCCGTAGGAAAACGCGACGGCAATCCCTCGGAAACGGCCCTGCGGCAGCGGCTTTCCCCAATCGCCTTTCTCCGCAGCCAGCTCCAGCACGCCCTTATGGCGCGCCGCCTTGGTAAGCAGGTCGCGCCGGAACTCGAAGGGATCCTTTTTCGCGGCGGCTGCCAGTTCGTCCATGAAAGACTCGGTGATGAATGCGTTTTGCGACGCTCCGACGGAGCGCCAGAATCCGACGGGAATGCCGAGGTCTTTGTAAATGTATTCCACTTGCAGGTTGGCAATCGTGTAGGGAAGATTGGCCGCGCCTTCGGTCATCAATGAATCGATGCCGTCCTGCAATTGCCGGCCATGCTGCACGCCGATCGACGGAGCGACGATCCGGTGCAGCCAGGCGAGTGGAGCGCCGCGCTCATCGAGCGCAGCGCGAAAGACGTTGTAGGTTGCCGGCCGATAGTGACCGTGCCTGGTATCATCTTCCCTCGACCAGATGACTTTGATGGGACGGTCGACCGCCTTCGATGTCTCGACGGCATCGGCGACAAAATCCTGTTCGCCGCGCCGTCCGAAGCCGCCGCCTAACAGCATGGTGTTGACGTTGACCGCCTCGCGTGGGAAACCGGTGATGCGCATGGCGGTTCGTTGGGTGCCGGTCTGATTTTGTGTTCCTACCCAGACATCACAGCTATCTTTCCTGACGTGGGCCGTGCAGTTCATCGGTTCCATCGTGGCATGGGCGAGAAAAGGCACCTCGTAAACTGCATCTATAGTTTTGGCAGCGCCGCCAAGCGCGTTGACCGCATCGCCTTCCTTACGCGCCGCCGGTCCGGGCTGTTTCGCTGTCTCGGCGTAGATCCGAGTAATCTCGGCGCTGCTCAATTGCGCATTCGGTCCTTCGTCCCAGGTGATGTTAAGTGCCTCGCGGCCTTTTTTGGCCGCCCAATAGCTGTCGGCCACCACCGCAACTCCGGAACTGATTTGCACCACTTGGCGCACGCCTTTGACTGTTTTAGCCTTGCTCGCGTCGTAACTCGCCACCTTGCCGCCAAAAACGGGGCAGCGCTGGACGGTCGCGATCAACATTCCCGGAACTTTGACGTCAATGCCGTAGATGCCGCGTCCCATTACTTTCTCAGGCGTGTCCAACCGGGCAACCGCCTTGCCGATGAAACGAAACTGTTCGGGTGACTTGAGCTTGGGCTCTTTCGGCACCGGAAGCGCTGCGGCCTTGTCCGCAAGCTCCCCGTAGGTAAGCTTCCTGCCGGAAGGGCGATGGGTCACCACGCTCTGTTCCGCAACGCATTCCTCCAGCGGTACGCCCCACTCTTTGGCCGCAGCGACAACCAACATCTCTCTGGCCGCCGCACCGGCACGGCGCCAAAGCGTCAACATGTTGCGAATGCTGCGGCTGCCGTTGGTCGATTGCTCCCCGCCCCGCCCCGGATCGCCGTAGGCAGGGTCTGCTGGAGCCTGCTCGATGCGAACTTTCGACCACTCGGCTTCCAATTCATCGGCGATGATCATGGGAATCGCCGTCATGATGCCCTGTCCCATCTCCGACTGGCCGACGATGACGGTCACGGTGCCGTCTCTGGCGATGCGGACCCAGGAATTGAGTGTAGCTTGCTCTGATCGTACGGTTGCGGCTATGGCCCACCGCCTGGAGACTGGAACGTGAAACCCGAGCAACAAGCCGCCGCCCGCGGTGATGCCTGCTTTGAGAAAACCACGCCGGCTCAAATTGACGATGGCGCTCATTTCGCACCTCCCTGTGCCAAAGTGCCCGCGGCGCGGTGAATGGCGCGCCGGATGCGCTGGTACGTTCCACAGCGGCAAATGTTTCCTGACATCGCCGTATCGATGTCGGCATTCGTGGGTCTGGGCTTTGCCGCCAGCATGGCCGCGGCCGACATGATCTGCCCCGATTGGCAGTAGCCGCACTGGGGAACCTCCTCGGCAATCCAGGCTTTCTGAAGCGGGTGATTGCCGTCCGGCGACAATCCTTCGATGGTGGTGATTTTCTTTCCTTTGACCGAGCCAATCTGCGTGATGCAAGAACGGATCGGTTGACCATCGAGATGGACGGTGCAGGCGCCGCACTGCGCGATGCCGCAGCCGAACTTCGTGCCGGTTAAGCTGAGATTTTCACGAAGCACCCAGAGCAGGGGAGTGTCGGAATCGACGTCTACTTGGTGCTTCTTGCCGTTCACGATGATGGGGATCATGGGTCCCTCCTTGTTAAGTGAACGTGATGGAAAGGGTAGTTCAATTGTTCATATCACAGGTCTAATCTATAGTGTACCGTGCCGAGGCTTTATCCCAACAGCAGCTGGCACAGGGGCCGAATATCTTTCAACGTTTCCAGCCGGTCCAAGTCATCCAAGACTCGCTTCGTCGCGCTTTCGTTGAGAGTCTGGCGCGCGCAATCGGTAAATTTGGCTTTGAGCTCCTCCGCAGTCAGCGGAAATTCGGGGCTTCCCTTTGCGTTCTGAACTACGCGGGAATGGGTCTGGCCGTTTTTCAAGCGCAGGGTTATTCGACAAGGCCGGCTTCCCAGGTCGGTGGACGGAAGATTATTGTCCAGCCTCATTTGGATCCTTTCCGCCAGTTTCAACACATTCGGATCTCGCACGGCTGAATCGGTGAAAGCGTCGATAAAGACTCGGCCATCGATGATCGCCCGGGCTAAAAGATAGGGCATGCAGAACTTTCCCTGAATTCCGTTTTGGGGGACCTTGAAAACGATTCTTTCATAGGTGTGCTGCATGACATCGACGTCAATGGATTCAACCATCTCGGCTGTGATGCCGTGTTTCGCCCTGAATTCCAATACCGTGTCGATGGCTTGATGAGTCAGGCCGCCGCAGGGATACGGTTTTATTCGGATGCCGTCGCTTTCCAGCGCGTAGGATCGTCCTAGCTCTTCCACTGCCTCGTTATGGATGGCCGTTCCGCCATGAAACACGTTATAGAATCCCATGCCCGCTTCGATCGCTTGTGCGTTGGCGGTGTAACCGGATTTCGCGAGCTTGGCTGCCAGGACTCCGTTTCTCGCCCCTAAACCCACATGCAAAGGTTTGGTCATGGTGCCGAAGTTAGCCACAACCCCGCTGGCCATAGAGGCCGCCATCCCTAACGCCATCTCGATTTGAGAAGCACTGAGTCCGAGGAGCTTCGCGCACCCGGCCGCAGCCCCAAAAGATCCCAACGTGCTCGGGGCATGCCAAGCGCCATGCTTGGTATCGCGCAGCGAGTAAGCGAGTTTTCCGGTGACTTCGAAGCCGGTCGTAT
>DATAEJ010000106.1:0-2487 GCA_036258095.1 Candidatus Angelobacter sp. | reverse complement strand
AGATCGAGAGCCCAAAATGCCCAGCCAGCGCCGATACCAGCGACGTCTTCCCCGTTCCCGGCGGTCCGTACAACAGATACCCGCGGTGATAAGGCACTCCGATGTTTTCATAGCGCTTCCTCGAGTTGCGGAATCGCTTGACGTCTTCCAGCAAGTGTTCCTTCTCGCCCGGTTCCAGCACCACAGACTCGAGCATGCGCGGAGCGTAGCCTTCCACGTAGCTCCAGCCGTCGTTATAACGGTAAAGATACGAATACACTCCTTCGCGACGCAGGTGAGACTGCACAATGTCATTCACCAGGCGCTCCAGACAGTCACGATCACGGCCCATGGTGCGGAAAGTCAGCGATTCAGTGCGGCGGCCCGTTCGTTCGCGCGTGTTGTCCGTGCGCGAAAACCACACTTCGAACGGACGGCCGCTGTACCAGAACCAGTGCTTGCCCGGCGCCGGAATCATTGCGATCCTCTCGTTGCGCACTGTGGTGTCCAGATCGAGCCGGCGAACTCGCTTCAGGAAGTCCTGCTCCAGGAACCATTCCTTCACCCAGTGAAACGCCGCATCATCATCCTTCACCGTGATGATCATGGTGGTCTGCTCCACCAGGCAATCCCACAGCATCAGCGGGATACTTCGCAGATACACGGAGATCCCGCCGATGATCATCAGCAGCAGTCCGCCGGACGCAAACTCGTTGTGTCCGGCCAGAATATTCCTCAAAGTCTCGAACATGTTTCTTCAATTTCTAGCCGGCATTCGCCGGCGGTTATCTGCCATCCCATCCCACTTCGTCCATGCACGGAGTGGCAGCGCCGCCTCTCACTTCGTGCAGCATCTCCCGCAATGGCACCAGCGGCTCTTTCCCGCCCAACTGCCGCGACATCAGCCTGTGCGCGAGCACCACATTGACCGCCGCGCTCAGGTTCAGGCAAAAATGCGCCGGGATGTGAACAAAGCGATGACAATGCCTGCGAATCACCTGCGGCACGGAACCGTCTTCCGGTCCGAATACGTAGACCGCATTTTCCGGATGTTCAAAAGTCGTCAGCGGCTCACTGTTCTCGTAGACCTCTACACACACAGGCGTGGCGTCTGCAAACAACTGCAACGGTCGCGGATGATTCCTGAATTCAACGCTCTTATAACCCTTCATGCGTTCCTCCCGTGGCAGGCGCGAATACTGTGAGACATCAATACGCGATCCCGTCCACATCAGCGCACTCACGCCAAAGCACGAGCAGGCACGCAGCGCGGCGCCCACGTTGTGCGCGAACTTAGGGTCAATCAAGACCACTCCAATCCGTGGCGGCAACATACGGTCCTCCTTGTCTCTCGCACGGCGCAGTTGGCCGAAGTAGAGGCCAAGCCATGTTGCGCACAGCAGAGCCGTGGGCAGTGCGAGATTCTGCGCAATCGTTAACTAGTTAGGAGTAAATGCGGAAAGAGCGTCAGTCAGGTACTAACGTGAACGGAGAGACGCCATGTTGCAGCTCAGCGGCATTGGCTGATACTGCCCGCGAAGTAGAAGATCGAACTGTTTCATGCGGTGGCGTCCTTTCTATGACGGTACTAGGAAGATGCCATGATTTCGTGAATTTTGCAACTTCATTCTTGGCCGAAGCTGCGACTTTGCGTACCGCAGCGCAAGAATGAGCGCGCAGCGGCTCATCGATCAGCGGTCCAAAACAAAAAAGCGGAGCGCCTTCACGCTCCGCCTCGTCGAACCAAACAAACTTACTTCGTTCTTCCGCCTTCGGTGCCCAGCTTGTCTGCAGCCGCAGCCTGCGCTGCCGCCAGACGCGCCGTCAACACGCGGAACGGCGAGCACGAAACGTAGTTCAAGCCAATCTTGTGGCAGAACTCCACGCTGGCCGGATCGCCACCGTGTTCGCCGCAAATTCCCAGCTTCACGTTGGCTCTCTTGCTCCGGCCTTTCTGGACGGCCATTTCCATCAACTGGCCCACACCTTCCTGGTCGATCGTGGCAAAGGGATCGCTCTTCAAAATCCCGCGCTCAATATACGACGGCAAAAACTTGCTGATGTCGTCGCGCGAGAAACCGTACGTTGTCTGCGTCAGGTCGTTTGTGCCGAAGCTGAAGAACTCGGCGTCCCCGGCAATCTCGTCCGCCACGGTGCATGCCCGTGGCAGCTCGATCATCGTTCCCGTCAGATAGTGAACTGTCGCGCCCTTCTCCTTGAACACCTGGTCGGCGACGCGTTTCACAATCGCGCCCTGGTTGGCCATTTCCTTCACCATGCCCACCAGCGGGATCATGATTTCCGGAATCACCTTCACGCCGGCCTTGCTCACGTTTACGGCGGCTTCAAAGATCGCGCGACACTGCATCTCGGAAATTTCCGGATAGCTGATTCCCAGCCTGCATCCGCGGAAACCCAGCATCGGGTTCAACTCGTGCAGCTCTTCCACGCGGCGGAGCACTTCATGCATTTCCTTCAGCTTGGGCGACTTCGGATCTGTCAGCTCCA
>DATAEJ010000105.1:0-7921 GCA_036258095.1 Candidatus Angelobacter sp. | reverse complement strand
GTCCACGGCAAAAATAGGAACGGCAGTGACCAGGTCGCGGTCGCAGTGCGTTTGATGGATTACGCCGGCCACTTTGGTCCGCGTGGCGGAGCCGGTGACCTTCACGTCATCGAGCGACATCTGCGGCACAGATGCGCCGTTCACCCAGGCATCAAAAAACCAGTCGAGCGAGCGCTTGCCTTCGAACTCCAGAGATTTTGGCAGCACAGCTTCAAATGCTGACTGCAGGTCGCCGGTGGAGATCTTGTGGTTGGGTGAGCGCGCCAGCAACCCTTTGAGGGCTGAGTAAAACAGCGCGTCATCATTACGGCCACTCGCCTGGCGCAGCATGTGCCTGAGCATGTGGATCAGCCATGTGCCGCGTCCGTAGAGCACGCGTTCATAGGCGTCAGGGAATCGCGACGAGGTGAGTCGCAGTCCCAGGGTCACTGGTCCCGCGTCTGCGATGATGCCATGTGGCGTTTCCGTCAGAAGCTCTCCACGGTAGTACTGGAGCGCCGTTTTCATCGCTTGCGGATCGTCTTTTTCAAGCATCAACAAGGCGCTGTAATTTGCCAGCGCCTCAATGATCCATTCATCGCGATAAGACACCCAGTCGACGGCATCACCCCACCACTGGTGTCCGGTCTCATGCGCCAGCATCAGCCGGCTCAGAAGCAGGTCTGTATAGGGGTCGTGAACGCCCGCGGCCCTTCGCTCTTCAGGATCGAGAAACGCGAGACTGGAAAGGTAGATCAATCCGGGCCATGACTGGCTCAGCAAGCCCGGAATCTGCGTGACCTGCAGGTCGGAATACGGAAAAGCATCGAGTTCGCCGGCCATGAAGTCAACTGCCGCGGCGGTCTTTGCGGCAAGCTGCTGTACCTCTCGCGACGGTTCTGGCGTACGCCCGATTCGCGCGGTGCGTGCCGCCAGCGACTCCTCCACCCCTTTGGCCGCGTAGGTATGGATGTCCACGCCCATGGTCTTCGAGGTCCCAACCTCAAACCTTCCGAGGTTGAATCCGGCGCGGGCGATTGGCTTTTGCGTGACGAAGCGGCTGGTTCGGCGGCCGCTTTGTTCACTCGTGGACACTGGCTTCCCGGTCGCCACCAGCGTCCAGTCTGCTGGATAGTCGAACGTGAGATCGAAGTGCGAGAACGTCGGCCCCGCGTTCGGATACCAGGTACCGCGTGAACCCACGTAGAGCAGCCCGCCTCCGGTGTCGTACATCACCGGGCCTGCATACTTGAAACTGAGGCGCACCGGGCGGTCTTTCTCCAGGGGAGCGGGAAACATGATGCCTACAAGATCGTCGCCGCGGCGCGCAACATCGCTGCCGGTAACGGCCTCGTTCTGGATCAGCTGAAGGGGTTTCCCTTCCATTCGGACGTCATCCACCTTCAGATACCGCGATAGGGCGACAACGAACGTGCGTTGGCCGCTGCGATTCGGGACAAGGGTGACTTCGGCTTCAGCACGGATCTGTTCAGGCGGTTCGGCAGTAATGCGTATTTGGTAGTCGCGGAACTCGAAGCGTGGAGCCGCCGGCCAGCGCGCCACCCCGCTGCCTCTTGTCTCAGCCCTCATAGATCGCATCGGGAATGAAGTCCAGATGTCGTAATACGCCTTATCATCCCGGACATTGGCCTGAGCCACCGTGATTTGTTCGGGTGAGTTGGTGTCGAGAAAGACATCAAACACGCCCAGCGTCGTCCCGCCGACCCGCATGTGGAGATAGCGCAGCGCGGAATCACCCGTGTTGGTTAGCGCTTGAATGAGAGGGAGGGCGTCACGGGGCGCCAGTGAACGCGAGGGCTCCTGCCAGCGGCTGATGAAGTCCTGTGCGTTCTCGTCCTGGGGCAGGGGGCGAAATCCCTGTTGTAATTCACCTACAAGTTTGTCATCCACAAAGCGCAGATAAGCGGTGGTGAAGCGTTGTTCCAGGATGGCGGCTCCGGTAAAGAGCGCGAGGGAAGTGCGTTCGGCGCGGTCGGGGGTGATCAACAGCAGTTCGCCCTGGCCCTCAAAGACTGCCCCGGTAACCCGGCCGTCAGCGGTCCGCATGAGCGCGACGGTCCCGTCGCTCAAGCTGATGTGCAGGTCCTCCCTGTCGAGTGAAACTTCACGGACAAGATGCACGTCTGCCGGATCAAAAGAGGGGTTCAGTACCTGACGATAGAGCTCGCTGCCCTCCTGGCCTGGTTGGGTTGAAGGGCTCTGGGCAAGCGAAAAAACGCTCCCGCAGCAAGCGAGCAGTAGTAGTACTTTCGTGAATCGTTGAAGAAAAGAGTGCTCTAAAGCCATGCCATAATGACCGTGAAAACGCGTGCGAAAGATTATCCCATTTTGTTGCGTGGCTGTGCTCGCCGCAACTGCCACTGCTGACACCATCGTGCTCAAGAGCGGCACGCGCATTGTGGTCGACTCCGTGCGGGAACAAAACGGACGGGTCGAATACACCATCGGCGACAACACACTGACCTTGCCCAAGTCAGTCGTTGCGCGCGTGGAGACCGGGCCGCCGGCAAGCGCCGCAAAAGGCTCCGCCTCGCGTGAGATCACTGCAGAGGAATTGCCCGACATCCACGAACAGCTTGCCGTGGAAGACAGCGTGATTGCCAAAGTGATTCATGGCGATCAGGTGGATATCGCCGCTCTCCATCAGGTAGATAAGGCCGGTCCACCGGGACAGGCGGCTGCGGCCTACGCGATTGTGGCCAGCCTGGAACAGGGTAAGGGCGACTTCAAGTCCGCCGGCGAGCACCTTCGACGCGCAATCCAGCTCTTGCCGCATCACCCAGTCCTGCTGGAAAACTATGCCACCCTGCTTCTCCGGATGGGTAAGTTCGAGGAAGCGCTGATGTATGCAGAGCAGGCGACTCACGCGCCTCCTCCTTCCGCCGAGGCCTACAGCGTGCTTGGATTTGCCTATTACAAGAACGACCGCAACCACGAGGCGATTGCCGCGCTCAAGAAATCGATGCAGATCGGGCCCAGCGATCGCGCGAAAAGTCTGCTGGACCGGATTGAACGTGAATCGCGCACCGAGGCCGCTTTCCACGAACAATCGACCAATCATTTCACTTTGCGATACGAAGGTTCGCAGTCGGCTGATGCCCTTCGCCAGCAGGTCCTTGATGTGCTTGAGAGCGCCTATCGAGACCTGCAAAATGAACTGGGGGCTGCTCCCGGAACGGTGTTCGTTTCACTTTACACCGATGAGGCGTTCTTTGATGTGACACAGGCGCCCGCGTGGTCTGCCGCATTGAACGACGGCAAGATCCGGCTCCCGATTTCCGGCGTCAAGTCAGTCACGCCCGAGCTTGCGCGCATCCTGCGTCACGAGCTCACCCACTCCTTCATCTCCCACATCACCCATAATCGCGCACCCCAGTGGCTGAATGAAGGTGTGGCGACAATCGAACAGGGTGTAAACGTGGCGCCTTTCGGAGTCCGGCTGGCCGCCCTCTATTCGGCGGGCCAGCAGATTCCCTTGGGGCAGCTGGAAGGCAACTTTGAAAGTTACAGTTCCGGCGAAGCGTCCGTCGCTTATGCCGAAAGCCTGGCCGCGGTGCAATTTATCCGCGAGACCTACGGGATGCCTGCGGTGGCTGCCTTGCTGCAGAAGATCGGTGAAGGACAATCAGTGGAGACAGCGCTCAGGGGAACCATCCACGGCGGCTACGCCGATCTGGAAGCCCAACTCACTGCATATCTGAAGAAGACCTACGGCAGCTAGCGTTCAGCTCCAGCGGACTGCCCGGGGGCATTCAATTGCTGACGCAGCCCCACTATTCGTAAAACGCCGTTCCTAACAATGGCTTAGAAGCGGACAAACCTGTGTCTGTGGAATCACATCTTAAAGGCGTTCTTTCTGTTAGCATTTCTTGCCATGAAACGCCTGCTGACTATCCTTGGAATCGTCGTTGGAGTACTCGTGCTGATCGTTCTGCTGGCGCCGTTGTTTATCAACGTAGACAGCTTCCGGCCCGAGTTGGAGAAGACCCTTTCCACCTCCCTGAACCGGCAGGTGCAAATCGGCAAGCTGGAAGCTTCGCTGTTGAGCGGCGGGGCCTCGGCTTCACAGATCACCATCAAGGACGACCCTGCGTTCAATTCGGGGCCGTTTCTTCAGGCGAACTCGCTGAAGGTCGGTGTGCAACTGTTGCCGCTGATCTTCTCCAGGCGCCTCGAAGTTACAGGAATCACCGTGGACAAACCGGACATCGTGCTGCTCAAGAACGCTGCCGGAAAATGGAATTTCTCCACCATGGGTTCGAGCCAGCAGAAAGCGCAGCCGCAACAGTCCGGGAAGCCGATGGAGGTCTCCGTCGACAAATTTGAGATCACCGGCGGGAAGATCAGAATCGGGAACAGCAGCGGGCACAAGGCGGGACAGGAACGGGTCTACACCAATGTAAGCCTCACCGCCAAGAACATTTCCACCACCACCCAAATGCCTTTCACTCTGAGCGCGGATACACCCGGTGGAGGCGCGCTCAAGCTCGATGGAAAAGCGGGTCCATTAAACCAGAACGACGCTGCACGCACACCACTGGAGGCGAGTGTCTCTGTTCAACACACTGATCTGGCGACTACTGGCTTCATCGATCCCGGTTCGGGGCTTGCAGGAAACGTGGATTTCGACGGCAAACTCACCTCGGATGGCAAGGTGGTGCGCTCGGAAGGCAAGAGCAAGGCCAACAACCTGCGCGTCGTGAAGGGCGGTGCGCCGGCAAAGGCGCCAATCTCGCTCGACTATAAATCCCAGTTCGACCTGGATTCACAAGCCGGGCAGCTCAACACGGCCATCCACACCGGCAACAGCACCGCCACCGCCGCCGGTAGCCTGAGCGCAAAAGGCGAGGACACGATCGCCAACCTGAAGATCCAGGGCAACAACATGGCCGTTGACGATGTTGTGACACTACTGCCGGCATTCGGAGTCATCCTGCCCTCGGGTGCCTCTCTCAAAGGCGGCACCATCAACATGGACATGACAGCTGAAGGCCCGCTCGACAGGCTCGTAATCAACGGTCCCCTCAAGATTTCCGGAACTCATCTTACGGGCTACGATCTCGGCTCAAAGCTTGGTGCGCTTGCCAGCTTTGCCGGAATCAAGCCGGGCAATGACACGCTGATTCAGACCGTGAGTTCTGCACTGCGCGTTGCGCCGGAAGGTATTAAGGCGAGCGACATAGTCCTGGATGTTCCGTCCATCGGCAATCTCACCGGAAACGGAATCATCGGAAACAACAATTCGCTTGATTTCAAAATGTTACTGAAGCTCTCAGGTCACGCCGGTGATACTGTGGGTAAGCTTACGAGTATCTCGACCGCGAGCATCCAGCAGAAGGGCCTGCCTTTTCTGATTCAGGGAACAACCCAGAATCCCAAGTTTGTACCCGCGCTTGGAAACGAGCTGAAGAGCGGGCTGAAGGACACTTTGATGGGAGCGGTCGGCGGGAACCAGGCAAACCAGAATTCCGGACAGCAAAAGCAGGACCTGAAGGGAGTCCTGGGCGGCTTTCTTGGAAAAGACAAGAACAAAAAGCCTTAAAGACTGAAAGAGCTACTTTCTCCAGGACCGGCGACTCCGACTTGTTAGAATAGTTGCAATAAGTTCATTTCTGCGCGTTCTAACGCAAGAGAGCTGCCCTTATGAAGAAGTCAATCCTGATCTGCGCGGCCATTCTGGTCGTGGCAGGCGCGTTGCGCGCCGACAACATCGTTGACGAGATCATTGCCCGCGTCAATGACACGATCATCACTCGTTCCGAATACGAGAAAGCCAAGCAGAGCAATCTCCAGGAACTGAAGCAGAACTTCCCTGACGACTGGCAGACCCGCTGGGCCAAGGCAGAGAAAGATGTCCTGCGCGACATGATCGATCAGCAACTGCTGCTCGAAAAGGGCAAGGATTTGGGTATCACAGGCGAAACCGAAACCGTGAAGCGCCTGAACCAGATGCGGCAGCAGATGAACCTGCCCGATATGGATGCGCTGGAAGCCGAAGCGCGCAAGCAGGGTGTGTCTTTTGCTGATTTCAAGGAGCAGATTCGGATCGGCATCGTGGCACAGCAGGTTGTAGGCCAGGAAGTGGGAGGCAAGCTGCACATCACTAACGAGGAAGTGCAGGAGTTTTACAACCAGCACCAGAAAGACCTGGAAGGTCCCGAAGAGGTCAGCCTGAGCGAGATCATGATTTCCACGCAGCCGAAGAAGGAAAACGTGGAGAACAAGGACCAGAAAGACCAGTCTGCGAATAGCGATAAGCCTCTACCCGAAGATCCTCAGCAAGTCGCCCAGGCTGAGGCGAAAGCCAAATCGGTGGCTGCACAGCTGGACAAGGGTGCAAAGTTTGAAGATCTGGCAAAGCAGTTCTCTGACGGCCAGACTGCGGCACAAGGTGGCCCGCTGGGCGCTTTCAAGCGTGGTGAACTAGCCAAAGAGCTGGAAGACAAGACGTTTTCACTTAAGCCGGGCGCGCACACTGATCCTATCCGCACCAAACAGGGATTTGTCATCCTGAAGGTGAATCAGCATCGCTCTGCCGGCGTGCCGCCGCTCAAGGAAGTGGAAGACCGGATTCGTGAAGCGATTTACCAGCAGAAGCTCGAGCCTGCAGCGCGCGCCTACCTCAGCAAGCTTCGCGATCAGGCATACATCGACGTAAAACAAGGATTTGCTGACACCGGATCAACTGGAAATAACGGGAACAAGCCGGTCATCGTGGCACAAAACGGCGATCCGAACTCTAAACAGGGGCAATCGGGCCTGAAGAAGAAGAAGAAGTTCCTCCTATTCTAGCTGTTCATGCTCCTGCAGCCACGCTCATTAGAACCGCTTTACCTTAGAGGTTCCAACCTGAGGGTATTCTGGCGCGTCATACCCGGAGATGGATCTAAAGGACTGGATTGCCACAGTCGCCAATTTTGCGGTCGTCGCCGGACTGATTTCCTACGGATATACGCTGTTTGCTGAGTATCACGCTACGGGACGCTGGGCGAAGAACGTAACCGGGCTGCTGGCGGGCATCGGAATGATGGCTCTGGCTACGGCCATGCTGCTCACGCCGCGCAATGCCCAGGTCTTCGTTCGCCTGGCCGAAACCGGCATTTCCCGGGTTTTCCTTTTCATCAGCAGTGCTCTTCTGCTGGCGGCGATCGCCGCTTTCGGCATCATCAACTACTCCAGGCCTCTGCGCCTGTGGCATGAACGCCGGATTGAGAGGGCCCTGCGCCGTGAACTTCCCAAGATCCCGTAGCGCGGAACGCGACACAGAAAAAGTCCTGCGCTGGCCTGAGTCGCGGAGCCCGGCGCCCCAGCCGAATAGAAGGGGTTTTCTCTCGCGCATCATTCCTGGAATGGTCACGGGCGCGGCAGATGTTGATCCGGCGCTCGTCCTGACCGCCACTGTCGCCGGCGCCACCTACCATTACTCGCTGCTCTGGTCAGTCCTGCTCTGCATCCCTTTCTTGTTATCCGTGTTTGCCGTTTCCGCGCGCATTGGATTTGAGACGCGTAAAGGACTGGTGGACCTTCTCCGCGGTAATTACGGGCGTACCATCGCAATCGGCTGCGCTGCACTCGTGGTCCTTATCAATATGGCCATGATTGTGGCTGATCTCATGGCCGTGACGGACGCGTTTTCGATCATCCTCGGGCTTCCCCGCATGTTCTTTATTGCGGCGGTCGTGTTCTCAATCTGGTATGTCCTGATCTTCCGCGATTACCGGAAGATTACCCAGGCCCTGGTGATCCTCTCCCTGCCGCTCTTTATTTACGTTGCTGCTGCAGTTCTCTCACGCCCGGATTGGGGGCAGGTGATCAGCCACTCGCTATTTCCGCACATCCCGCGCGGTCCCGCATATCCGACGGCCGTGATCGCAATTCTGGGTTCTTTGCTCACGCCCTACGTGCTCGTATGGCAGACCAG
>DATAEJ010000104.1:0-6448 GCA_036258095.1 Candidatus Angelobacter sp. | reverse complement strand
TTTCTGGAATCCCGAGCGTAGCGAGGGACCCCTATCAGCGCCGGACAATCAAATGAGCGTCATGCTCGCACGAACCAGGGTGGAGGAGGTCTTCAGGCCTCCGGAAGAGCTGCGAAAACATTTGGCTTTAGCCACTGAGGTAAGAAAATGCGCATCAACCTCAGCGCTGAAGCCTGCTTGCGTTGTCGCGAACGAACTCATGGATCCCTACAGCCATGGTTGTAACTCGAGCGGTTTCTCGCGAAACGATGAGCAGAACTACTTCTTCACCGGCTGCACCAGCGCATTACCCTGCGCCGGCCCGCTGCGCTGATACTCCTTCCGCTTCACCACCTCGCGGATATGAATGTCATTCACCTGGAAATGCAATATTTCATCAGCGCGCAAATAAGTAGGGAACCAGTTTCCATTGAACGGCTCACGGTATGTCACGATCGTCGGTGACACGTTCTCCTGAACCTGCTCGCCCTTTTTCTTTTTCTTTCTCGATTTTTGCGGCTGCGGAATCTCGTCAGGAACTGATTTCCCGCAAGTCATCACGATCTGGCCGCCCAGCTGGTCCACCCAGACGCGCCCCTGAAAATACCGTTTCCCCTTTTCCAGTGACTTCGGTGCTGCCTCAAAGACATACGTTTCAATCTCATCCACCTTCTGCTGGCCGGCATACCGCACGCTGTACTGCGGGAGGTTCTCTGTGGTCAGCACGAACGGGGACCGGTAGATGTCATCGAAATCCTGCGCGCTCATCGAGATTTGCTGCAAGGTAGACTGCGGCGCGAACGTCACATCTTCCTTGAAATTGCCCTTGTCCCACCAGACCTTCGAAACCCGCCGGAACTCGCCGTCTGCGACGTCTCCGCTCATCGTCTGGACCGTGATGTCCTGGACGTAGCTGTAGTTCTCGAGTTCGCGGCTGAAGCGCGTCTCCTGGGCGGCAAACTTCTGGATGATCGCTTCTACTGAAGCATCCTTCGGCTGCGCCGGATCCAGTGTTCCGGCGCCCGCTTCGCAGTTCGTGCTGTTGTTCTGCGCTGTCGCCGGCACCATCAGCAAGCTGAGGAGGGCGACCAGCCATAAAATCCGGCTTGTGCGGACAAGGTTCATGTCGTTTCTCTCACTATCTTCAGCAACTCTGCCGCCATATACTATCGCGTAACCTGCACTGGTCGTGAAGTCAAAAAGTGCTTAAACCGGCGTGCTTTTTTTGAGGAGGCATTCATTTACATGCGGCGCTCTTATCTTTCTGCGCTTCTGTTCGTCATCTTTACCGGCCTGTCCGTTGCCCAGACCGCGGCTCCCGCCAAACATCCCTTCACCTTTGAAGACATGATGGCGCTCAAGCGCATCGGCAGCCCCATGATCTCGCCCGACGGCAAATGGGTCCTGTTTTCCGCCATCGACGTGAACTTGGCGGAAAATAAGCGCACGCCCCACCTTTGGTTAACTCCAATTGCGGGCGGCGGAGCCCGCCCCTTGCTGAACTATCCCGAAGGTGAGAATGGCGGTCACTGGTCGCCTGATGGCAAGCACATCGTGTTTGTCAGCGCACATGGCGGAAGCCAGCAGGTGTTTCTGGTGGATTTCGATAGCGCAGCGGGCGACGTCAGCGGCAATCCGCGCCAGCTCACCACCATTTCCACTGAAGCCGATGGTGCGATCTGGTCGCCGGATGGCAGGAACATCGTCTTTACCTCACAGGTTTATCCCGGCTGCGCCGACGACCTCTGCAACAAATCGGGCGACGAGCAGCGCGCCAAATCCAAGGTCAAGGCCATGGTCTTCACCCGGCTCTTTTACCGGCATTGGAACAGCTACACCAACTTCAAGCGCACGCATCTTTTCGTCGTTCCGGTCGAGGGCGGCACCCCCAAAGATCTCACCCCCGGCGATCATGACGTTCCGCCGTTCAGCCTTGGCGGTCAGGACCTCTACGCCATTTCGCCGGATGGTCAGGAAGTCGCATTCACCAGCAACATAGATGAAGTCGAAGCCACCAGCACGAATAATGAAGTCTTCATCGTCCCAATCACGGGTGGCGAACCGAAGAAGCTCTCCACCAGCCCCGGCAGCGACTCCACTCCGCTTTATTCGCCCGACGGTAAATGGCTCGCATGGCGCATGCAGAAGCGCGGAGGCTATGAAAGTGACCGGTTCCGCCTCGTCATCTACGATCGCAAGTCAGGAGGGATCGAGAACATTACCGAAGGGGTCGATCGATGGGTAGAAAACTTCACTTGGTCGCCAGACTCGAAGACCATATACTTCACCTCCACTGACAAGGGCGAAATCCCGATTTACCGAATCAACGCTCAGTCGCATGCACCCAGGCACGACTTGCTGAGTAACAAGGGGAAGCTCCCCACCACCGACTACTATGACGTCGAGGAAGTCACCCGCGGCGCCAACGACGACATCCAGGTCTCTCCCGATGGCAAAACGCTGGTCTTCTCCCGAATGTCCGTCCAGGCGCCGAACGAGGTCTATCGCCTGACCATCGGCGAGAAACAGGCGCAGCAGGTCACTCGCATCAATGATCCTGTGCTCTCCCGTGTGTTCATGCAGCCGCTCGAGCCGTTTTGGTTTACCGGAGCGCTCGGCGCTAAAGTTCAGGGCTTTATCGTGAAGCCGCCGAACTTTGACGCCAAAAAGAAATATCCAGTCAAGTTCCTGATCCACGGCGGACCGCAGGGCGCCTGGGGAGACGAGTGGAGCTATCGCTGGAATCCTCAGCTGTTTGCCGCCAGCGGCTACGTCATCATCATGATCAATCCGCGCGGCTCAACCGGCTACGGCCAAAAATTCATCGACGATATCAATGGCGATTGGGGCGGTAAGCCTTACGTTGACCTGATGAACGGCCTCGACTACGCCGAGAAAACTTTCACCTTCGTCGACAAAAACCGTGAATGCGCGCTCGGCGCCAGCTATGGCGGCTACATGATCGACTGGATCCTCGGGCATACCACCCGCTTCAAGTGCCTGGTCTCGCATGACGGTATGTTCAACACCGAATCCGCCTACGGCAGCACGGAAGAGCTCTGGTTCCCCGAGTGGGAATTCAAGGGGACGCCGTGGAACAACCGCGAGACCTACCGCAAGTGGTCGCCGCACCTGTTCGCCACCAACTTCAAGACCCCCACCCTTGTGGTACACGGGCAGCTCGACTACCGGCTCGACGTCTCCGAAGGCTTCCAGCTTTTCACCACTCTGCAACGGCTCAAGGTGCCATCCGCCATGCTCTACTTCCCTGACGAAGGGCACTGGGTGCTGAAGCCGCAGAACAGCCAGCTCTGGTATAAGACCGTGAACGGCTGGGTGGAAGAATGGAACAACAAGCCTGCCCAGTAATCTAACCACCTGCGACGCGGGGCGATGGTTTAAAATCGCCCCGTGTTCAAGCCCGCTCTCATAGTCACCTGCCTGGCAGTTGGTTTCTGCTTCGCCCAGCAGGCCGAAAAGGCCGAAAAACCCGAAAGGCCCGAACAAAAGGCCCAGTCTGCCGCCGATCAGCCGAAGGTCAAAGTCAATTACCTGAACGTCTGCGCGCCGCCGGCCGAAGACCAGGCAGAAATCAAGAGCGCCTTTGCGAAGATCCCGGCAAGGCCTGCATTTGGCCCGGACTTCGAAATCTCCCGCGGACACGCCACCCTGCAGGAATCACCCGATTCGCGCTTCGTGCGGTTGCGGCGTGACATGGCTGTCGATTCGCCTTTCCTCACCGCGCAGTACTCCATCAGCCGCGATAACAGCAACATCATTGAGACGCTCGTCCTCCGCACGCGCGATGCGAAACAGTTTCATGAGATCTCGCTTGAGGATCGCGTCTCCTCCGGCGCGGCGTCTCCAGCTACGGTGCTCTCCGTGGAGACACCGGTCAGCCGAATTCGTCTGGAGCGCTTCACCAAAAATTCCATTGTGCTGGCGCGCTGCCCTGAGGCAGACCAGAACGCCTACGAGCCGCTGTTTCGCGAAGCGTCGGACGTCATGGCGCGCTACCGTAAAGCGCTTGGTTTAGCGACGACATTTCGCTCTGACCTGAACTGGCTCACGACCTCGGCATCGCCGGCTGCCAGCAAGCAGCCTCTGAGCTCTAAACCGGCACAAAAGAAACAGCCGTGACTCCGTGACGGAAGCACCTTGAATCTAAACGAAAGATCGAGAATCCAAATTCAGTGATGGACAACTCCGTACGCGACACCGTGATCCTGGGCACCGGCTGCGCCGGCCTCACCGCCGCTATTTACGCCGGCCGCGCCAACCTGAAGCCCCTTGTCATTGAAGGCCATGAGCCTGGAGGCCAGCTTTCGCTGACCACGCTGGTGGAAAACTTTCCCGGCTTCCCCGAGGGCATTCAGGGGCCCGAGCTGATCGACAACATGCGCAAGCAGGCAGCGCGCTTCGGCGCCGAATTCATGGCGGGTCACCTGGTCACGGCAGACCTCTTGGAAAGGCCGTTCAAGCTCGACTTCGGCGGCAAGGTCATCCACACACGTACGCTCATCATCGCCAGCGGCGCCTCTGCCCGGTGGCTCGGATTGCCCAGCGAACAGGCCTTGATTGGCCACGGCGTCTCTTCCTGTGCCACCTGTGATGGATTCTTCTTCAGCGGTAAGCCAATTACGGTGATCGGTGGCGGCGATTCCGCCATGGAAGAAGCTCTCTTCCTCACGCGATTTGCAACCAAGGTGACGCTCATCCATCGCCGCGACCACTTCCGTGCCTCCAAGATCATGCTCGACCGTGCTCGTAAACACGAAAAGATCGAATTTCTCACCGACACCGTTGTGGAAGAAGTCCATGACGTGGCGGCGAAAGAAGTGACCGCTCTAAAGCTCAAAAACCTGAAGACCGGCAAGGTCTGGGATTTTCCCACCAGCGCCATGTTCCTCGGCATCGGCCATGAGCCCAACGCGCGTATGTTCGACGGGCAGCTCGATAAAGATCCTGACGGCTACATCAAGACCCGCGACTTCGTTTTCACCAACGTCCCCGGCGTCTTCGCCTGTGGCGACGTCCAGGACCGCCGCTACCGCCAGGCCATTACGGCCGCGGGCTCCGGTTGCGCCGCTGCCATCGAGACCGAAAAATTCCTGGAAGAGCACGGAAGATAAGCTGCCCGCCAAAATACCCACTAAAATACCGAATACCGCGTCGTTGTGTTACAAACATATGTTTGCCTTCTATGACTGAACCAGCCTGTCCCTGCGGCCCCGGAGCACCATGCTGAGGGCCACGTTCATATCCCTTTCAGAAAGTAAGTCCATTCGCTCTGCTGCGGAAAAGACATGGCTTGGCCAGCGGCTCTCGCGCCGTTTCGTCGCCGGAACCACGGTGGAAGACGCGCTCACCGCCACCCGCGCCATGAATCAGCTTGGCCTAAGCGTGAGCGTCGACAATCTCGGCGAGAACGTCACTAACGCCGACGAGGCGCGCCACAGTGCCCAGCTCTACCACCAGATGCTGGACCAGATCGCCAGCCAGGGCCTTCAGGCGAACGTGAGCCTGAAACTCACGCATATGGGCCTTGATGTTGATGAAAAACTTGCCTACGACCTGGCTTCAGGGCTGGTGGAACACGCTGCACGCATCGATAGCTTCGTGCGCATCGATATGGAAGGCTCGCCGTACACGCAGCGCACTCTCGACTTTGTACACCGCCTGCACGCGCAACCGGAGAACGCCGGCCACGTAGGAGCAGTGATTCAGTCGTATCTGTTCCGCAGCGAAAAAGATGTGGAACAGCTCCTCGAAAAATGCATCCGCGTGCGCCTGTGCAAGGGCGCTTACAAGGAGTCGCCGGAGATCGCATTTGAGAAGAAGGCAGATGTTGACTCGAACTACGTGAAGCTTATGAAGATGCTGCTCAAGAGCGGCGTTTATCACGGCATCGCCACACATGACGAACACATGATCCGCGCCACCATCGAGTTCGCGCAAAAAGAAAAGATTCCGGCCTCCGCCTTTGAGTTCCAGATGCTTCACGGCGTTCGCCGTGACCTCCAAGTGAACCTGGTAAAACAAGGCTGGCGCTGCCGCGTCTACATTCCCTTCGGCACGGAGTGGTATCCCTACTTCATGCGGCGACTGGCGGAGCGGCCTGCGAATGCGCTGTTCATCCTGAAGAACCTGTTTCGCTAGACGCAACTACTTCTTACGCAGTTCTTCGAGCGAATATTTCGTTCCCCGCCAGGTCACCGCGCCATCGCGGAGCACGGCCAAAGTTGACCACCATGCCGCCAGTGCGGTCACTACCGCACTGAGTGGGTTCGCAAGAAAGGCGATACCCGGCACACCACTCACGTGCTCGTTCTGGTAATACCGAATTGCGATCAGTGCGATCGCCACAGCAAACGGCGCTCGCGCCCAGCCCGGCGCAAACAGTACTCCAATAAACGGCAAGACGTTGACGAACAACAAGCCAAGGCATGCCGCAAACACCAGGCTGATG
>DATAEJ010000103.1:0-42099 GCA_036258095.1 Candidatus Angelobacter sp. | reverse complement strand
GTCCTGGAACACGGCAATGTTCAGGCGCGAGCCCATGCTGAAGAAGAAGAACGGCGCCAGGAATTCATTGATGGCGCTGACGCGCGGGCGGAGGTTCCATCGCGGGGAGTACTCGGCGAAGGCGAGGCCGGCGAAGAAGGCCCCGATGATGGCGGCCATGCCGATTTTGGCCGCGGCGTAAGAAAGCCCAATGCAGATGGCCAGGGCGATGATGAGAGGCGCGTCATGCGTGGACATGCGTTCCAGGCCGGGCTCCATGCGGCGAACGACGCGCGGCGCGTAAAACAGCATGACCACCGCGAAGCCAACAGCCTCAAGCGCGGTGACCAGCAGTTGCGCCCACTGGGTGCCGGTGTTGGAAGCCAGGCCTACGACGCCGCCGAGGAGGATCATGCCCAGGATGTCGTCAAATACGGCGGCGCCCAGGATGATGCGCGCCGGCAAAGTTTTGAGCACGTGCAGGTCGCCCAGCACGCGCGCGGTGATCCCGACGCTGGTGGCCACCATTGCCGCGGCGACGAAGGTGGCTTCGTGCGGAGTGTGCTGTCGCAACACCATGTAGGAGAAGCCGAGGATGAACGGTACGGCAATGCCGGCCATGGCGACGTAAAGCGATGTCCGGCCGACAACGAGAAGTTCCTTGGGCTGGGTTTCCAGCCCGACGGTGAATAGAAGGAAGATGGCGCCGATCTCGGCTACGGCATAGATCGCGTCTGAGGGGACAACCAGTGCTGCTCCGTAAGGACCAACGACCACGCCAGCAAGGATTTCCCCCAGCACCGCGGGCAGGCGGAGCCGTTCGAAGATCTCTCCGAAGAGCTTGGCCCACACGAAGATGAAGAAAAGCTGGAAGAGAAATGGATCGGCTGCGTGCATGGTGGCAAATCGGCGTTGGCTTCGTTACTGCGGGAGCCATGCAGGACAGAGATCCCGGAGTTTCTTCTTAGCATTTAAACCCATGCATTTAGAAGCGCTGGGACCGGTGACGTGCTGCTCACGTGCCGGCACAATCGGCAATCACGCAATTTGGAGGCCCAGACAAACTTTACCGGAATAAGATGCGCAAAAGAACAAGAATCGAGGGCACAGGGGCAGAGGATCGGGCGGGCAGAACGGTATCGGAGGATTGGCATTCTGGCCAGACCAGCGAGATTCGCGAACGCCAAGAGATTTCGGCCGGGGATGTGCTTTGTGCCGCCCCTACAGGGCTCAACGTTTGTGGGCCGGCTACCCGGGGCTCACGCCCCGGGCTTGCACTCTTTCGCCCTTCGGGCTTGGCCCAAGAGGTTCACGCCAGACTGCAGGCGGAGCAGGCCCCTCGCCGCTGAGGAAAGAGTTCGGGATAACCGAAAAACTCTGACCAAAGATGCATTTGAGGCAGCACCGACCGTCATCTCCGACCAGAAAGGTTAAAGCTCGATGAAAGTACGCCCGAATACATTCGCAGCCGGGTTCCGGCCGGCGCAGTTTTTGGCGGTGGTGAGAGCAAACGCGGACGCGCCAACGTGCGCCACCATAAAAAAAGTGATGGACAACCAGAAATCCAGCAGCAGCTCTCGATTTTTTGTTGTCAGCTCTCGATTTTTCCCACAGCAACCCTGTGTTTTGCCATGCTTGTTTGAGACAGATTCCGGCAATGAATGCGACTATGGCACAAATGGAGCGCGGGTGCTGGGTGCGCCTATTAGCGCAAGCAGACACTCTGATTGGGGCAATGTTGTGCGGCACGTCCGCAGCGGTGGTGAGCTGGATAGCGGCCAGCCACGACTGGAGGGTGATGGTACCGCTTTTGTTCACGGCGGTGTTGTTGCTCATTGCCACCATCTTTGGACTGCGAGCGGGCGTTTTTGGGACCATTCTGGCCGCATTGGTTTTTGCTGCCGTGTTGTTCACGCCGATGGGAAGCGTCCACGTAGCGAGCGCGTCAGCGCGCGCGAATCTGGGATGGATGCTGCTCATCGGACTCGGTTTTTCGCTGCTGTTTGCGCCGCCTACGTCCACTTTTCGCCGCCACTAGGTCCGCACAACAGAGTACGGGCCTGAGGCATCTCAAAAAACTTGGAATTCAACTTACACGGGTGACACACCCGCAGCGGAGACTGTTCCATGGCCACGGCACCGCAGTTACCTACCGCGCGTTCGCGCTGGGCAAAGGCTCCTTTTTATTTCAATTCGGCCGCACACTTGCTTCGCATTGGCCGCGAGAAAGCCACCAACCTGCAGGAGCTGCTGGAGGCAATCCGCAACACCAATGACGCTTCGATCTTCCAGCACACCTTCCAGACCCTGGAAGAGCATCACTTTATTGGGGAAGGTTTCTCCAACGACTTCTCGCACTGGGCCTTTGCTGCCTGCAATGAAGTTGAACTGGCAGAGCGGCTGGCCGCCATTGACGTGCGCGAGTTCACCTCGATTCCCGCGCTGCGGGAGCGGATCGTCCATATTATTGAGAGCTATCTGCAGAAGAACCCGCGGGCGGCGACCCGGCCTGCGATGGAGCCGTTTTACCTGATGGCCGCCGATCTTGTGGTTGTGCCTACGCCTTACGTCGCGCGCAACCTGGAAGAATTTGTTGACGCGATGCGCAAAGTAACCGTGCATGCGATCTACTACCACTTTATCGACGCGCGCCTGCGGCTCAAGCTCAACAACAACGATTTTTCCGTGTGGTTTGAAACTGAGCTCGACATGCCGCAGCTCGCAGACCGGCTGAACCGAATCGATATTTACACATCAACGCTCGATGAGGTGCGCAACGCCATCATCAAGACGATTGAGACCTACGCGGCGAGAGCATAACACCAGGCATAACCGCAGGCATAACCGCACAACACTGAGTCGCAAACAAATGAATTCGGGTGGAGCGAAATGAGCGACAAAGATACTAAGAAGAGCCGGGGAAGCAAGAAGCAGGAGCCAAACAACAATAACGAAGTCCGCCGCGAAACCGCGGTGATTGAAAATGAAGCCAGCGAAACCGTGGTGGAGGAGCCCGTGACTGCGCCGCCTGAAGAAGAGCGTCCGCCCGGAAGCAAAGAGCGCCGCTTCCGCCAGACCGATCTTCCGGCACACTTCATTGAGCGGCGCAAGCATCCGCGTATTCAGACCGAGCCGCCGCCGCCGCCCGCGCCTCCGCGGTTTGATGATTACGAGTCCATCATCGGCAAGCCCGAGCTGGATGAAATCAGGTTCCTTGCTCGCCATCTCCGCGGCAAGACCGTGAAGATGGTGAACTCCACCGCCGTTGGCGGCGGTGTGGCGGAAATCCTCAACCGCCTGGTCCCGCTGATGAACGAACTAGAAGTGCCGACTAAGTGGGAAGTCATCACCGGCGGCAACGACTTCTTTGAAGTCACAAAGGGTTTTCACAACGCGCTGCACGGCGGCGATTACCAACTTACGAAGACGATCCGGGACATCTTCATGTCTTACAACGAACAGAACCGGCAGCGCATGGAGTTTCCGGAAGACCTGTTCGTCATCCACGATCCGCAGCCGGTCGGACTCGTTCGGTCGCGTAATGAGAACCGCGGTCGCTGGATCTGGCGCTGCCATATCGATCTTTCAAATCCGCACGGCGACGTTTGGGACTTCCTGAAGCCGATGGTCGAGCAGTACGACGCCGCCATTTTCTCGGCGCCGGCCTTCACGCGCCAGCTCAATGTGCCGCAGTATCTGTTTTATCCATCGATCGATCCGCTGTCAGAGAAGAACAAGGACCTTGACGAGAGCTACATCAACAAAGTTTGCGACGACTTCGGCATTGACCGCTCGCGCCCGATCCTTACGCAAATCTCACGCTTCGATCGCCTGAAAGATCCCGTGGGCGTGATTGAATCCTACAAGCTGGTGAAGAAATACGTTGATTGCCAGCTTGTGCTCGCGGGCGGCGGCGCAACTGACGATCCTGAAGGCGCCGTGGTGCTGCAGGAAGTGATGGAAGCCGCGGGCGACGATCCTGACGTGATCATCCTGAACCTGCCGCCATGGTCAGCGCTGGAGATCAACGCGCTGCAGCGTGCGTCGACCGTGATCATCCAGAAATCACTGAAAGAAGGCTTTGGCCTGACTGTGACCGAAGGCTTGTGGAAAGAGAAGCCCGTGGTCGCCGGCGCGGTCGGCGGCATTCCGACGCAGATCATCCATAAACTCACCGGCGTGCTGGTGCATTCCGTTGAGGGCTGCGCGTACCAGATCAGATATCTGCTCACGCATCCGGAGTTCGCCGCGCAACTGGGCAAGAACGGCAAAGCCCACGCCACGGAAAATTTCCTCATTACCGTGAACCTCAAGCGCTGGCTGCTGCTGTTCCAGCTGCTGCTCGGAATGGCCAAGCCCGCGAAGGAAGCAATGGTGGGAGAAGCTACGAGCTTCTAGTCGCGGAACAGCAGTAGTTGGTACCTGGTTTTTGGTGAGGTTTGTGGGCAGAGGCAACGCGTTTCTGCCCACGACTATTTTGTTCTCGCGATTACATGGAGGGCACGAAATACCAACTACCAAATTCCAGGTACCAAGTGGAATGATCAATAAGTGAGCGGAATCCACTTTCCTTCGCGCTTAACCGCGAGCTGGATCGGCCGTGGCGGTCCTTTCCGAGGCACCGTTACTTCTGCCCACAGTTCCTCTCCGCGCTTGACGTTCAAATTGGGAGCATGCTCTGAGACGAAGAACGTAACCGCAGGCCAAAGGAGGTAAGTGTCGGTGGTGTTGGCACGCGTCCACTGATCGGAAATTCGCAACCCAGTGTTGCTCTCGGTCTTGTGCGCCACCAATTCTCCATTCTCCACCGCTAAAGCAACGCTCTCGAATTGAAACCGCGGATATTTCTGCGGCGTGGAAGGCTGCATTCCCGGCGCCTTCACCTGCAGGCTTAGTGTGAAGTAACGTCCGCGTATCGGCAGATCGGGATCTATGGAGCCAGTTCTTACCCATATGCGCGGCCGTGTGGCGCGATCATAAAGCAGTTTGCCGCCCAGGCTGAGCACAATGGCAACATGCAAGAGAGCGATGATCAATCCTTTATACAGCGGTTTCATTGTGCACCTCCTGCCGCAGCGGCGCGGGCGAGCAGGTCAGTACGAAGCCGATTCAGAACCCAGCCACCGGCAAGGAAAATGACGCCGAGCAGGATCAGCCCCATCGAGCGGCCCAGCTTGTCGAGCACGTCTGAGAAATAGAAGGTGATCACATCCAGCGCAAAGATCACGATTCCAAAATTGATGAAGAGCTTGCGGTTTTCCCGCATCCCCCAATAACAGAGCGCACACGCTCCTATGGCGATCCACAAGTAAACGCCGGAATTATGCTCAGGGTTTTCGGTGCGGCTGATCATCGCCAGCGCAAACACCCAAACCGACGCTAGGAGGATTGGAAGTGCCTGTTTCCTGCGCATCATCCAGGCGAGCGCCAGGGTTGGAAGATACGCAAGTGCGTAACCCAGCAGTGTCAGCTTCAAAGGAAGGTGCCCGTGCCGGTAAGACCACTCGTATTCCCGATATGCGGCAGTCTCGACCACATCCGCGATGAACGGCAAAAGCGCCAGCGCGCCGATCCATACCATCCCCAGTCGCATCGCCCGGTTTGGTTCGCGCGGAGCAGCTGACATATAAACGATTGCCAGCAGCAGAAATCCCTGCGCGGCCACGTTCCACGCTCCGGCGTAACGATCGGTTGCCACCAGCCACTCTCCTCCCAGCCACCACGGAATAAGTACGGCTGCGATCAGCGCCTGAGGCCACTGCCGCAAAACCACGTAGCCCAGCACAGCACCCAGCGCCCACAACATAACTCCGCCGGGCCAGTGTTCTTCCAGATTGAAGATCTGCCCAGCCAAATAGATTCCGGCGCCAAGTGAAACCGTGCCCGCCACATGCAGCGCAATGCCGATGGCTGGAACTTTTTCGCCCAATACACTAGCTGTCACATGAAAAACAGCCACCATGGTCAGCACCAGAGTAAAGCGCTGGGCCGGAGAAAGATCTTCCCAGTGCGCCGCAACAAAAAGAAGGATTCCGGCGCACAGCATCAGCGCGCCAAAGCCCACCGCCAGGATTGCCGGCCAGCGCAGTCTGCCTCTGCTTGCTTGTTGTTCGAAGTGGAGTATGCGCTCCGCGGTCTGTGCTGTAATCAGGTTGGCTTCACTCCAGCGTCTGAGCTGGCTTTCTAAATCGGCCATGGCTATCTCCGTGATCCACGTGATTATGCACCAGCAACTCGGAAAAGCAAGTTAGCCGCATCACTTATCCGAAAACACGAAAGGGCTGGTCTCTCAGGAGACGTGGCGCGGCTTGGCACACGGAAGTTACGAGCCAGTTGTGACGTGAATTCTTTCAATCGGCCAAACCAGCACTTCAAGCCTCCTCGAGAAATGCAGCACCGGCTTTTGTTGCGGAAGCTCGAGTCCTTGCGCCCGTGCGACGCTAAGCGCGTCGATCTCCGCATCCGCCGGCTGTAGCGGCCACGGCAGATGATGAATGTAGGCTCGATACACTCGTGCGAGATGCACCGTGTAAAGGCAATAGCGCTCGGTTAGAAACGCCTCCAGCGCCGACTTCTCGTTTCTTACCGCTCCCGTCGGCCAGTACAGCCCGCGAAACTCTGCTGGAGCGGGCGGCTCCAGCCGCCGCGATTTGTAATGCACCTTCTCACCTACGCTGTGCGCAGCCATTTCCGCGAAGAAGTACGGCAGGTGATAGGCCGCTCGTGCTCCCCAGACCGCCATCCGTCTTGCCGCATCAAGGCTGAAGAAGTAAACGCCGGGAATGCCGTTCACGCGTACGTAGGTCCTGACGTTCATCTCGGGAAAGCGATTCACTCCCGGAATCGGCGGCAGCCATCGTGCGCGGACACCGCTCATCCAGAACGGAACCACGCCCACCCACGCCTCGCCTTCGAACAGGTCCAGCTGCAGCTCCGAAGGCACTATTCTTCGGAGTTCTTGAACGGAATATCTCCAGTGCGCGAACAGCAGATCGTTCCACGTCTGCACTCCCACCCACGGCTTCTTCGGAAGCGGTGCTGTGCGATGGTCAGTGTGACGGAGCAGCGGATGCATCTGTAAATCGTAAACGCTTGAGAGTACCTGCGCTCAAGAAAAAGCGGTCCTCGCTGATCCTAATTGGCTGAGAGTAAGTGAAGTTCGCTATCGTCGTTAGTGCTCCATTCACATCGCGCCATGCAGGGCAAGACGGTAGTTATAACGGGCGCCACCTCTGGCATCGGCCTCGTCGCCGCGAACCATCTGGCTGCAATGGGAGCAAAGATCATCTTCGTCGCCCGTGACCGCCAGCGCGCCCAGGCGGCTCTCAATGCGCTTCGCCAGGCAGGACCGGACAGCGATCACCGTCCTTTTTATGGCGATCTCAGCCGTCTCGGTGACATGAACCGCGTGGCTCAGGAGATCGCCGCTGCCGAACCCCGCATTGATGTCCTCATCAACAACGCCGGCGCCATGTTCCGCGACCGTGAAGTCACTGAAGATGGACTGGAAAGGACATTCGCGCTCAACCACATGAGCTACTTCGTCCTTACGTTGCTTCTGCGCAAGAGTCTCGCTGGAGCCGAAGCTGCGCGTGTAGTCAACGTCTCCTCGCACGCGCACAAGGGCGCGCACCTGAATTTCAGTGACTTGCAGTCAGAGCACGATTATGCCGGCTATCGCGTGTATAGCCGTTCTAAGCTCTGCAATATTCTTTTCACCCGCGAACTCGTACGACGGTGGGCAGGAACGAGAATCACGGTGAACGCACTCCACCCAGGATTCGTGAACACACGCTTTGGCGACGACTCAGGTGGCCGCAAGTTCCGCCTCGCGAAGAGGCTGTTCGCCCTCTCGCCGCAAAAAGGCGCAGAGACCATGGTCTATCTCGCATCGTCAGAAGACCCCGCCGTGAAGAATGCGAATGGGCTCTATTTCTATCGCAAACAGCCGGTGCTGCCCTCGTCTGAAGCTCAAGATCCACATTCGGCAGGCGCATTGTGGCAAATGAGTGAGCGAATTGCCGCTATCAATGATTGCGTTCCAGGGCAGCTACCCCGCGCAGCTGAATAGCTGGTCTTTCCTGCCATTTCGCAATACTGCCAATCGGCAAGCGGCAGCATGGCTGACGATCGCTACCATGCATTATCCTCAAACTAGCGGTACATCCACCAGCAGAGGACCCCTAGCACTTGCCCCCGATCATCAACGCCCAGCAGATCAGCAAACAGTTCGGCGCCGTGCCGCTGTTTGAGCGTATCTCGTTGACTGTCTCTGAAGGCGACCGGATCGGCCTGATCGGGCCCAATGGTTCCGGTAAATCCACGCTGCTGCGCATCCTGGCGGGCGAAATCGAGCCCGACTCGGGCGAAGTCGCCTGGCGCAAACGCACCCGGCTCGCTTATGTCCAGCAGCAGTCAGAGTTTGACGTTGCCGATACAGTGCGAAGCGTCATTGCAGGCACACTGGAAAGCGCCGGAATCGCCGAAGAAGAGCGCGAAGGGCTTCTCGTGGAAGCTCTCGGCCGGACTGGATTCACTGACTTCAATGCTGCGGCGCAGTCGCTTTCCGGCGGATGGCGCAAGCGCCTCGCTATCGTTCAGGCGCTCGTCCAGAAGCCTGACGTTCTTCTCCTCGACGAACCGACCAATCATCTTGATCTCGAAGGCATTGAATGGCTGGAAGAACTGCTGGAAACGGCATCGTTCGCCTGTGTGGTCGTCAGCCACGACCGCTACTTCCTGGAAAACGTCGCCACGGAAATGCTCGAGCTCAGCCGTGCCTACCCGGAAGGCCTGCTAGTTGTCCCCGGCAACTACAGCGAGTTCCTGACCAAAAAAGAAGAGTTCCTGCACGCTCAGGCGCGCCACCAGGAAGCACTTGAGAACCGCGTACGGCGTGAAATCGAGTGGCTGCGCCGCGGGGCCAAGGCCCGCACCCGCAAAGCCAAAGCGAGAATTGACAAAGCTAATCAACTCATCTCCGAGCTCGGCGATCTCAACGCGCGCACCCGCACCGCAACCACTGACATTGATTTCTCCGCGACCGATCGCAAAACCAAACGCCTGATCGAACTGCAAGCTGTTACATACGAGATCGGCGGCCGTACTCTGTTCCGTAATCTCAGTTTCCTGCTTACGGCAGGCAGGCGCGTGGGACTTGTCGGCCCCAACGGCAGCGGCAAGACGACGCTGCTGCGCCTGCTCAAAGCCGACATCGAGCCCACTGGCGGTGAAATTCGCCGTGCGGAGTTTTTGCGGATTGTTTACTTCGACCAGAACCGGCCGCTTGATCCAAACGTCACGTTGCGCCGAGCGCTCGCGCCTGAGAGCGACTCCGTGGTCTATCAGGACCGCGTCATCCACGTTGCCGGTTGGGCCTCGCGATTTCTCTTCACCAGTGAGCAGCTCAACCAGCCAGTAGGCAGGCTTTCCGGCGGCGAACGCGCTCGAGTCCTGATCGCACAGCTCATGCTCCAGCCTGCTGACGTCCTTCTGCTCGACGAGCCCACCAATGATCTCGACATCCCCACGCTCGAGATCCTGGAAGAGAGCCTGCTCGAATTTCCTGGCTCGCTCGTACTGGTTACGCACGACCGTTACATGTTGGACCGCGTGTCAAATATAGTGCTGGGGCTGAATGGAGCCGGCCAGGCCGCCGCCTTCGCGGACTACGCGCAGTGGGAAGCATGGATGGAAGAGACGCGCCAGCCCGAATCTGCTCCGGAACGCACGTCATATCGTCTGCAGACACCCCCTCCCGCCTCTACTTCAGGTGACGGCAAGTCCGCCGCAAAAAAGAAGCTCTCCTACATGGAAGCGCGCGAATACTCCACGATTGAGCAGCGTATCGCTGATGCCGAAGAACATCTGCAGCAGAAGAAGGGCGCTGCGGCAGATCCTGCCATCGCCACCGATGCGGCCCGGCTCGTGCAGGTCCATGCTGATCTGGAACAAGCTCAAAAAGTGGTGGATGAGCTCTATGCCCGCTGGGCGGAGCTGGAAGCCAAACAGGGGTGAGCTGTTGTTGGTCGGGAAGAACGTTGCTTCATGGAAGTTCGGTGGATCGGGGATCACGGTTCGACTCAGTTACACCCAAAAACTACTGGCTGGCGGCCAGCGGCTTCTCTTCGCTTTCGTTCCGCTTGCATGGAATCCGCCGAGAGCTGACAATGTTGCCCGACTATGCCGACCAAAAAAGACAAGCGCGTCGACCAGTACATTATCGATGCCCGTGGATTCGCCCACCCCATCCTTCGCTACCTCCGTGAAATCGTTCATCAGGCCTGCCCTGACGCGGAAGAAACCATCAAATGGGGCTTCCCCCATTTTGAATACAAAGGCCTGCTGTGCAGCATGGCCGCCTTCAAGGAGCACTGCACCTTTGGCTTCTGGAAGGGCCGTCTCGTCATGAACATCACCTACACTAATTCAAAAGAGGCGATGGGCCAGCTCGGCCGCATCACCACGCTTGAGGACCTGCCGCCGCGCCGTACGCTGGTCAGCTGGGTTCGAAAAGCCATGGAGCTCAACGAAAAGGGCATTCGCGTGGAGCAGCGCGGACGCGAACGCAAGGGCTCCAAGGACCTCACCGTACCCGATTATTTCCACGATGCATTGAAGAAGAACAAGAAAGCCCTGGCGACTTTTAAGGCCTTTCCATACACCGATAAAAAGGAATATGTCGAGTGGGTGACGGAGGCCAAAACCGAAGACACTCGAAACCGCCGGCTTGAAACCTCTGTCGAGTGGCTCTCGCAAGGGAAGAAGAGAAACTGGAAGTACGAGAGGAAATAGCTGCCGCACGGCCTAAAACCTTTGAAACGCAAAGGAACCGAGGAATCAGAGGTTCGAGTATCTGTGTGCGGTTTGTACCATTTTGTCCCTGGCCTCGTACGTTCCGAAATCCGAAGAAGTTAGCACTCAGGTCTGCCATTTGCATTTTGGGCCAACCAATGCGGATAACGGCTCAATACGAAAAGCCTCTGCGTACTCCTTTCCTCTGTGTTTCAAGGATTTGTGACTAGCCTCTGGCAGCTCGTAGCTCCTTATATAATTTCCCCCGGAGACAATCACGAAGATGGCACAACTCACAGGACGCGTTGCGCTTGTCACCGGCGCTTCCCAGGGCATCGGTCGCGCATGTGCTCTGGCCTTGGCGGAAGCCGGGGCAAACGTTGCTCTTGCCGCGCGCAACCAGGAAAAGCTTACCGCTGTCGCAAAAGAAGTGGAAGGCAAGGGCGCTCAGGCCGGCTCATTTCAAATGGACGTGAGCAATGAAGATTCTGTCAAAGCCGCGGTCAAGAGCGCGCTGGAGCGTTTTGGCAAGATCGACATCCTGGTGAACAATGCCGGGGTGACTAAAGACACGTTGCTTATGCGCATGAAGCGTGCGGACTGGGACTCCGTCATCCAGACCAATCTGGGCGGCGCTTTCTTCTGCACCCAGGCCGTGATCAGCTCCATGCTCAAGCAGCGCTGGGGACGCATCGTGAACATCACCAGCGTTTTCGGCCAGATGGGCCAGGTCGGGCAGGCCAACTACTCCGCATCCAAAGCCGGGCTGATTGGCTTTACCATGGCCATGGCACGCGAAGTCGCTTCCCGCAACATTACCGTGAACGCCGTTGCCCCCGGTTATATTGCCACTGCCATGACGGAAGGCCTCTCGGAAGATCTGAAATCAAAAGTCAACGAAATGATCCCGCTCGGTCGACCCGGGACTGATATGGAAGTAGCCCATGCTGTGCGCTTTCTCGCCTCCGAAGAAGCCGCCTACATTACCGGCCATGTTCTGAACGTGAATGGTGGCATGCTGATGGGCTGATCGGTGCTTCCTCAGCAAGAAACTGCTTTGTTGTTTCTGCTCGGCGCACCTGAACACAATCGTCCCTAGTGATTTGCCTGAATTCGAATACAGATCATCAGCGGTAAAATTCTTTTCGCCGATCATCTCCGCGCTGTCGAAACTGCTCAGCACATAAAAAATGGGGCCTGCGTTTCGCAGGCCCCATTTGTTTCGTTTTGAGGGTGCGCTTTAGAAGTAAAACTTCAACGCAACCTGCATGATTCGTGGATCGCGAACGCCGGTCACCTTCCCGAAGGTCGAGGTGCCGAACGTTGTCCCCACGGTGTTGAAGTTGGTGTGGTTGAACACGTTGAAGGCTTCTGCGCGGAACTGGAAATGCATGTCCTCACGCACTGCAATGTTTTTCATCAAGGCCACATCCCAGCGCTGGAAGCCAGGTCCGACAACGACTCCGCGGCCGGCATTCCCGGGCCGAACCTGACCGGTGGGTACAGGCGCAAATGCAGCTGTGTTGAACCATTGCGTGAAGGTTTGCGGACCGTTGTTGGGATTGCCGATCAGATCCGGACGTCCTGAAGCCGCACTCGTGCTGAGGTTCACGCCCTGAAATGCCGGATCGAGGCCGCTGGTAGTAACAGTCAACGGCAGACCGGTATTCGCCGTCATCAGTCCCGATATCTCCCATCCTCCCGCCACATAACCCAGTGCGTCATGACGGTTTTTGAAGAACGGCAGATCGTACACGTAGTTCGCTGTGAATACCTGCCTGCGGTCAAGCTGCGAGGGGCCGTATTCGGCAGCGATGTTGTAGACGTTTTCGGGAGCCGAGCTGCGATCGGTCTGCGCATCGGTCAGGGCCTTTGACCAGGTGTAGCTCAACCCAATCAGCGAGCTTCCGCTAAAGCGCCAGTTCGCGGAAGCCTGCAGCGAGTTGTAGTTGGACCCGAAGCCGGTAAAGATCGCGTTAATGGGACCATACCCGACAAATGGACGGACCGCGTTGATGCCAGCCGCCGTTGTGGCTGCCCCAGGCTTCGGCTGGTTGATGTCGGCGATGCCGAGCAGGTGTGTACCCTTGGCGCCGTAGTAGCCGACATCGACCACCAGGTTCTTTCGGAGTTCGTGCTGGATGTCCAAGTCCCATTCCTGGTTATAGGGTGTCTTGAAATCTACGGGTGAACCGCGGAGTGATAGAGGCAGCGCTGAGATGTTGGGCGCTACCGCTGCCGGATTCGAGAACTGAGTGTTGGAAATTGAGATGCTCTGCACGAAAGGTGGGTTCTGGAAGATGTTCTGCTCGTAGATTCCGAACAGGGTTGAATCGTAGAAGACGCCGTATCCGGCGCGAACCGAAGTCGTGCCTTTGCCAAACGGGTCCCAGGCAACGCCGACGCGCGGTGCGATGTTGTTTTTGGCCGTGCTGCCGACTTTGCTGCCGAAAGGAGAGCTCGAGCCATTGACGATGATCCCGTTCAGAGAGTTGTAGTTCGGATTGGGAGTGCCGCCGCCTAGACAGGGAGCTGCTGTGCAGATGTTTCCCTTGCTGTCAATGGTTGGAGCGTTTGCGGCCACGTACAGGCTGGGGTCGAAGTTCGTGAGTTCGTTGTTGGCGTCATACGGCTGCTGGAACAGCGAGTAACGGGCGCCATAGGAGATTGTCAGATTATGGCTCATCTTCCACGTATCCTGCACGTAGAATTCCCACTGGTTGGTCCTGATGTCAGGAGTCAAATCCGTGGAAGCCTGCGTAAACTGGGTCACGAATCCTGTGAGGAAATTCGCAACCGACTGCTCGAAGCTGGTAGGGCACCGAGCTGGAGAACACTGATTAACATTTGGCGTCCCAGTAGCGATCGGTGCTCCAAGTTGCGTAAAGCCGAAGGTAGCCGCGTTGTTGCCGGAGGCATTTTCAGTCTTATTGTAGTGGTGATAGGTTGCCCCGGCGCGCAGCGTGTGATTGCCAATCACCTTGCTCACGTTGCCAAACACGTTGTGATTGCGATCAAAGTCGCGATATTGGCCGAAACCGGTGATGGATGAGCCACCCGTAAAAGTCACTGCGGGAATCCGGCTCAAGGTGCTGGCGAACGGGAGATTCGCCACTATATCAGGCGAGTTTGCCTTCAGGATTGTCCCTGTCGGGTCACTGATAATGGCGCCGGAGGAATACGCATATCCGCCATCCACAACCAGCGTGGAAGAGAGCGTATCAGTGACGTGCCCCAGATACGTGCGAGCTGGAGAATTGGTCGACGTTGTTGAGACTCCTGGAAGCGCAGCTCCGGTAAACAGCCCGCCCGGCTCAATCGTCGGGATATCGTCGTTGATAAAGCGGAAGAAAGCGGTCAGTTTCGTGCTGAAGTTGTGATCGATCTTTACGATTTCCTGGGTCTGGTTGAAAGTGCTGCCAAACGTGCTCGACAGGATATTGGGACCCAGTGTCGGATTATTCGGCAACGGAACGTTGCCGAAGATATCTTTCAGGTAAGCAGCCGCTAAAGGATTGATGGAGCTGACGGAGGTGCTGGTGGCCGTGCAGGCTCCCGCTGCATCGTGGGCCACGCAAACCGCCACGGGGAAGACTCCGTTGCGCTCGTCGGCCGTGGGCACAGTACCCGTGATCGGAGCCGAGGTCTTGATCCTGTAAAACTCGTTGGAGAAGAAGAAAAAGGTATTGCGGTCTTTCACTCCGGGGATGATTACCGGTCCGCCGATCGTGTACCCGAAGTCGTTGTAGCGCAACGGAGGACGCGGCAGCTTCGCCTGGTTTGTGGTGAAGCTGTTGGCATTGAGCGCGTCATTGCGGAAAAACTCGTAAAGATCGCCGTGGAATTTGTTGGTTCCAGACTTGGTCACCACGTCAATCTGCCCGCTGGCGCTACGCCCGTATTCGGGATTGTAGTTGCCGCGAAGAGTAGTGAACTCGGAGATCGAGTCCACACTGGGATAAGCAAGCAGCGTGAGGTTCGAGCCGCGGTCCACGTTGTCGGCGCCATCCACCGTCCAGTTATTCCCGCTGTTGCGCTGGCCATTGATTGAGAAGCTCACGGTATTGGTCTCACCGGCCGGGTTGGTGGTGCCGAAATAGAGCTGGTCTCCGCCGCCATAGCTCACGCCCGGCTGCAGATTGACCAGCTGTTCGTAATTGCGGCTGTTGAGCGGGATCTCGCGGATCTGTCTCTCATCGATGAGTCCGATCGCCTGGGCATTGTCCAGCGCCACCGTCTGAGCGTCGGCAACCACAGTGACTTCCTGCTGCGTGGTTCCAACCTGTAACTTGGCGTTCTGGGTCAGCTCATCGTGGGCATCCACAGCAATTCCGCTGATCACCAGCTTACTGAAACCGGCCTTTTCCACTGCGATGCTGTAATGTCCAACCGGAAGATATGGAACCGAATACTGGCCGGTGTCGCCGCTTTTAACAGAGCGCGCCACAACCTTGGTGTCCGAATTCGTGACAGTGATCGAGGCTCCTGAAATTGCGGCGCCAGTGCTGTCGGTCACTGTGCCACTGATGTTTCCGGTGATATTCTGAGCCGAAGCGCCCATGCACAAGGCCGCAACGATACCCAGCAGCCCGCAGATAATCTTTCGCGACATACCTAGTCTCCTTGTGATAACCGCTGCCTCGAGCGTACAGAAGAAGGCACGGTCGAAATTTTGCAAATGCGCCGCACGGCGCACTTGCTGCGTCGATGGCAAACCTTCAACGGGCGGAAAAACGCTCGGACTGGCTTGGAATATTCAGGCTCCGGGGTCTTGTTCTCTCACGTCACGATCTGTGGAGTTGTTCCAACGGAGCAGCTTCGCCGACTGCCCTCCGGCGTCCTACCCACCGCTATTGAAACGATTGAATACTGCGCGCGCGAAATCTTCCCAGAGCGGAGTAGCCGCTGTCAAGCATCAAATGACCTCAAGCATCGGACAAAAACGACTTCCGATTTTCATATCTTTCCGGTCAACTCTCAAACGTTGTTCAGCCTCCGTCCGCCGGTTCCATTACAAGTCTTGTATACCCATGAATCGGGAATCGTCGGATGGTTGCCGCACGAGCTCACTGTGATGCGCCGTGCCACCGCGCTTTGAAGGGAAGGGTTCTCGGTGGGCAGTTCACTCCCGAACTCGATGCTTTTCCCGTAATGCTGCTTCCATCAATTCGCGGTTCGCTCGAATCTTGCGGATGTGCATCGCTCGAATGGTAGGCATCAGGAATGTCCGGTAGAGAGGCTTCGCCAGGACCCACAAAAGAAAAGGTATGCCCAGGAAGAGAAGCAGCAATCCGGCAAACTGAACTGCCGCCATGGCAAGCGATGTTGCGGTACTGGCTAAAGCGGTAAGAAAAGGAAGAGCCAGCAGCACGGCCACAACCACACCCAGTGCGATCGCCGTTTTTCCAAGTCGCCGTTTCACGGTCACCTTTGTCGGCCGCAGTGTGTCAGAATCCGTGTCGCGATTGCAAGCATCCAACATCCGTTGCTGAGACTGGTCCAGGCCGAAACACCCGAGCAGATCGCGACCATCCGCGAGCTGATGCTGGAGTACGCCCGCTGGCTCGAATTTGATTTGTGCTTTCAGGGCTTCGAAGAAGAGCTGCGCGCACTTCCAGGCAAGTATGCTCCTCCTGCAGGGCGGCTCTTTCTGGCGCTTTGGGACGATAAAGTTGCCGGAATGGGCGCGCTACGTCCTCTATCGCAGCCAGGCGTCTGCGAGATGAAGCGGCTTTACGTTCGTCCTGAGTTTCGCGGACACTCCCTCGGAAAGCTGATCGCTCAAGAATTGATCCGTTCGGCCCGCGAGTGTGGCTACTCGCATATGCGTCTCGATACTGTCGCGGGAAAAATGGATTCCGCCATTGCTCTTTACCGGCGTCTCGGGTTCTACGAAGTCGCTCCTTACTATGACTCTCCTATGGAGCGCACCTTATATATGCAGCTCGATCTCCACCGATCTGCCGGCGACGGTGACCACACCGCCAGTTCTGCTGCAGACACTAAGGCAAAAATCTAAAGGCGCGCACGATTTGTGTCTGGGTTGGTTTCCTTCCGCCGACTTGCGCCAGCCGTGCCGGAGCGCTATCAAAAGATTGGAGATGCCTCATAATCAATTGGTAAATAACTGAAAGTACAGCATCATTCTATCTGTCGTGTTTTGCGCCATTCACATTCAGCTCGTGATGTGCAAGGGACGCGTCATTTCGCGGCGTTGAATGACAAAATTTGTGCTTGCACAAAGTTCCTGCTCTGATTACTATTCACGCAACCCCAAGGCATCGCAATCTTTCTTATCTGATAAACAAATGAACATCGGCGAGACAATCAGGAATTACCGCCTGCAGAAAGGCATGTCCCAGGGGGACATCGAAAAACGTACCGGCCTGCTCCGTTGTTATCTTTCCCGGGTGGAAAACGGCCACACCATTCCATCGTTGGATACTCTAGCCAAGATCGCCACGGCCATGGACGTTCCGCTCGGCCAGTTCTTCGCAGAAGGCCACAGCAACGGAAATTCAAAAACGCTTCCCCCCCTTACCGAAGAAGAAGTCCGGTTCCTCAGCCAGATCCGCCGCTACTCCTCAAATCTCAATGACTCTGATCGCAAGCTCGTTTTGGCGATGGTCAAAAAGATGGCGTCAGGGAAGTAGTTGTTCTGAAATCCCGAGCGTGAGCGAGGGAACGCTATCGTTGCGACAACTCCGGAACGCCCCACTTTCTTTCCAGCGGAAAATTGCGTTGAGCCCAACTATGACGTGTGCCCAATGGTTGGTTGTAGATCGTAAGTCTCCTCGCTGCACTCGGGGACGAGAAAAGGCGCGCGACTAATTGCTAATTGCTATTTGCTAATTGCTTCCCTAAGCGGCCTTGCTCACTTCACTCAAAGCCAGCACGGCCAGCTCAAGGCGGTCGCGTGCGCCGGTCTTGGTGAAGATGCTCTGCAGGTGACGTTTCACCGTGTTCTCACTGATGGTGAGGGCCGCGCCAATGTCCTTGTTCTTCATGCCTCGAGCCACGTAGTAGGCAATCTGGCGCTCGCGCTCGGAAAGTCGTGCCAGCGTATTGGCCGTGCTGCGCGATTCGGCACTCATGGTAGTGAGCACCTGCTGCGCAAGCTCGTCAGAGAAGGCCAGCTCACCATTGGAGACGGTCCGTATGGCGGCGAACAGCTTCTCTGGTCCATCACTCTTCAACACCAGGCCGCGTGCGCCAAGCTTCACTGCCTGGGCGTAATCCAGCTCACTGTCAGACCCAGTGAGTACCACGGCCGCCACGCGGTTCCCCGCGCGGTCCAGCGTGCGCAAGACCTCGAAACCGTCGCCCTGAGGCATAAACAGGTCAAGCACCAGCACGTCAGGATGCAGTTCCTGAACCATGGATAATGCTTCCTGACCGTTGGCCGCACGCCCTTCCACTGCAAACTCCGGGTCAGTGGAGAGCAGTGCTGCCAGCGACTCACGTAGCACTGCGTGGTCGTCAGCAATCACGATTCGGATACGCTTGTTTTGGGACACACCGTTAGCTGCCATACGTTTACGGTTAGATGCACTCCGAAGCACACGGATTGCCTAGTACTTCCGGTCTTTAAGATGCCACCGGCACCTGTGCTATATTCCGGGTACCTGCTTCCCTGACCGACCCCGGAAACGGAGTACCTGTTTTTGACCATCGACGAAGAACTTTCCATCCTCGAAGACCAGATGCGCCGGCTCAAGGTGGAGTACGACATCTTCTTCGGCGGTGGCTCCAAGAAGCCGCCTGCGGAAATCGAATGGAAAGTTAAGAGCCTTCTGAAAAAATACTCAGACGGCAGTCGCATGAGTTACACACAGCGATTCCGCTACTCCACCGTCCAGCAGCGCTACGCTCTCTATAACGCCTTGTGGCAGCAGAAGTTACAGATCAAGGAAGAAGGCTACCGGCGTCCGCAGGACGCGGTACTTGGGATCCAGGGCCTCCGCAGCACCGAGCAGCACCAGGCAGAGAAATCGATCAAGCACCACGGCGCCATCCTGGAGGACCCCGGCTTCAGCGTCACCTGGTCTGATCCCAAAGGCGAGTCCCCTAAAGTCGAGCAGCTGTTTCACGCCCTGACCGAGGCGCGCAAGAAGTCCGGCGAAAAGAGCTCGGCCAATCTGGCTTCCTTTAAAAAGTTCGTCGAGCAAAAGACTTCCCAGATCCGCAAGGAGTACTCCTGCCAGAACGTGGAATATTCCGTGGAGATGAAAGACGGCCAGGTGAAACTCAAAGCCAAACCGAAATAGGCGCCCCAACGAACGTGATTGCGACCGCTTTTCAGCAACTCTGGTTGCGCTCTGCCCGGCTTTGTCTTACCTTTTAGAGCTGACACTTCCCCGAGGCTCGCACGATGGGTTCTTATCGTCTTTTGCCGACCCTGCTCGTCTTTTCCACTCTGGCACTGTCCCAGCCACAGGCATCTACGCAGGCAAAGACCTACACCGTCGCGGGGCAGGTGATGAATCAACTCACCGGTGCTCCCATACCGCGTACTCTTGTACAGATCGCAGGCAGGTCGCAGCTGACCGGTGGGGAAGGCGAATTTCTATTCCCGGCAGTTCCTGAAGGTCGCACACAGATTTCCGTCTCCAAGCCCGGCTATTTTGCTGCCGGCTCGCGCACCCGCTTCAGCCAGCCGATCCCACTAAGTGTAGGTTCCGAGTCTGACAAGCTGGTATTCAAGATGGTCCCTGAGGCCGTGGTGATCGGCCAGGTCACAGGCAACGACCACGAAGCTTTGGAAGGCGCGCAGATTCTGGTCATGCAGTACACGAACGGGAGGGGCCCAAACCGCCTTACCCCGTTGGGCGTAAACGCCCGCAGCGATGAAGACGGCAACTTCCGCATCGCCGGCCTATCCAGCGGACGCTACTTCATCGCCGTGAAAGCTGGCAATGTGAGCCGCACGATTCTTGGCGCTGCCTCTCTCCAGAAAAACCAGACCTATCCGGGAATCATCTACTACCCGGGAACGCCGGACTTCGCGGCCGCTCTGCCCATTGATCTCTCACCGGGACAGAAATTCGACGTTCACTTTGAGCTTGCCATGATCCGCGCCTACCGGGTTGCAGGCACGCTGGTTTCCGGGGCAGGCATGAAGCAGCTGTTCGCGCCCAGTATTGTCGATGCCATTGGACAGCAGCTGTTTTCCCCAACCAGGTTCGATCTGGTTTCCGGCCACTTCGAGTTCATGTCATTGCCGGCCGGCAACTACCGCTTCATTCTGCGCGGTACTGGGCAGGACGACAAGCCCGTGCTCTCGGTCAGAAACATCACAATATCCCGTGCCACGGATGACCTGAAACTGCCATTGCGACCCGGCGCGGAAATTCCGGTCGTGATCCGAACCGACTTCAGCAAACCCCAGACTCCGCGTTCCTGCACATCCAACAATTCTGATGGAACCACAGTCACGAGCGATTGCTCAGATTTCCCCCGCGCTCATGTCGAGCTACTCTCGCCGGATTCCATCCAATCCACCTACAACAGCGACTACGGTCCGCTGAAAGACTCGCGCGCTCTGGCGATTCGCAATGTTCCTGCGGGCAAATACGTGGTGCGGGCGACTACCACATTTGGCGGCTATGTTCAGTCCATACGCTCCGGCACCCATGATCTTCTGCGGGAAGAGCTGGCGGTTCCTGAAGACGGCCAGGTCTCTCCTATCGAAGTGACGGTGCGCGATGACGGTGGCTCATTGCGGATTAGCCTTCGAACAGACAATCCCAGTCAGAACGCTACCTGCGTGCTCCTGCCAACATTCGGCGTCGCGCCTGAGCCGCAAATGATCGGTGTCGCTGTGGCTTGGGGACAGACCCAGACGGCTCCGCTTGCACCCGGCAACTACAAGCTGTTTGCCTTCGATCCCGCGATGGGCATCGCCTTTGAAAACCTCGACAGGGTTGAGAAATATGCCGCGCAGGCCACCACGGTCACGGTGTCTGCCAACTCCGACACGAACGTCGTGCTGGACGTGATCAAGGGAGACGTGCAATGAAGCAATTGTCTCAAGTGATCCTCACACTGGCGCTGCTCGTGCCTGCATTCGCGCAGAACAAGACTGCTATTGCACCCAAAGGGACATTCGAAATCAGCGGCACTTTAGTGGACTCGATCACCGGACAACCCATTTCCAGGGCACGAGTTGCCCTCGCCCCCGTAACACAACGAGACGACCAGACCACGTTAATCACCGCGGAAGATGGCCGCTTCAGCTTTCCCAATCTGACGGCGGGCAAATACTCATTGTCAGCGCAGGCACACGGCTATCTTCTGCAATCGTTCAACCAGCATGACGAATATTCCAGCGCGATTGTCGTCGGAACCGGTCTGGCCGCGACTGGTCTGCTATTCCGACTTCCGCCGGAAAGCAGCATCTCGGGTGTTGTGATCGATGAAGCCGGGGAACCGGTTCGCGAAGCACAAGTGATGCTCTACTTCACCGGTCTGGCCCGCGGCAGCGATGCAACTCGTCTCGTTCGCCAGGTCGCGGCGAACGATGAAGGCAGCTACCATTTCGGCCACCTGCCCCCCGGCCGCTACCTCATCGCCGTGAGCGCCAAGCCGTGGTACGCGCAGCACGCCTGGTCCAACGCGGGCCAGAGCCAGCAAGACCAAACCTCTCATTCAGGCGTGAGTGCTTCGGTCACTACTTGGCGTGGTGGCGCCCTTGCTACTCCGAGCACAGAGTCGAACCCCCAGCTCGACGTGGCCTACCCCGTGATGTTCTATCCTGGGGTGACTGAGCCTTCCTCTGCAACGCCCCTGAAACTCGCTTCCGGTGAGAAGGCCACCGCCGACTTCACGCTTCAGCCCGTACCCGCCATCCGCATCATCATCAACCAGGACCAAACCGATTCGACCGGAAACGGCTACCTTGCGCTGCAACATCGCGTTCTCGATGGCCCGCCCATGCCGGTTCAAGCGGAAACTCGCCTGGTCTCGCCCGGTGTGGTGGAAGTGGTGGGACTGCCCGCCGGCCATTACACGGTGCGCAACTACGTCGTCGGCCAGGCGCAGAGTGAATGGACCAGCTCGCGCGAAATCGATGTCACCTCCACGGGCGAAATCAATCCGAGTGAAGGCACGCAGTACGTTCCGGTCAGCGCGAAGCTACAGGTAAGCTCTGGTTCATTGCCGAGGCAGGTTTATGTTGGGCTGTTGAATAAGGCTACCAACGAAATGTTTCTCGAGCGAGCATCGGCAAACGGTGAGCTTAGTTTTAAGCAGGGCATCAAACCCGGGCAATACGAAATGTCCCTCGCCGGTCCCATCAACCTCTATCTTGCCGGAACCTCTGCCGAAGGAGCCAAAGTCAGCGGCCGCACCGTGGAAATTCGTAACGGCTCGCCCGCCAAGCTCAACATTACGCTGGCCCATGGAGAAGCCGAGGTCACGGGCACCGCTCAACGTGAAGGGAAGCCGTTCGCCGGCGCAATGATCGTGCTTGTACCTGACGATCCGGGGCACAACCTTGTTCTTTTCCGTCGCGACCAGAGCGACAGTGATGGCACTTTCGTCCTACCTAGAGTTGTGCCCGGGAACTATAAACTGCTCGCCCTCGAAAAGGGCTGGGACCTTGAGTGGACCAACCCTGATGTGCTCGAGAAGTTCATGGCTGCCGCCGCACCGGTGCAGGCCCAGTCGAACGGCAAGTACAGCGTCAAAGTGAACGTGCAGTAAACGAATTGATAATGAGTAATCGGGTAATCTGGTAAATGGAGGAGTCGATCAAAATTACTCAACTACCAGATTGCTCAATTACCAATCTCCCGTAGCTCCTCGCGTTACACTAACTGCTTACCATGCGTGATCCCATCGAACTGGAAATCTTTAAGAGCCTCTTTCATTCCATTGCTGAAGAGATGGGGGCCGCGCTGCGCCGCACGGCGTTTTCTCCGAACATCAAGGAACGCCGCGACTATTCGTGCGCAGTCTTCGATGGCGATGGACAGGTCGTCGCCATGGGCGACCACATGCCTGTCCACCTCGGCTCCATGCCTATGTCAGTCCGGGCCGCCGTTGACACACTCACGCTCGAGCCTGGGGACGTAGCGATTCTGAATGATCCATTCTGCGGCGGCACTCACCTGCCGGATATCACGCTGGTTGCGCCGGTGTATCTCAACCAAAAGGTCCGAGGCAAGGCGCGCGATAAACATGCAACAGTAGGATTGAACAAAGCCAATAAGCAAGAATTCCGATCACCAGATCACCCGATCACCAGATCACCCGATCTGCGCAAGCCTGTTTTCTACGTCGCCTCGCGCGCGCACCACGCTGACGTTGGCGGCACTTACGCTGGCTCCATGGGTATCTGTCGTGAGATCTACCAGGAAGGCATCCGCATTCCTCCCGTAAAGCTAATCAAAGCCGGCGAGGTTCAGCAGGATGTGCTTCGCCTGCTGCTGAACAACGTTCGCACCCCTGACGAGCGCCAGGGCGACCTCGATGCCCAGATCGCATCGTGCCATACCGGATCGTCCCGCCTGCGAGAGGTGGCACAGCGCTACGGCTTGGGCAAAGTTCACCAGCTCATGCGCGAACTGCAGGACTACTCTGAAGACCTGATGCGCGCCTTTCTCAGCGCTGTTCCCGTCGGAACCTACGAAGCGGAAGATTTTCTGGACGATGATGGCGCAGGCTCCGGCCCTGTGCGTATCTTCGTGAAACTTACCTTTGCTCCCGCCCGCAAAACCCGGCCGATTGTCACGGTGGACTTCACAGGCAGCGCTCCTCAGGTCTCCGGCAGCATCAACGCCGTCGATGCAATCGCCTACTCCGCCTGCTTTTACGTTTTTCGCTGTTTGCTTCAGGAAGATGTTCCTGCTGCCGCGGGACTTATGCGCCCGGTGCGCATGATCGCCCCTTCAGGTACGGTGATCAATTCGCGTCCTCCGGCTGCAGTCGCCGGTGGAAACGTGGAAACCTCGCAGCGCATCGTGGACACGCTGCTTCGCGCGCTTGCGAAAGCCGTGCCTGATCGTGTGCCCGCCGGCTCCTCCGGAACCATGAACAACCTCACCATCGGCGGTATTGATCAGCGCACCGGGGAGCCATTTGCCTACTACGAGACCATCGCAGGCGGAATGGGTGCACGGCCGGATAGAGAGGGAGTCAGCGGCGTCCACACTCACATGACGAACTCGTTAAACACGCCTGCTGAAGCGCTCGAATACGCCTACCCTTTGCGCGTTACGCGGTATTCTTTGCGCCCTGGCAGCGGCGGGGCAGGAAAGTTCCGCGGCGGCGATGGCGTGGTGCGCGAAGTTGAACTGCTCTCTGATGCTGAGGTTACACTTCTGGCCGACCGTCGCACGCGAGGGCCGTATGGCCTTTCCGGCGCATCCGACGGCTCGCCTGGGCGTACCACGTTGATTCATCGGGACAGCGGAGAAGAAGTAGTGCCCGGCAAGACGAGCGTCCACCTCAACGCCGGCGACCGCGTGCGCATTGAGTCGCCGGGCGGCGGAGGCTGGGGTCGCCCCTAAGGACCCCATCGTGCCCGCTTCGGGAAAAAGGGCACTACCTTTGTGGCGTCGGCGTTGGGCTCGCTTTCTTCTTATTGAGCACCTGGTTCAGCAGATCCCCAACTGCGTTCTGCGGGGACTGCTGCGTCGGGCTCGGACTCGCCTGCGACTGAGGTTGCCCCTGCGCCTGTGCAGGTTGGCCTTCCTGTGCAGGTTGGCCCTGTTGCGCGGGCTGCGCCTGCCCCTGAGCAGGTTGTTGCTGTTGCTGCTGGCCCTTAAGGGCTCCAAGGATTCCGTTGATGGTGTTCTGCTGCTGGTTGCCGCCGGTGTTCCCTTTGTGTCCGAGAACCTGTCCCAGGATCCCGCTGGCAAGTTGTGCAGGATTATTCGTGTTGGGTACCAGATTGTGCAGCTTCATCTGGGCAATCTGCTCCAGGTCCGGCGCAACCGAGGGATGTTTGAAGGTTCCGGTCACGATCACCGGCAACACCAGTTCGCCCTGATTGTTGGCCAGCGCGGTACTCATGTAGCCTCCGATTTGCGATCCTCCTACCTGCTGGCTCAATGCTTTGTTCAGCACCGCGGTAACTCTCATATGCAATGACTGATCGGCAAGGTTCGCCGTGCCGGCAGCGGCCAGCGTTCCACCATCAATCGCCGCTTTGAGGTTGTTCGTCTGGGCCACGCCATTCTTCACGTCAAAATTTCCAGTGAGCGAGACAATATTCGTGAATCCCTGCGGGGCAGGAACCGCGTTACCGGCAAACTTGTTCACGGCAGCAAGCTCATGCAGCAGATCGAGATTCATCAGCTTGCCATTCACTAGATTCAGCCCGAGGGTACCGTTCAGGCTTCGCGCAATGGCATCTGCTGAAGTCGAACTGAAGCTGGCATTCACGTTGCTGGTGAGCATGCCATAGAGAGTCTGCTTCAAGTCGGAGACAGACGAGATCAGCTTATTCGCATCCACCTTATCGGTCTTCATGTTCACCGTGTAGACCGGCTGTGCGGGCCGCATATCGATCGTGATGTTTCCGTTCGTCTTGCCGTTGTAGAGATCGGAAGTGACTGGGTTGAGCTTGATCAACCCATGGTCCAGCGTGACATTGGCATGCGCATTGTTGAGGACCAGGTCGTTGTAAACAATCGTTCCGACACTCACGGCACCGTTTCCAGTCATCTTCTGAATCATGCCGGGCTGCGCCGGGGCTGCCGGTTGTGTCTGCTGCGCTTCGGCGCGCGGAACCAGTTGCCAGAAGTCACGGTCGACCGCAGCTTTCTTCTGTGGAGCAGGTTGGGCATTGGTGAGCTGCTGGAGCTCGGCGATGTCTACTTTATCGGCATTCAGCGTGAACTGAACCTGCGGTGCTTCGAAGTTTCTGAGCGTCACCGTGCCGGTAGCATTCGTCTGTCCAACACTGGCGGCAAGATTTCGCAGGTTCGCCGAGTTCTGGCTGAACTGAATATCTGAGTTTTTGATCTGCACAGGCTTGGTGAGCGACGGCAGCTTCAGGCTGGCATTCTGAATCTTTCCTGTCCCATTAAATGTCATGGCAGACGTGTTCTTCAGCGGCCCTTGTGCGTGAACATCCAGGTTGAGCAAACCATCGCCGCTGATGCCGTCCAGTGCGGCAACTCCAGCGGCTTTGCCCATATTGAGAATCTCGGCAATCTTCGCATTCGGCGCCCGCAACATCGCGTCAATCGTGCTCTTGGGCCCGGTATAGTTCGTCAGCCCAAAGTTCATATTTACGGTCGTGGAGCCGGTTGTGGCGGAAAAGTTGTTGGAGCGAACGGTAGTGGGAGTAAGCGCCAGGTCAATGGAAGGCACACTCACCGGCTGCGGGATTCCCTTGCCGCTGATGTTCAGGTTACGCGCCGAGAGCTGCCCATTCATGGCCGGCTTATCCGCTGCGCCACGTGCCTGGATATTGGCGTTAACCGTCCCTTTCACATCCATGCCTTCGCCGAATGCAAAGCCAAAGGCTGATGCCAGCCGCGCCGCTTCCTGAATCGACGCATTCGAAGCCGTAAGCTTCATGTCGACCTGTGCCGGGGTGGGTTTCGCATTCATGGTGCCGGTAACGGTCACGGGCGTTGAGCCGAGCTTGAGATTTCCTTTGCGAATGTCGATCACGTCATTCGTGAGGTCATCGGTCACGTCGTAATCGAGCGTGATCGGATATCCCACATCAACTTTCCTGATCTTGGGATTGTCCAGCTTCAGGGTTCCGGCGGCCGTGAGCTTGCTATTGGAGTTATGGATGGAAGTCTCACCGGAGATGACACTCTCAATGCCTTTCAATGCCTGCGAGTTGAGAAACGCTTCGATGGCGGAAAGTGAAACCTGGTCGAGCTTCAGGGTTCCTGCGAAGGGAGTGTTCAGCATGTCTGCCTGTTGCAGCGGGCCGCCTTTGCCCTGAAGGAAGATTGCCTGTTTGCCGGCTCCCGGAAGGTGTGCAGCGGCTTTCAAGTTGAACTGCTGGTTCGGAGCAAAGTCGCTCACATTGAGATCAATGTGGTCATAGACGGCGCGCGACTGGTGTTTCTGCTGATCGGTGATCGCCACCTGTCCGTCAGTGATGGCCAGGTTCGCCAGCGAAAGCTGGCCCGCTGGCTGCTTCTCAGGTTGTTGCGCAGGCTGCGCCGGCGCAGGTTGCTGTGGCTGTGGAGTTGTAGTCTTCTTCGCTGCTTCCTCAGGCGCCGAGGGCTTGGGCTCTTGTCCGAGTGTGGCGAAGTTCCAGTTGCCGGCGGCATCGCGTACGAGTTCGATATGCGGCCGCACCAGTTCCAGCGATTTCACCTGGATTTCCTTGTGGAACAGCGGCATCAGTTCCACGCTGACGGCGAGTTTCTCAGCTTGAGCAAATGGCCGTGATTGATTGAAGCTGAACCGCGGGTCTTCTCCGATTGTCACGTTCTGCACCTGAAAGGACGGGGGAAAGAGGCTCAGCCTCATGTCTCCAAGCGTCACTGGCCGTCCCAGACGCTTCTGCAACTCCGCCTGGATACGGGAGTGGTACTGGTTGACGTCGACCAGATGCGGGATGATCAGCACTGCTGCCACCAGCAGTACGATGAGGACGAGTACGGCGATTCCGAGTTTACGCACGGTGCACCTGCCTTAAGAGAGCAAGGAAAAATATTGAGGATAGCGGACCAGAAAAGATGAGCTCCCCTGCAAATCCTCTCCATACTTAGATGACGCGCTGCAGTTGAACGAGTACTTAAGAATCAGCTGTACGGGGCAGTTTCCCAAGGCAAACAAACAGCATAAATCGAGTTCCGATGACGATGTGGTGCATCTGCCTGGGCGTGTCCTGCGCGATCACACCCGGCGAGCGCGGACAAGAGCCGCAAGCAGAGCCAGCGTCACAGGAGTCGGTGACAGGGCGCACATCCAGAGGTACACGGCCCATCTACTCTGGATGCGGAACAAAAATTAGATGGCCCTCGGATATACCTCGTGCGTCGGAGACGAGGGCAATCTAGAGGAGGAATAGAAATGAATCTCGCACACATCCGACGTCTCTCAGTTCTTTTGACATTCCTCATTTTCATCACCGGGTTCGCTATAGCCCAGGCGCCCACAGCCAGAGTGCAGGTGACGGTCAGTCCAGAGGAAGCCTACATCTTCATTGACGGGCACCCTTATGATCACCGAAGCCAAACGCTCAATCTGGCCCCTGGCGAGTACACCATTGGCATTTACAACTATGGCTTTGTTCCCCAGGTAGAGAAAGTCACGCTCGTGGCGGGGAATAATCCGGCTCTTATCGCCAACCTGAAGCCGGTCACCAGCCGAGTCTCCGGTCCCTGGGGACGCATTCAGATCGAGGGCAATGCTGATGACACGGCGGCCGTTTTTCTTAACGGCACCACGCCTGATTACTTCGTCGGTCACATCGACGAGATGAACCACGCCATTGGGGCGGCGCAGCAATTGATTGTCCCCGTGGGCACGTATCAGATGTTTATCGTGAATCCCCGGCAGAAGACGCCGTTCTGGTCTGGCCAGGTAGCGGTTCGCGAGAATCAACGGCTGATCGTGGACATCGCCAAGGAAGCCAGCCAGTGGAAGTATATGCCGTGGCAAAACGCAACCAGCATCAAGGAACTGAAGCGCTTTGACGCGAGCACCGCGACAGCAACAATCGCTGTCGCTCCCGTCACAGCGAACATGTTCCTCGACAAGAAACAGGTCAATTGCGGCGAACCGGTTCGATTGGAGTGGGCCTCCAATGAAGCTGCGGATGTTGTGATTACCGCAAATGGCTTGCTCCTGGAGAACCTTCCGCTGACAGGCGAACGCGTGCTGCAGCCCACAAAAACTACTACCTATGAACTCCGCGCCACCGGGCCAGGCGGAGTCGCTACATCGACCGCCATGATCGACGTCAACCCGCAGGTGCGCACATCGTTAAGCGCGGTACCGGCAGAAGTTCGGTACCAGAAGGTGGGAGACAGAATCGTAACGGAAGGAAACACCGCCCTGAGGTGGACCGCCGAAAACGCTGACACGGTTCACATCGACCCGTTAGGTCCAGTCATTGGAACTCACGGCGCGGCTCCTCTGACGCTACAGCCAACGCAGCGTGGCGAAGGCGTTGTGGATGAAGTGAGAACGTATACCATCACTGCAACGAATGAATGCGGCGGGTCGGACACCAGCACGGCTGCCGTTCATTTGACGGGCAAGATTGAACCCGAAGTAGCCGAGTTGAAACCGGTTGAGCTTCCTCAAACCGGTTCGCCCTTGCCGCTCTTCGCTCTGCTCGGCATCGGCTCGCTTGCTTCCGGCCTGATTCTGCATGGCATGCGCAAGAGGTAAGGCTGCAAAAACGGCTGATGCAGCTTGGAATGCTGCCAGTTATGGCCCGCAGGTCACTGCGGGCTTTTTTGATTCGCTCAGGGGTTTCGCGAGGCCTCAACCACGAACCGCCGTGGCGCGGGACCGATGTAGTGGAAGGGATAACATGTTATCAGTGTGAGCGCGGGCCTGGCTCCACTGTCTAAAACGCTCAGGTCGTCAGGATGGGTAATTAGCGTTTGGTCTACAACGTAGGTGTCGGTTCCCTTCGCGGTGAGAAGCTCGATTTTATCTCCGCTGCGAATGTTTCCCAGGCCACGGAAAAATCCGTCGCGATGTCCGGCAATGCCAATGTTCCCCGGCTGGCCGGGAAACGCGGTACCTTGAATTCGCCCGACGCCGCGATTCAGCGTGATTGCGTCCGTGCCGTTCAGTACTGGAACTTCCAACCTGAGCTTTGGGATCCGCAGGATGGCTATCGGGCGTTCAACAGAAGTTATAGAGCCGGTTATGCGCGTTCTCGTGCTCTCCGGTGACCGAGGCAGGGCCAAGGCGCTTCTGTCTTCGGGAAGGGATTTGATGGGCCAGCTTGTTTCCACCTTTTCCGGTACCGCGTCCTTGCCCTCGCGCGCCACAGCTTCCTTGAAGCGATCCATCTCGATGCGCAACATCACTGTGCGATGGAGCTGAGCTGCCAAAAACACGATCAGCAGCAATGCACCGGTCACCACCAGCACGCGTTCGGTCTCGCGGCGAAGTTTCGAAGAAAGACTCACAGGTCTCACTCCGGATCTGCTGCCGTTCATCTTTGACGCGCAATCAGCCCTACGCGGTGACTTACATCACACGTGGATGTGCGCTTAAGTCAGGCAGATCGAAGTGCCGGCCGCTGAGCCCGGATATGGTGGCCACGGCACCTTGCGAAGCAAGGATGAGTGCAACATTCTCAATTTCGCAAATCACAGAGCATGAAGGTACCGTGAGCGACGTCAACGCGGCATGCGCCGCGATAAGAAAGTAGTTTTGCGGGTAAAAAGAAAAGCGCTGCCCTCAGCAGCGCCTTCATTTGATCAAATTACTCAGTTAGTGAATCCCGTCAGGCTTCGCGAATGCCATCCATAAAGGCTTTGAGCTTCCTTGAACGTGATGGATGCCGCAGTTTGCGCAGCGCCTTGGCTTCGATCTGCCGGATGCGTTCGCGGGTAACCGCGAATGACTGGCCGACTTCTTCAAGCGTATGCTCAGAGCCATCTTCCAGGCCAAACCGCATCTTGATGACCTTTTCCTCGCGCGGGGTGAGCGAGCGCAGGACCTGTGCCGTCTGGTCTTTCAAATTCACGTTGATCACGGCTTCCGCCGGCGAGACCATCGAACGATCCTCAAGGAAGTCGCCCAGATGCGAGTCTTCCTCTTCACCGATGGGCGTCTCCAGCGAGATGGGCTCCTGCGCGATCTTCAGGACCTTGCGGACCTTCGCGACAGGAATGTCCATCCTCTTGGCGATCTCTTCCGACGTGGGCTCGCGGCCCAGTTCCTGCACCAGCTGACGCGATGTGCGGATCAGCTTGTTGATGGTTTCGATCATGTGCACTGGAATGCGGATGGTGCGGGCCTGATCCGCGATGGCTCGCGTAATTGCCTGGCGGATCCACCACGTTGCGTACGTGGAGAACTTGTATCCGCGGCGGTACTCGAACTTGTCCACCGCTTTCATCAGGCCGATGTTTCCTTCCTGGATCAGGTCAAGGAACTGCAGTCCGCGATTGGTGTATTTCTTTGCGATTGAAACCACAAGGCGCAGGTTTGCCTCGATCAACTCACGTTTGGCGGCTTCGGCATCAACGTCCCCCTGAATGATCTCGCGCTGCGTGCGCTTGAGTTCCTGGTATGTAACGCCGGTGTCTTTTTCTATCTTCTCCAGGTCCAGCCGGTGCGACTTCTGTATCCGGCGATACTCGCGCCGGGTCTCCTCCACCCGCGTCGCTTCGATCTTCTTCTCCAGATTGTTGATCTGGCGATCGAGCTGGCGCATGGAATCTACCGTCTTGTTCACCTTGTCTATGAGCCGCTTGCGCTCAGGATTGGTGAACTTCAGGTTGCGGATGCCCATGGAGACTTGCACCTGCTCGCGCCCCAGTTGCCAGCGGCAGCGGCGGTAGTCTTTGGGTTTCTTCTTCTGCTGGATTTCGCCGAGCTTTTCTTCGAGCTGAAGGACTTTCTTGTGGTGCTTCCCAAGGTCGTCAATCTTGCCGACAAAGTCCTTCAGGCGCGCCTGCACAATCTCGTCTGTGATTTCCTCTTCATCGAATGCGACCAGCTCCTTGATCGAGCGTATGCCGCGCTTGAGGTCCTCGCCCAGGGCAAGGATTTCCTTGATCACGATGGGAGAGCGTGACAGCGCCTTCAAAACGCGGAGCTGCCCGCGTTCAATTCGCTTTGCGATCTCAACTTCACCTTCGCGCGTGAGCAGCGGTACTGTGCCCATCTCGCGCAGGTACATGCGTACCGGATCGTTGGTCTTATCCAACGAGCCCGGCGTGAGGTCGAGTTCTACATCTTCGCCTTCCTCCACTTCTTCGAATTTCTGTTCGGAAGGCAGTCCTTTGGAACTGTCCAGGACGTCAATGCCCTGGGTACCAATCGTGGTCAGCAGGTCATCGAGATCGTCTGGCGAATGGACATCACCCGGTATGAGGTCATTCACCTGGTCATAGGTGAGATATCCCTTTTCCTTACCTGCATCGATCAGTTTCTTGATGTCTTCGAATTTATCGTCTAAAGCCAAACCCACGATTCCTTTTTGTTAGTCTTACCAGCGTCCACCTCTGTTTCCGGGCAAGGCCGGGCTGCGCTTCTGAACCGCCTGAAAGCGTGAATGCTGACGGGTTGTAGGCTGGAATGGGTACAAACCCCGAAGGTACTCAGGTTATCATATTCTGCCCTGACCTGAAAAGGCCCATTCCGCCTAAGTTCCGCCAAACAAAAGGGTTTCAAAGCTCGTAATATATAGATGCCCTGTACCTTAGATGGTTTCGCAGGCCCCTGACGCTTCTTGGCGCATTATTTTTGCCTAAGCGGCCGGGACTAGGGTTCACCAGACTGCTTCAACTTCGACCTTCCGGCTGATTTGTCGGAGCGGTAAGTTGTTGCAACAGGGCGGGTTGGACCCCGCCCGGCGAGGGTCGCAAGTTCGCTTCTTCGGTCAATGTTCGTTGAACTCTCGGTACAGTAACCGGCCTAAATTCCCTTCAGTTTGCTTGTGACCTTCAATTAGATTCCTTCTCGCTCCGCGATCCTTTTTGCGGGGTGATTCTCCTCCCTCCCTGATTCAACAGCCATAACCTGCGGCGAGTGCCGAAAGGGTTGGGCAAATGTCACAAAGGCTGTACTCGAAATTTCAAAGCGAGGTCTATGAGATCGTACCCGAGAATCCTGCTTCTTTTTGTTGCCGCGGTTGGCGCGGCAGCGCAGCAAAGGCCTACAGCGCAATCTGAGATCTTCAATCCCGGAGAGCCCATCAGCATTGCTTCTCAGAATCAGCTGTTTACGTCGTTGCCGGGAACCTTGAAGAAGAACCGTCCTCCTGACCGAGACGAGCTCAAAAAGCTGGTTGCAAACATCAACGAGAACAACCGCGAGCAGATCGAACGGAGAAATCGTGAATTGACCCTCCGCTTCAATGCGTTGCAGCAAGCCGGCGGATGGCAACAGGCTTTTCTTTCACAGCTGGCCCAGACACGCCTGGAACTGCCGAATTCAAATGAGCAACTCAACTTTGCGCAGCAGTTCATTCAGAATTTCGTTTTCTGTGACCGGCCCTTGATCGCCGAACAGGTTTCCGAGTTCAGCACCAGCGGTTCCTTTCCGCCGAAACTGGACAAGGAGTTTGTTGTAGAGCCATTGGCTTCCATCATCATCAACGGATGCAGCTTCGGTCCGCAGGCCGGCGAACTTCGGCTGCTCCTGAGCCAGGACCCGGCGAACTTTATCCCCCTGCAGGTGAATAACTGGAGTGACGGCACCATCTTGGCCACCTTGGCCGCTCATCCCGGCATTCCAGACCAGGACGCGCAACTCGTGATCGTCCGGACGGACGGAGTGCAATCAGTCCCCATGCCGGTCCAATTCTTCCAGCACCGTGTGGTACAGATGTTCAACGTGGCCGCCAATCTTGGCGCGGTGCAGGTCTTCACAAGTGCCCATACCACACAGGACCAGTTCCGGTTCATCACTTTCAGCGGTGGCAGCTCTGAGATTGCGGCAAGCCATTACACATTCTGCTGTTCCGCCGTCAGCGGCGTTGATACCTGGCTGTTTACCCTCAAGAACAACTGGCAGATCCCGAACTCGCAGGTGTTTCGAGCCATCGCGTTTGACACCGCCGTGCCCGTATCTCCGCTGGCCTTCGCGCAATTCACGGTCGCGGATGGAATTTCCGACTGCGGTATCTTCAGCTCTGGCGAAGGCTCTATTGGCGATATTTCTATCGTCAACAATCTTGTTTCCGCGCCAGGCGCCTCTGAGTTGAATATCCCCTGGCAAGCCGGATCCAACTGCAGCGGCCTCGTCTACTTCGTTGAGGTGGGCATCTGGGGCCCGGATGGAGTCCCGTTCGACTAGTCGCGGAGCACAAATCGGACCAAATAAGTTCGCTCTCCTGCCCTGAACCTCTAGAGGGCAGGGGAGTGAATCTGTTGGACGAGCTCAATTCAGCCCACTTGCCAGCTTTCTGTCCAGCTCCAGCTTCTCCTGCTTCAACCGGACGAGCATCGCGACATCATTGGCCTTTTCGGCATCGACGATTTTTCGTTTCAATTCCGCCTGGCGATGGACAGCCTGCGCCTGATGCCGCAGAGCTTCAATGGCTCCCTCAACCAGGTCGGCCGTGAGCGGCTCAGCATCAACCATCACGATCCGCGCCAGCGCCTGCCGTTCGTTCACGTCAAGTTCCAGCTCCATTACATCGCCACCGCTGACCGCCGCTTCAAGAATGCGATTGAGCAGTTGCTCAACGTCAGTTCCCTCATGCAGACGTTCACGATCCAGCGCTTCCAGCGCCATCGCGCGCAAATCCGCTTCTTCCGCGACCATCGATGACGCCGCCCGCACCAGAATCTTTTCCGCGTGCGTGAAGTCGCTACGAGCCGCCGGCTTCACCTCGCGGGTGGACCGCCGCGTCGCTGCCGCCTTGAACGCCTGCCGCAAAACCGCGGAATCAATTCCCAGCTTTTGCGCCAGGTCGCTGGCCAGGCTCTCACGCACAATTGGGCTTGGCACTTTATGCACGTGCGGCAGCAGAAAGTTCACCGCTTTCTGCTTCCCTTCCGGCGTACGCACCGGGAACATCGTCATGGCGCGGTCCACCAGATAATCGAAATACTTCGCCGAGCCACCCAGTGCTTTGGCGTAAGCTGCCGCGCCCTGTTTGCGGATAAACATGTCAGGATCGAATCCCTGCTCCAGACGTAGGACCTTCACGTTGAACTCTTCTTCCAGCAGCATGCCGAGTGAGCGGTCTGTGGCCGCGCCGCCCGCCGTATCAGGATCGAAGTTCACCACAATATTCTTGCTGAACCGCCCCAGCAGACGCACCTGAGTTTCGGTGAAAGCCGTCCCTGAGCTGGCAATCACATTCTTGAACCCCGCCGCATACACGGAGATGCAGTCCATCTGACCTTCCACGATGATGGCGTAGTCAAGCTTGCGAATGGCGTCTTTGGCTTTGTCCAGGTTGTATAGCACGCGCGACTTGGAATAAATCGCAGTCTCCGGTGAGTTCAGGTACTTCGGTCCGGCCTTCTCGTCGGTGGCCAGCGTGCGCGCCGTAAAGGCAATCACCCGGCCTTGCTCGTTGCAGATCGGGAAGGTAATCCGGTTGCGGAACTTTGAGTAGATGCCTCCTGCGTCCGCGCCTTCCTTCCAGGAAAACAGGCCTGATTCGCGCAGCAGCTCTTCGTTGTAATCACTCTTGAGGCGGTCTTTCAGCAGGAAGCCGGAATCGGGCGCATAGCCAATCTTGAACTCGCGGATGGTTTCTTCCGCAAGGCCACGTCCGCTCAGGTACTGTCGCGCCTGCGCCGCCTCTGGCCGCCGCAGCTGGTCTTCAAAGAATGCGCACGCTCGTTCATTCATTTCCATGAGCTGCCCGCGCAGCCGAGCATCCTGGGCTTCGAACTCAGAGCTGTATTGCGTCTTGGGAAGCTTGATGTCCAATTTTTGGGCGATCAGCCGGATCGCCTCCGGGAAGCTGATGTTCTCGATCTTCTGCACAAAGCTGAAAACGTCGCCCGACACGCCACACCCGAAGCAGTGGTAAAACTGCCGCGTGGCGTGCACCGAGAACGACGGGGTCTTTTCCTGGTGAAACGGGCAGAGGCCGGAGAAATTCTGCGCGCCCGTCTTCCTCAACTTAACGTAATCTCCCACCACACGGACGATGTCCGCCTGCTGCCGCACCATTTCTTTTACGTCGCTGGCGATGGTCATGGAGGAGTTCAGCTCTTATTCTGCTTGAAAACTTTTTGTCTGGGAATGCCAGAAGTCAGTGCAATTCGGCGCCTTTAGCCTCGATGCGAAGAGAGGATCTTTAACCTCTTTCCTCTGAGATCTGCGTCATCTGCGGCGAACGATTTTGCTCTTGCCTTCCGATCACCCGATTCCTTGGGGGGTGGCCCCCCGGCCTTCGTCCCATTCCGTCCCAACCTCGTCCCAATGTGTCCCAAGGTCGTCCCCATTGGGACGTCCCAATCCGTCTCAAGGCCGTCCCAATCGTCCCAATCTGGTTTCCCATTAAGCGATTCCGGCCCCCACTCTGCCCCCCGCGTTTCATCGCAATCCACCACAAAGACCCGCCGCCCCGGGCTGTTCTCTTATCGGTGGCGAAGGTGTGCAGTCTCATCCCCTTTGTGGTCCTCCGAGTTTCTTCGTGGTTAATGGTTCTTTGGAACTCGCGGCGTTTGAGGACTCGCCGCAGGTCTGGACAGGACGCCCAGGGCTTACATACTCGGGCCGCTGGCTAACCGCCAGAGGCTAATGGCTCGCATGTCATGTTCGCCCATTGTGCGCTTTAATGTCAACGGAAAAAGTGCGCTTTCAAAGCGAAATAAAAATGAAAACTTTTCAACCAAACCCGGGTTTATAGATTGTTATCGAATCCCGCCTCTAGTTATTTCCACGCCTCCACGTCCCACTGCTGAAAACAAACTCGCCAGCTGTCATATTTCCCTGTTGACATATTGTACTAATGTTATATAACAATATCTGTATAGAGCAATGGCGCGCGCGTCTGCCAATTCGCACAACGTTTTTCAGTTTCGGCTCGACCAGCGCAGCGGAGTCCCCGTCTATCGCCAACTAATTGATCAGGTGAAGGCAGGAATTGCCTCAGGGACCCTGACCACCGGTGATCAGCTGCCCACGGTACGTCAACTCGCCGTCGATCTCACGATTAATCCCAACACCGTACTGCGGGCGTATCGGGAGCTCGAGCTCGGCGGTTTATTGGAGACGCAGCAGGGAACCGGGACATTTGTTACCGAAAAGAAAGTTCGTCACGACGAAGCGGAAAGATCGCGGCAGTTAAATCAGATTGCCGGAGAGTTTTTGGCTCGCGCCGGAGCCGCTGGTTTTACCGCGCAGGAACTGCTTGAAAACATGCGTGAGATTCTGGCGGAAACGAAAAAAAGGAGCTAGTCATGCTTACGACATCAACAAGGCCCGGAATTCATGACGTGAACTCAAAGAAGGTCAGTGCCCCGGGCGTGGCGCTCTTCGTGACCTGCCTTATCGTGGGAGCCATGGGCGCAGTGGCGCGCAACCAGCCGGCTTTGATCATCACTGGCGCCATGCTTGGCCTGTATTTTTTGTTTTCGCTGAAGGTCGTGCAGCAGTGGGAGAAGGTTGCTGTACTAAGGCTGGGCCGCTATATCGGCCTGCGCGGCCCTGGCCTGGTCCACATCATCCCGGTCATCGATTCCATCAGCACCTACGTCGATCAACGCGTACGTGTGGCCAGCGTGACCGCCGAGTCCACACTTACTCGTGACACGGTCCCGGTGAATGTGGACGCGATCATCTTCTGGCTGGTCTGGAACGCTGAAAAAGCGATTCTCGAAGTCGAGAACTTCGTGGAAGCAATTACGCTCAGTGCGCAAACCGGTCTTCGGGAGTCCATCGGCCGGCACGAACTTGCGCAGATGATCAGCGAGCGCGAGATGCTCGGCCGCGAGCTGCAGAGGATTCTTGACGAAAAGACCAATGGCTGGGGCATCACGATCCAGTCGGTTGAGATCCGAGACGTGAAAATCCCCAGCGGACTGGAAGACGCCATGTCACGCCAGGCCCAGGCCGAACGTGAACGCCAGGCACGCATCATTCTCGGCCAGGCCGAGACCGAAATCTCCGAAAAGTTCGTCAAAGCCGCGGCAGCGTACGGCGAGAACCCAACCGCCCTCCACCTCCGTGCCATGAACATGCTCTATGAAGCGATCAAGGAGAAAGGCTCCATGGTGATTGTGCCTTCGTCTGCCATTGAAACCATGGGGCTGGGTGGAACGCTCGCGACGGCTTCGCTTGGCGGTGCCAAACCATGACAGTTCCCCGCCGGAAACAACGCTGAAAGGAGAAAACCGTATGAAGCATCTACTAAACGTCGGCCTGGCAGCACTCGCTGCGATCACGGCCATGGCGGTCATAACACGCGTATCGAAAACACCGGTTTCAGCAGCTGAACACAACTTGTCCCTGTCTCAGCAGCTTGACCCCACCAAACCGATGCAAAGAGGGGTTAGCGTACTGTTGCCGGTGAGCAGTCACGCCGCAGCGATGCCGGAAGCCGATGAGCTGGACGCGCTGGTCGTAACCCTTACCAAGGATGGCAAAGTATATGTAGGTGAGCGCCAAGTCAGTCCGGCAGATTTGTCAGGCCAGATCAAGGCCGATGTCTCGAACCGCGCCGGCAAGACGCTGCACATCAAGGCAGATGCCCGTATTCCGTATGCCGAACTCGTAAACGTTTTGGATTCTGTCCGACCAGCTGGCGTTAAAACCCTTACGCTGCTTACCTACCAGCGCGATTCCGAGGCGCCCGGAACGATCTTGCCCCCTAAGGGGTTTGAATTGATGATCGTCACGCCGCAGCAATAGTTCCCCGGCGGAATCGGAACGGCAGCAGGATCTTCCAGTCCAACATCTCTGCTACTTCGCGCATCCAAAGCTGCCGAGGTAAGCCCATGCCGTTCCTGCTCCCCACGCTTCTTGCGCTCCAGTTCGCGCTGCCGCAGAACGCCCCCGTCCCGCTTCCAGCCACAGCCTCCCCGCAACAAGTCTTTCCCGCTGATGAGTTCGCGCTGCGCCTTACGCCGGAGCGGCCCAGCATGGTTCAGGGCGGCAGCACGCATTTTGATCTCTTCATTGACGCGAGCCGTCCCATTGTTTTCAGCCTGAAGATGGAAGGCATGCCGCCTGCCGTTCGTCCGGACATTCCGAAGCTGGTGCCCGGAATCAACACCATCACGCTTTTCTGCCCACCCGAAACTCCCAGCGGCACCTATAACGTTCACGTTACCATTCTGGGCGGAGAAAAACAGCAGACCCAGACCTTCGCGCTCGAGATCAATGCTGCGGCTCCATAAGACGTAAGAAGTAAAGTGGTCTCCTTTTGAATCGCGTTGTTTCCGCCTCTGCTGTGATTTTCTTTGCCAGGATTCATTTCTGTTTCAGGGCTGAAGGCTGATCCCTGAGTGCTGCTAAACCTCAATTGGCCAAAGCTACAACGGCGCAAGCTTGCAACTGGAAGCCAGCAGCTTGCCGATCACCCGATCTTCCGGTCACCAGATCACCCGATTTGATTTACCCTGAAACGTCATGAAGATCGAGACGCTCGCCATCCATGCCGCCGACCAGCCGGAAATCACGCGTGATGTAACCGCCGCAATTCACCTCTCCACTACCTTTCAAAAGGCTGAAGATGGCAGTCTTCCCGGGGGCCACTTGTATTCGCGCCCCAGTAATCCCAATCGCGACCAGCTGGAGCGCGCGCTCGCTGCGCTTGAGGGCGGCGCGGCGGCCCTGGCTTTTTCATCCGGCAGCGCCGCAACTTCTGCAGTGCTGCAATCGCTTTCTCCCGGCGACCATGTGCTGGTGCCGCAGGATGCCTTTTATGGCACGCAGGTCTTGCTCAAAAACATCATGTCCAACTGGGGACTTAAGCATTCCCAGGCGAACATGCAGGATCTCGCTGAGGTGGAACGGGCGCTTGCCGCAAAACCGAGGCTCGTATGGCTGGAAAGTCCCTCCAACCCGCTCCTTGGCGTTACCGATCTCCGATCGGTGATTGCGCTGGCACAAAAAGCCGGCGCGCTGGTCGCCTGCGACAACACGGTGGCCACGCCGATGTTACAGCGTCCGCTCGAACTCGGAGCCGACATGGTGATGCACTCGGTTACGAAATTTCTCTCGGGGCATAGTGATGTGCTGAGCGGCGCACTGGTGTTTCGCGAGAACGGATCTCTATTCGAGCGCGTGCAACATATTCAGCGCGAGACCGGCGGCGTGCCATCTCCATTTGAATGCTGGCTCACCATGCGCGGCCTGCAGACGTTCCCGTACCGCGTGCGCGCCCATTGTGAAAACGCACAGCGTGTGGCGGAGTTTCTGGCTCGACATCCGAGAATTGAAGCCGTGCATTACCCGGGCCTGCCTTCGCATCCGGGCCATAAAATCGCAACTTCGCAGATGAACGGCGGCTTTGGCGGGCTCCTGTCCATGCAGGTGAAAGGTGGTCGCGAAGCGGCTTTCAAAGTCTGTGCCGCAGTGAAGATCTTCACCCATGCAACCAGCCTGGGTGGAACCCATAGCCTCATCGAACATCGCGCGTCTGTGGAAGGGCCGAACACCCGCAGCCCGGAAAATCTGCTGCGCCTTTCGATTGGGCTGGAGCACTGGGAGGATTTGATCGCGGATTTGGAGCAGGCGCTGGGAAAAGCGTAGCCGCGAATGAACGCGAATTCAAAAGGAAAATCTCACCACGGAGGCACGGAGGAAGGCACAAGGAAAGTATTTCGCCGCAGATGTACGCAGAAGCTGTCTCACAACGATTCGATCGGATAACCAGCTTTGTAGCACAGGCGCCCTCGCCTGTGCCGGTTACTTCTCCAGAGTGAACCCTCTTTTCTCCAAGAGCTTGTTTACGCTGTGTGACGATGCTCGCTCAATGCCATGATGATTGTTGCCAACTGGAAATAAGCCAGCCCGTCCAGCAGTGGAGTCAATATCAGATGAACGTGGGGGCTCATCACTAACCGACTCCAGTTCGTGGCTTGCCGTCGTCGTACAAACAATGGCCAGGGACCAGCGACTTCGCCTCATCATTCAGGGTCAGATCGTCTCTTGTATGGCACAGGCGAGGCGCCTATGCTACACAGTTAACAAGGGCTGCATTCAACCTGCAAGAGAGAAGTCGGCTAGGCAATCAATCAGCGGCCCCGGACCGGGTATTAGCCTGCTTAACTCATTTATGAAATAACTTTAATTGCTTCCTGCTATCCTCACCACCCTCTCACTAACCTTCGGAAACTTGTCGAACTCTGCCGGATCATGCCCGGGGATAATGAGCGAAGGTTTGGCCGCAAGCTGCTTCATACGGTCCTGCGCACGCGGGTTTGACTCTGCATCGAGCGTCTGCGCAATCGGCGCGTGCTTCTCGAGATTTTCGTACAGATACATGTTGTCGCTGGCCAGGATCACCGTGCCATCCTTGGTGTTCACGCCGACATATTGCGACTGCCAGGTGTGTTTGCCGCCGGTATAACAGGTAATTCCGGGCAGGATCTCCTGCGCATCGCCATTTACCAGGCCCACGCGCCCCGAAAGGTTCAGCTTTACCGCTGCCATTACGTCATCAGGATCGATTCCGCCATGGGTGTTCTTCTGCTGCCAGGCTTCGCCGGTGTAGTAGTTGTATTCATCTTTCTGCACCCAGATCTTTGCTTTCGAAAACAGGTCCATGCCATCGGCGTGGTCCCAGTGCATGTGCGTGATGATCACGTCGGTCACGTCTTCCGGCTTGACCCCAAACTGCGCGACTGCATCGGACGGCTTCATGAAATCCTTCACGGTCCACTGCTTGAGAAACTGGTCGCGATAGAATCCTGAATCCACCAGCACAGTTCGTCCGTTGCCGCGGATGAGCCAAACGATCATGGCGATATCGAGTTTCCGCTCCTTGTCAGCACCTTTGACCAGCGCGGAGACGGGAAAGTCCGGCAGAGTGGCGTAGCGGATGGCATACACCTCGTACTGTGGTTTGCCCTGCTGGGCGAGGCAGGGAAGCGCGAGAAAGCAGGAGATCAGCAGCGCTTGCATCGTGGTTGAAAGTCTTAAGCTCATATGAGTATCTCCCGTCCGTAATCAGAGCTGGCGGCATGGAATAATAGCAACATTCATGTTCAAGCATCCGGCAATACCCTCCCTTGCCCGGCGTGTTGGAATCAGCGTTGCTCTTGGATTGATCATCGCAATCCTCGGGTCGGTGCTCGAAGCAATGCTCGACAATCATCCTGTGTTTGCATTCGAATCGCTGGACGATATCGTGATCGGCATTCTTGCCGCCCTGGTCGTTTTTTACTACGAGCAGCGACGCTACCGCTCGGTGATAGAAAAGATTCGGGTGATCCAGTCCATGAATCACCACGTCAGGAACGCTCTTCAGGCGATCTCATGGTCGCCTTATACAGAGCAGAAGAAGCAGATCGAGGTGGTGAAGGATTCGGTGGCCAGGATTGAGTGGGCGCTGCGCGAAATCCTGCCGGGCGAATCGGAAGACGCCCTGAATAATGATAACCGCCCCACCCCACCCTCGAAAGACTCCAAAGATTCCAAAGTTTTGTAGCGCCGGCTGTTAACGCTTTCCAACCAGGGATTTCAGTTGTGTGAGTTCCTCGGGATCAAGATCTCTCCATTGGCCCGGTTTGAGCCCCTCCAGCGATAATCGGCCGATCGCAACCCTGATCAGCCGCAGCGTCGGAT
>DATAEJ010000102.1:0-2972 GCA_036258095.1 Candidatus Angelobacter sp. | reverse complement strand
CAAGCTGCGGCTGGTGGCTTCCCCGAGCGGCGGGAATGGTAGCAGTGCCGTAAAGCTTTACCAGGATGCCGAGCTCTACACCGTGGCGTTAGGCAAAGCCGAGTCCGTGGAGCATGAGCTGCGCGACGGGCGTTACGCCTGGGTGCAGGTGGCGCGCGGCGCAGTCAACGTCAACGGCCATGACCTCAAAGCCGGCGACGGAGCAGCCGTGTCAAAAGAAAAAAAGCTGGAAATCAGCGGGAACGCTGATGGCAGCGAAGTGCTGCTGTTCGATCTGGCGTGAGGGAGCAATCAGCAAATAGCAATTGGCAATTAGCCAAAACCGAATCCGCGCATCTTCGTAAATAGACGCAGATCAAAATAAGTCAGCCGCGAATGTCGCGAATGGACCCGAATCGGAAGATGATCGGTGTACCTCTCGTGGGATTCGCGGCTAATTTTTTGCGCCATCAATCCTGCAAGCTAACCACTCTGGGTTTTGGCCGTCTATCAAGGCGTGATACCTTGACGGTCTACAATCGAGTTGTAGATAATCATACTATGGGAAAACCTAGTGATCTGGTCCAGGGAACGCTGGACCTTCTAATCCTGAAAACGCTCTCGCTGGAGCCCAAGCACGGTTGGGCCATCGCTAAACGGATCCAGCAGATTTCAAATGAAGTGTTGCAGGTGCAACAGGGCTCTCTTTATCCCGCGCTGCATCGGCTGGAGCAGCAAGGATGGATTCGCGCCAAGTGGGCCGAAAGCGAGACTGGCCGGCAAGCCAAGTTTTACTCACTTACGGCCGCCGGACGCGCCCAATTAGAAAAAGAAAAGAAAAGCTGGAAGCGGCTTTCCACGGCGATTGACGTGGTGATCGACAGCCTGTAATTGGGAGGAAGTATGCGTTGGGTGGAACGATTTCGCATGGCGATGTTGATGCTTTTTCGCCGCAAGGCCGAGTCGGAGCGGCTGAGCCTGGAACTGGAGTTCCACCTTGAACAGCAGATCGCAGAGAACGTGGCTCTTGGCATGGAACCGGAGCAGGCACGTCTAGCTGCGCTGCGCCTTTTTGGGAATCCAACGCTTCTGCGCGAGGAAGCCCGCTCATCCTGGAGTTGGAACTGGCTAGACGGACTCTGGCGCGACCTGCGTTATGGGGTGCGAACCCTTTTGCGTTCACCTAGTTTTTCTGCCACAGCGATCCTCGTAATGGCGCTGGGCATTGGCGCATCGACATCACTCTTTACAATTGTGCGTTCAGTCCTGCTGAAACCGTTACCGTTTCGCGATCCAGGCAAGCTCGTCATAGTCTATGAGCATTACCGAAGCGAGACCAAATATCCATACAACGTGGTGGCGGCGGCGGATTTTCATGACTGGCGGGAGAAGACGCACGGCTTTCAGGACATGGCAGCGTGGCGCTGGTGGGCCGGCGCGATAACCACGAATTCGGGTGAGGTGCCGGAGCATTTTGCAGGCGCAGCAGGTTCCTGGAACCTGTTTTCCGTGCTCGGTGTTGAGCCCGTGCTGGGACGTACTTTCACTCCAGACGAGGACCGCATCGGCGCACCCGATGCCGTGATCCTCTGCTGGAGTTTCTTTCAAAGCCGGTTTCGCGGCGACAGCTCCATCGTCGGCAAAGCGGTGCGTATTGACTCGAAGCCATATACGGTGGTGGGAGTTCTTCCCAAGTCCTTTACCTATCCGGATCCGGAAGTGAAGGTGTGGATTCCGTACGCGACGGCCTTCGAGCCCGATGAACTGGTCGCACACGACAAACATCAAAGTCGCGTCGTTGCACGTCTGAAAGAAAATGTGCCGGCCGCTGCGGCCATTCAGGAGGTCAGCGCTCTTCAATATCGGATGCATATGGCGGAGCTGACCAAGCCGGTCGCCGAAGATGCGGTGATGAGGCCGATGATCGAGGACGTGGTCCAGGACGTAAAGACCGCGCTGCTTATCCTCATGGCCTCGGTTGTCTGCATGCTGTTGATCGCCTGCCTGAATGTCTCCAATCTTCTGGTGGCTCGGGGCGCCGCCCGACGCAGGGAAGTAGCGATTCGGGGAGCTTTGGGAGGCAGCCGCCTTAAGTTGGTCCGGGAACAGATCACGGAAAGCTTTCTGATCTCGATTGCCGGCGGCTTGCTGGGACTACTGCTGTCATTGTTCGCGACCAGGTGGCTCGCTACCCACTGGCAGGATTTGCCGCGAGCCGAGGCCATTCAGATGGATGGCACGATTCTGATTTTCTCCGCGGTCATCGTGTTTGTCTCCGCCCTGGCAGCAGGGCTTGTTCCGGCGATCTCTTCTACGGGAAAGAACCTTCTCTCGGCCCTGCAGGAATCTTCGCGCGCTCTCGGCGGAGGCTTGTCGCGAGCTTCGCTGCGCAAGACGCTATTGGCGGCCGAGGTCACGCTGACCGTGGTCCTGCTGATCTCTGCCGGGCTTCTGTTCAAGAGTTTCATGCATCTGCGCTCGTCCGACCTGGGTTGCGCAACGGATGGGGTGTTGACCATGAGATTCGGGCTTCCTGAGATCCAGTATGACAAGGCGGAAAAGATCGTTGCCTTTCATGAATCCCTGCTGGAGAGGGTCCGCAACCTGCCCGGTGTGGTAGCTGCCGGACTGGTTTCTACTGCCCCCGGTGCGGGCTACGAAAGCAGCAGGCTATTCAGCATTCCTGAACATCCCTTCAGCGGCGAGCCTCGCAATTGGGATGCGATGAGGCGCACAGCCGACCCCGGCTATTTCAATGCCATTCAGATACCGATGCTGCAAGGGCGGGTCTTTACCACGCAGGAGCGGTTGGATCGCTCAAACTATGTGATCATCAGCAAGCTGCTGGCCGATCAGTATTTTCCCGGCGAGAGCCCTCTCGGCAAGCATATAAAAGTTGAATGGAATCAGAAGAGTGAGATGATGGAAATTATCGGCGTGGCAGGCGATACAATCCCTGAGATCGGTGAGCCGATCAAGCCGATGATTTATTT
>DATAEJ010000101.1:0-16022 GCA_036258095.1 Candidatus Angelobacter sp. | reverse complement strand
AAAGCGATCATGGGCATAAAGGTTGAATTGAAGGTTCATCCTCACCGGCATTCCAGCCACGTTCTCCAGATAATCTTCGAGCTCGCTACCCGAGAAGATCTTCAGCACTTGTTGCGATAGTGCCTCGAGCTCCTGATGACGCTTCTTGTAGAGATACCAGCGCGCCAGTTTGTCATACCATCCTCTGCCTTGAAACTGTGCGATGGCTCTCTTGTAAACCGCTTCCTGTTCGGTTGCGAGGCTGTTTGCGTCCAGAAATGCGGCGAATCGCTCATAAAGGCCGGGATCGTTCGTGTTTCGGTCGAGTTCCTGGCGCCAGACGCTCAGCGCCATGGGGATTTGATTCGTCGAGACGAGCCGCGAGATATAACGATCCAGTACCTGCTGGTATTCCGGTGAATGCGCTCCTCGCCGCTGCGAGGAAGCAGACTTCCCAACAGAAAAGGCTTCACGATTGCGCAGCTGATTGCCCGGCTGTTCGGATTGTTCGTCATCGTCGCCCGCACTTTCGGCGTCATCCGAACGTTCCGCGGAAGACCTCTCCACCGCGTTTCTGGACGCCGGAAGGCCAGCCACATCTCCTCCGAGCGGAACACCATCGGCCTTCCGCGCGAGTTCCTGAAGCATGGCGTCATAGATCGCGAATTCCTCTTTCGTGCTACCAGTCCTCTCATACGCGTCGGCCATTCGCAACGCGACTTCGTGGCGCTCAGGGGCATTTGGAAAATCCGCAAGGAACTGCTTGCCAGCGCGGATGACTGCCTGGCTCTCACCGTAGCTTGCATACGCCTGGATCAAGGTCGCATGAAGCGCGGGGCGCGAAGGCGCTGATGGAAAGCGCTGGTCAAGGACTGTGATCAGTTCCGCAGCATGCAAACGATGGAAATATGGAACAGCCCTCTGTTCCTCCACGGAATACTGAAATCCCGGTCCGGTGGTATTCAGAACCAGCGAAAGAACTCCGTTCAGATAGCCGGGACCGGGGTCCATGGTGGCTATATCTTTGTACATGGAGAGGTCGCCGGATGCGAAACGCACCTGCTGGTCAGGTGCAGCCAGCAACACCTCCGCGAGACCTGCAAGGGCCTTCTCTTGCGATCCGGCTTCGGGGGAGTTATACAACGCGAAATAATAACGAGCTGCTTCGGAATAGAGGTGCACGTCATCAAGAAGCTGGGCGAACGTGTAAAGCTCTTGAGCCTTCCACGGGGCGTGGCGAGTCTCCTTCTTCAGGCGATAATTCGTGATTGCCTGTTGCGCGGCCGCGAGGTTTCCCTGCTGCTGGTAGTAGTAGAAGATTCGCGCGGCTGCGCGGAGATCGTCCGGGTTGCGCGCGATCGCAGCACGCGAGTCGTCGAGATACACGCGCAATGTGTGCGTCTCTTTCAGCAACGCAAAATAGTTCCTGATCAGTTCGGGAGGCCACAAGGGCTGGAAGTTCTTTTCGTATACGGCGAGTCCCTGCGCAACAGATCCCTGGCGATAGGCAATCAAGGCGTGCGCTTTGACACGAAAGACCTCGTCAGCAGGAAACCTATTCTGATAGCGCCCCACCAGGTCTGAGGCCGCGTTGAAGTCCTTGCCTGAAAGCAGGAACTCGAAGTAGCGCCCGTAGACACCCTGCTCCTCAGGATAGCGACGGAGCCAGGCTTCGTATTGAGATTTGGCAAGGTTCCGCCCAAGAGCCTGGGCATCGATCACCCGGAAGACGCGCTCGAAGGCGGTCCATGAGCGCTGATCAGCGACTGCTGTGTACTTTTCTGTTGGCGGCGACGGCAAGTCGCCGAGGGCGGAGAGCGCAGCGACTTCGTCCTGCGGCCTGTGCCGGCGCTGATAGAAATCTGCGAGGGCTAGCTGCGCCCCTCCTTTGTCTGATGCGGATTGCAGGTGTGCTTTCCAGTCTCTTTCGGCAGCGTCAAAGTCCAGTTGCTGTTCTTCTTCCTGAGCCTTAATCGAGTAAAGCTCGGCAGCGGGCTGCTGCTTGATCAACTCCGCAAGGGCTGGCACGGACTCGGCAGGAGGCCGTCGAAAACTCAGAGACACGGAGCCCATCTGGATAGTGCGGAAGATCGCGCGTTCAATCGCGGAATGCGCCTCAATGTTCTGCACCCATTCGGGAATTCCGGCAGCACCGGCAACGACGGCGAAAATGGCAGCACTGAGCAGCGTAGAGGCAACCAACAGACGCTTACGGGAGAACTTCAACCTGCACCTCCTGCGCCCCGATGTTGTGGGCCATGTCTTCTGCAGTCACGGTCAGGCGATACAGGCCTGGTGAAAGCTGATCTGGAAGTATGAGATCACCGGTACTGGAGAGTTCGTCAGGATTCCAGTGCAGGCGCAAGGGAGCGGCGCCATCGATCTGGGCCAGCAAAGTACGGGTACTCGCGGATGCCGCAACACGGAGATGGATTGCCTCACCGCGGTGATACTGCTTCCGGTCCAGTTTTACGCGCAACGTTGGCGGTTTACTCGCAATAACAAAAGTCTTCGACTCGCGATAAGTATTGCCATCGCGATCGCGCAGGATCAGTCGCACGCTGTGAGTGCCGTCTTCCATATCAGCGGGTGCAAGAAAACGAGTCTGCCAGACGTCTTCCCGCTCCAGGTGGCGCAGAGGCTTGGTAAGGCCAAAGGGAAAGAGCGCGATCACGGAGACAATGGCCGGATCGGTGTGCACACGCAGCACTGGATCTCCCGGACGGATCACCCGAGGCCGCAGCAAAGCACGCGGCACGGCAAGGAAAGATGTATAAGGCGTGACGAACTTGTATTTCCGTGAGAGGCGAATAATCTCGTCAATGCTCTGGCGATCTTCTCCGTCGCGCTCAATCTTTTCCAGCAAAGCATCCACTCTGGCGCGAGCCCATAAGCGCGGGAGCTGCGTATGCTCCAGAGCCCTGGCAGGAAGCTCGGCAGCGCTGTGCAGATCCAGGGTTTGGCCGTCGCGAATACCTTTCACGTGGAAGTCGACATTCTTTTGAGGTGCCTTATACTGGCCTACCCATGTGGCCATAGAGCCGGCAAATGTGGAATCCTGGAGCGGATAGACAAGTTCAAGTGCCGGTTGAGGATTGATCTCGAGTCGCAGCTGCCCAACCGGATTGAGTCCCATCTTCGATACAAAAGCGTTCAGCTTGAATTCCGCAGATTCGGTTGAAAGCACATTTTCGAGCAGGCCGTCAGTGCGCGTGAGCATCCGCAGGAGCGGCAGATTGGCGTCATCGCCAACCGCGTAAACAAAAAGTCTGGGGCGAGTCGTCGCAGGCAGGGCGTTCCATTTTGCGGCATACCATGCAGCAACCTTCCCGCTTTGAATTTGTCCGCGTGTTGCAGAGCCGTCACTCAATAAGACCAGGTAATTCGTTCCGGAGGACTCGGCACATTGTGCCAACCCGGCGTCAATTGCCTGTTGAAGATCCGTGCCGCCGCGCAACCTGCTGTTACGAAGGAAACTGTCTGCCTGCCGTAAGGATGCCTGGGTTACAGTGGCCGGGGCAGACTGAAAGCTTGTGACCTTGCTGTTGAAGAGCAGCAGGTTGAAGTGGTCTTGTGGGCCCAGCGAATGCAGCACGGCTTGCATGGCTTCGTAGCTCCGCTCCAATTTGTCCCATTGCATAGAGAGGGAATCATCAAACAGCACAATCACGTTCCGTGGCGCGTGAACCTGACCGTTGGCGGCGGACCTTTTGTTAGCCAACAAGGCTTCGATCTCTGCGAACCCGGGCTCATTGTTGTTGCGTACTGGAGATTTTTCGGCCGCGTCCGGCTGAGCGGAATCAGGGTTGCGATAGCTCAGGACCCGCACTGAATCAGCTGCTGCTGGATCGAGTTCGTATTGAATGGCAAAGTTCTCAGTAAGTGCGATGTTGTCACCGGCAAAATCAGCTACGATCCCAGTCGCATCCTTCTGGCCGATTTTGAGGGCATAGAGCCCGCCAATTTGCTTGAAGTCTTTGATAGGGTGCTCGGAGCGCACCTCAAGGTGAATCCGAAGATGCCGTGCTACCTGGGAATGGTAGGCCTCCGGTTTGAGTGAAATGGCGAAGTAAGACCTGAAGTTTTCGACTGGAATCTTCTCGTGATATTCGAATTCAAGCCGCTTGGTTCCGTAAGCCGCGATCGGCACAATCCTGGCGCTGAAAACTGAACTCCGCCGCGCTTCGTTCGCACCTCGCTCGCCCTGCTCAAGTAGGCCCGGGTCGATCGACTGCTGCTTGAGTTGGTTATAAATCTCCTCAGCACGTTTGCGCTCCAGGATAACCGCGGGAATACGAACAGGACCGTCCCAGGTGGCGAAATCAGATACCGTGGCACCAGTATTCAGCACGAAGATGTAATTCCCTTCCTGAATGCCACCGGTGTGATTGGCAAAAATCTGCTTAACGAAGACACGGGCATCGAAATTATCGATCCGAATCGTAATCTCCATTTCTTCAAGGGAGAGAATGGCCGGATCAGGTTGAGCTTTATCACGCGGTAAGAGCACGCCGGCATCAGCCCATCCGGAAACCGTCGCGAGCACACAACTGAGGACACTACTAAGGAGAGTTTTCATGGCAGATTCTGTTCCGCGATGCGCACCAGACCGTTGTCTGTGCCGATGTACAGATATCCCTGTCCGAAAGCGAGAGCCGTTACTGTGAGTGAAGGAAGACCATCGGTAACAATCGTCCAACGACCGGAAGTGCGGTTGTAAACGTAAAGACCTCTGCCCAGGGTGCCTGCAAGAACTCGATTGCCTGCGCTGAGCATGGCATTGGGATAGACCTCAAACTTTCCTGTAGCCACTTCAAACGGCTCAAACCGTCCATCCTTCGTCATGCGCACGAGTCCGCCGCCATACGTGCCTACAATCCAGCCATCTCCATCGCGCACCAGTCCAGAGATCCAGTTGTGGCTAAGGCCACGTGAACTTACGTTGTAATTTGCAGTGATGTTCTCGTTTTCAAGTACCGAAATCCCGCCGAGTGTTCCTGCGATGACTTCCCTGCCCGAAGCCGCAACCGCATAGACGTGGTTATTGATCAGGCCGTGAAAGGCATAGAGGCTGCGTGGACCCGCCTGGTCCAGAAAGGTCAGACCGGCAGGCGTGGCGAGTACCATCCCATCGCCATAGTTGGCCACATCAGTGATGTGATCTGCCAGGAGACCATCACTACGAAGCAATACTCTCTGTTTGCGTCCGCTGGAATCAAGGATCACCAACCCGTTAGCGGTGGCGATCGCCATGGAATCACCTGTACGGCCCGGCACGATTCGATTGACGCAGAAGACGTTTTCATCCTCTATGTGGGTGGCGCTGCGCAATCCCGGAGCAAAGATATCCAATCCGCGATCGAAATAACCCACCCAGAGCCGCCCTGAATCATCCATAGCCAGAGCGGAGACGTTGCGATCGGCAAGTTGGCTCTGCACGGTGGAGACGGCCTTCTGCCAGGATCCTCGAGATCCATCGCGGAAGTAGAGTCCATTCGGGGCAATGGCATAAGTCGTTTCACCAACAGCAAAGAGCTGCTCAGCATCTCGGGGAAGCGCTAAAGCGGGCTTTTGCGCTGCAAGCCTCCGTCCGGAAGCGAGAGGTATTTCCACGACGCCCTGGCGTGGCGCGGCTACGGTCAGTTGAGTGTCATTGACGACCAGTGAAGCGGCAAAAATACCCGGAGCCAGAACCCGAGCGAACCGTCCTTCCCTGAATTCAGCAATGCCGGCCGCCGTGCCGACGTAGGTCATTGCACCTCGCCTGACGATTGAGAAGACCTGCCGATCAGGCAAGCCCTGCTCTTCACCGAACGTCTCAATTCGGCCGCCCTGGAAGTGAATCACGCCACGATCCTGCGTGCCCACCCAAAGATCGGATTCCGTTCCAGCCAGTTCAGTAACTGGTAGATCTGCCAGATTGGGATGGAGGCGATCGAGATACTCACCGTCGAACACAAGCACGCCCAGTTTGCGCGTTCCGACCAGCACTTTTCCGGAATTGAGCGGCAGTAACGACGTGATTGACCGGGCTTTGGGGTCTTCGGGCAGAATCTGCCGGAACCTGCTTCCGTCGAAAGCCAGAATCCCCTGATCGGCCGTCGCAAGCAGAAGCTGTGGCTCGCGAGAATGCGAAACTGTCGCAATTACCAGCTTGAGGATTGGACTGGGAGGTATATCAAGCCCGGGGCGGTAGTGCTTCACGAGAGTGCCCTGCCCGTCGTATTCGAAAAGGCCCGAAGCACCTGCCAGCCACAGCGCACCGTTGAAGATAGCTCCAGTAGAGAACGCGGCAGGAGTTGATATCCATTCAACACTGGACGTAGATGGAGGCAGGTCGCGAACTCTCAGCTGGAAATCATGAATTGAAGCCTGTTGCGAAGCCGCTCTCAAGGCCCGGTTGGCCTGCCACCAAACCAGAGATACGGCCGTGCCGGACAGAACAATGCCGATGGCAATCACGTATCGCCATCTCAGACGAGAAAGAGTTTTCATGGTGTGAAGAGCGAATATACAACCTGAGCTGAGTGCTGCGGCCAACTTTCTCGCTCTCTGTTTCGGGTTGTGGCTTGCCCGTGACATGTGTGCTCGCCATCACGGCAGAGCACGAGTAATTCCAACGATGGGAGCGCAGCAATTCGCGGGGAAAGCCGGTATTCGAGCAGAAGGGAGCGCGTCAAGCAAGACACGTTGCGTGTCAGCCTGAACACGGCCGAGAAAAAGAAAAACCCGCCGTCAGGCTGACGGCGGGTTGGATGATTTATTTACGAGCGGGTTAGAAGGTAAGTTTACCTCCAAAAATCAACCTTCTCCGCTGGCTGTTGGTTACGGTTACGTCGCCGAATCCGGTGAATGGTCCAGCAGTAGCGGGGCTGGCACCAAGGCCGCCGTCCTCAAGGAATGGGTCGACGCTCAGGTAGTTCGGAGTATTCAGCACGTTGACTGCGGTCGCATGGAACTCAAATGCCACGCGCTCGGTAAACTTTACGTTTTTGAACACAGAGAGGTTCCCGATGCTGCTCATATCGTTCTGTTCGACATTGCGTGGAACGTTGCCAAACGGAGTACCAAAGATACTTTGTGCGGCACCGCCATTCACGATATAGCGAACGTCATTATTGGTGATCGGGACTGCAGGAGCACTAAGGCCCGCGCCGTTCAGGTTCAACTGATTCAGGCTGATCAGCTCAGTAGGTGAGCCAGTGCAAACCGGCTCAGCCCCGGTTGAGGCAAAGAACGCGCAAGCATCACCCGCAAAGATCCCTACCTGGCCGAGCGGAGCATTTTTGTTGCCGAAGAATGGGCGTGCTACGTCCACGCCGTTGAAATTCGCCACGAAGGCCTGGTCGTAGAAATCGCCAGGAGAGCTGAACAACGCTGTTCCCGCCTGAGACGGCGTATAGCGCTGCCCTGATGCCAGGATGTAATTACCGGAAATTGCCCATCCGCCCAAGAGCCGGCCAATTCCGTGCTGGTCCTTGAAGAACGGCAATTGCTCAGTAAAGAGCACTGACCACTGGTGCGGAAAATCGATTCCGGAGAGCCCGTACTCTCCGCTGGTGTTGTTCAGCGGGTTCTGGGCAAAGGCCACCGTATTACCGGCGCCGCCGGTTCCGAAGATCTCGCTTACGTTGTCCAGGGTCTTGCTAAACGTATATGACATACGCAAAGTAAACTGCTTGGCCAGGTTATTCGCGCGATATTCAGCCTGGAGCGCGTTGTAGTTGGAGAAGGCGGAGTTCGCGCGCGTGCGCAATACGCCTTGTCCGCAGTTGATGCGACCAATGTCAGACCCGGCTCCTGGCCCAATCTGCTGAGTTGCCGGGCATGGAGTGAGTCCCCCTGGCACAAACTGCGGGAAAGAGGTCTGCAGGTCAGAAATGAACGGATTGCCGTTGATGCTCTGGAAGAGATGGCGTCCGGCATTTCCTGCATAACGCAGCTCGAATGCGGAATTGTTGGTGATCTGCCGTTCCACTCCGAAACTCCAAGTGTGTACCATGTCAGGCCCGAAGTGCGGCGTGACATTGGTTTCCGCCTGGGTGCGAGGATCGAGCACGCCCGGCGTGAGGGATGGCGCCAATTCAGCACGAACATTCGGTCCAGTAGGAACTGCCGGCAAAGGCAAGGTGCTCGCTGGTACGGGACTCGTGGCACCATTGGTAAAGGATTGCAAGAATACCTCAGGTGCAGAGGTCGCCATATTCAAATAGATGTTGTAGAACGGCGGGTCATAGAGGAGGCGATAACCGCCGCGCACCACAGTCTTGCCATTTCCCGTGAGCATGCCGCCATTTTGAGGAGACCAGGCAAAGCCAAAGCTGGGTCCAAAGCTGCTAGTGGGAGCAGGAATTCTTGGGAATGTGCGTACTGAAAGCGGCAGAGCCGGATTCCAGAATGCAGTCGAGGGATTGCTCTCACGACTGGTGGTGATGTCATTGAATATATTTGCCGGCTGGCCATAGTAGGACCAGGTGATTCCGAGATTCAGGGTTAACGCCTGTGAAGCCTTGTAGTCGTCACCGAGGTAAACAAACGTATCATGCTCGCGGAAATCAAGACTGCTGGGTCCCTGAGCGATGCGAACGCGATTGGGGGTGTTGGCGAAGAACGCGCTCCAATCGTCAAACCGGAATGTGCCGTTAATGTTTGGCAGAAAGACGTTCGGACTGCGCTGGTACGTGTAGTTAACGCCGGCACGTATCTGATGTTTGCCGGCAACATAGTTCCAATTGTCCTGACCTTGCCACGTGTTCACAATTCGTCCTTGTGGAAACACGTTGTTCGGCCCGAACTGGAGATTGCCCGGCGTAAGGAAGGTCACACTCGTAACCGCCTGATCGACGTTGTTAATGGTCGGAACAGAGCCAAAACTGTTCCCGCCAAACTCCACATTCGTGCGCCCGAATGAGGCGCGCAATTCGTTCACCATCTTCGAGCTGATGTTGTGAGTCCAGCTAAGGAGGATTGCCTGGGAGAGCGCCGGGACTGTAACTGCGTATCCTGCCGCACCGTCGTTGGCGACTCCTTCAGTCTGGTTGAAGATGTTGTTGCGATTGAAAAGGTAACGGGCTGTGATGGTATCGCTGCCCAGCTGGAAGTCCGACCGCATGATCCAGTCAAAGATGTGAGTAGGCGTCTGGAGGTTTCGTGAAACACCGGCGAACTCCACAGGCGCCGCACAACCGGTGATGGCCTGCGGAGTCGGATTGACAGCTACCGGATTGCCGGCTGAAATTCCAAACGGCCCGAACTTGCTCACCGCCTGAAGAGCGGCATTGCCGGGTGTCCCCGCTGGAAAGCAAGCGGCCAATGTCGCGAGGCCGGTTGGCGTGGGAGTTACGTTATTGCCCGATGAGAACACAGTGTTCTGAGAGATGATCTCGGTATCGAACCCGCCGAAGAAGAACGCCTTGTTCTTAATCATCGGACCGCCAATGGTGAACCCTCCGAACGTATCGTTGATGCGTGGAGGTTTGGTCAGCGGATTCCCTGCCGCATCGGTGTCAAAGCGCTTCTCGAAATTTGTCATCGAGTTGAGGATGGAGTTATTCACATTCCCGAATATGCTGCCGTGCCAGTCATTGCCTCCCGATTTGGTGATGATGTTCACCACTGAGCCAGAATTGCGTCCGTACTCAGGGCCGAACTGGTTCGTGATAAGCACATACTGATTCACAAATTCAGGATTCGTGACGAAGAGAGCCGGGCCGGCAACGCTATTGTCGTTGTTGTTCTGCCCATCAATCTGCTGATCATTATTGCGTCCACGCAGACCATTCGACGTAAAGCCCGAGCCACCGTTAAAGTTTGAGAAATTATTGTCACGGCTGGAACTGACGCCTGGAACAAACAATGCCAGATTGTCCAGTCCCTGATTCTCCTGCACACCCGCAAAGGTAGACAGCTGGTTTCCAGCGAACGTGTTCGTGATTTGCGCCTGAGTGGATTCGATCAGCGGAGCCTGAGCGGTCACTTCCACCGTCGTCGAAGCTTGCCCTACGGCCAGTTTCAAGGTGCCTAAACCGGTATCCCTGCCGGCGGCAACGACGACACCATTCTGTACGGTGGAGTTGAAACCCTGTGCGGCGAGCGTGATTTTGTATTCACCCGCGGGGATCAGGTTGAAACGAAACAGACCTGCACTGTCAGAGGTTGTAGTAAAGGTGGTACCGGTTGAAAGCTGTGTTGCCTGCACATTGGCGCCGGCAACGACCGCGCCTTGCGGGTCCACTGCCGTCCCGGAAATTGAACCCTTGAGTACCTGAGCAATCAAAGTGCCTGTAACAAGGAGGACAATCACCACACCATAGAGAGATACCTGGCGGAGCTTGAATGACATCTTGCATGTCTCCGAGTGAGAATTACAGCGCGTGAGGGCATTAGGGAACAGCAGGCGTCCTCAAAACTTCCTTAAGCGCCTTAGCCAAAAGGAATGCAAGCGGTGGGCCAACTTATTCCAGAGGGAGACATGGCCGGGAGCTTCCATATTGGAGAGGAACAGGGATGCTCAATCCGGTTTTCAAAATCCTGAATTCCTGGAGAGAGTTTTCGACGTTTCTTCACAAGAAAATCCTCTCCCACTACTTTTGATTTACACGACAAAGTACTTGGCCTGGGGATGATGAACAACAATGGCCGAGGTGGATTGTTCCGGCTCCATGTGGAACCCCGGCGTGAGATGAACACCGATGTTCTGTTCCGGTTTTAACAGCGCGAACAACTTGGTCTGGTCTTCGAGGTTTGGGCACGCTGGATAACCGAACGAATATCTCGAGCCACGGTATTTCTGATGGAAGAGGTCATTTATCCGTGCTGCATCATCGCCGGCAATTCCAAGCTCCTGACGAACGATCTTGTGGAAGTACTCGGCAAGCGCCTCGGCTGTTTCCACGCTCAAACCGTGGAAGTAGAGGTAACGCGTAAATTCCCCGCTATCGAAAAGCTTCTTTGTCTCTTCTGAGGCGCGGCTGCCCATGGTCACGACGGAGAGGCCGATTACATCGAGCATGCCGGAATCTTTGGGCGCGAAGAAGTCGGCGATCGAGAGCTTACGGCCTTCGCGCTGGCGCGGGAACGTGAACCGTTGAATTTCTTTTTTGGAATCCGGCGACTCGTAAAGGACAACATCATTGCCTTCACTGTGACATGCGAAGTAGCCGTAAACCACTTTGGGTTCAAACCACCCGTTCGCAAGAACCTCCTTCTGAAGCTCAGCAAGCACGGGCTTGTATTTCTGCTCCACCAACCGAAGATAGTCTTCCTGCGATGCTGTCTTCAGCTGCCATTGATTCTTGAACAACGCGGTGTGGTTGATGTAATCGAAGAGCGTGCTCAGGTCAAAGTCTTTCCGCACCCGCACACCATAAAACGGCGGCGTGGGGATATTCGGAGCGGGCTGAACGATAGCTGAGCGTTCTGTACTGATTGACGCTTCACCACCGGCCGCAGCTACCGCTTTGGCGAACTCCTTGATCTTCCGGCCTTCGGAGATCCGCTGCTCGCGCTGGCCATTTTCAGAGGCCAGGTCGTCCATGATGTGGAGCCCGGCGAAGGCATCGTCGGCGTAAAACACACCATTTGAATATTCGCGGCGCAAATCATCTTCCACGTACTTGCGGGTGAGCGCCGCGCCGCCGCAGATCACGGGAAATTGCAACTGCTGGGCATGGAGGTCCTGAAGGACGTACTTCATTTCCAGGGTGGACTTCACCAGCAATCCGCTCAGACCGATGGCATGGGCTTTGTGCTCACGCGCAGCGGCGATAATCGAATCAGATGGCTGCTTGATGCCGAGGTTGACGACCTTGTATCCGTTGTTGCTCAGGATGATATCGACCAGGTTCTTGCCGATATCGTGGACATCGCCCTTCACCGTTGCGAGAACGATGGTACCCTTCTGCTGGGCGCCTTCTTTCTTCTCCATCTTCGGCTCGAGATAAGCAACAGCCTGTTTCATTACGCCGGCAGAGTCGAGCACAGAAGGCAGTTGCATCTTTCGGGCGCCAAACAGTTCGCCGACTGTCTTCATGCCATCGAGCAGAACGGTGTTGATGATGTCCAGCGGTGAGTACTTGCTCAGGGCATCGTCCAGAATCTGCTCCAGAGTCTGGCGCTTCGCACCTTCGCCCAAAGCTTTTTCGCCGTTGATGATGCAACGCTTGAGCTTCTCTTCGACGGAGAGGGATTCTACGGGAGCCGCTTCGGCTTGCGGTTGCTTGTCCACTCCGGCAAAGTGGGCCATGTAGGCCTGAAGCGGATCGCCGTTCGCGTAGTCGCGGTAAATCAGCTTGCGCGCGAGGTCGACTTCAATTTCCGGAATCTTATACAGCGGATAGATCTTGGCGTAGTTGACGATGGCCATATCGAGACCATGGTCAACTGCCTCTTTCATGAATACGCTGTTCAATACCCGACGCGCATATGTGTTCAGCCCGAATGAAATGTTGCTCACGCCGAGGATGGTTTTGACTTCGGGCAATTCCTGCTTGATGCGCTTGATCGCCTGCAGGGTCTCGATGCCCGCCGTCCGGTACTCTTCCTGTCCAGTGGAAATCGGAAGAGTGAGCGCATCGAAAATGAGATCGATGGGGCGAATACCGTACTTTTCGGTCGCGAGCTGAAAGATCCGCTTGGCGATCGCAACTTTCTTGTCGGCCGTGAGGGCCATTCCGTCTTCGTCAATCGTGAGGGCGATAACGGCAGCACCATACTTCTTCGCCATGGGCAGTACTTTGGAGGTGCGCTTCTCACCGTCTTCCAGATTGATGGAATTGATGATGGCCTTGCCGGGAATGCGCTTCAGTGCTTCTTCGATGACGTCGGCTTCCGTGGAATCCACGAGGATGGGCGCGGGCACACGCGTCGCGACTTTATCCAGGATCGAACTGATATAGCCTTTTTCATCCTCGCCCACGATGGCGCAGCAGACGTCCAACATGTGCGAGCCTTCGCCAACCAGTTTCTTGGCCAGGGCAAGGATCTCGTCATACTTGCCGCCACGCACCATGTTCTTGAAATGCTCCACACGCGTGGTGGTATTCATTTCCTCCGCGACAATCAGCGGCTTGGGGTCGAGATCCAGTGGAACGCTGCTGTAGGCGCTGGAAGCTGCGGGCGTAACAGAGAGTTCACGTTTTCCGGGCTCCAGGTTTGCACAGACTTCGGCCACCTTGCGGATGTGATCAGGACCGGTGCCACAGCAGCCGCCTACGATGCGAACGCCGTATTCGGTGATGAATTTCTTGTGCCAGTCGGCGAGCTCCTGCGGAGTCAACCCATAATGCGCGTGACCGCCGACGTTCTGCGGCAAGCCGGCGTTCGGCAGGACGGAAATTTCCTTCGGCGCGTTGTGGGCAAGGTAACGCACCGCGTCATTCATTTCCTTGGGCCCGGTGGCGCAGTTCAGGCCCACGATTTCGCAGTCGAAAGGCTCAAGGGCGGTCTCGGCGGCGCTGATTTCCGTCCCCAGAAGCATGGTCCCGGATTCCTGGAGCGTGACCTGGACCTGAAGCGGGACATGCTTGCCGGCTTTCTTCATGGCTTCGTAGGCGGCAGCAGTCGCGATCTTGGTTTGAAGAATGTCCTGACAGGTTTCGATCAACAGGATGTCCACACCGCCGTCGAGCAGGCCCATACATTGTTCGACGTAGGCGTCGAACATCTCATCGTAGCCAATGTGTCCGAGTGAGGGCAGCTTGGTTCCAGGGCCGATTGATCCGGCGACATAGCGGGGCTTGCCGTTCTTCGAAAAATCCGCCGCTACTTCGCGAGCCAGTTCTACCGCGCGCTTGTTAATCTCATGAACTTTGTCGGCCAGGTCAAATTCGCCAAGCACAATCCGGCTGCCGCCGAAGGTGTTGGTCTCAACCACGTCAGCGCCAGCTTTGAAATAGGTCGCGTGGATGTCCTTGATGATGTCAGGCCGGCTCAGGACGAGGACTTCCGAGCAGTTTTCCTTGCCCCAGAAGTCGTCGAGCGAGGGATTGCGCTGCTGGATCTGCGTGCCCATGGCGCCGTCGTAGATCACAACACGTTCGCGAACTGTTTCGAGAAATGGTTTCATCTTCAGTGGGTCGAGACCCGAACTTCCGGGTTCCCGCTGTATTTGATTGTAAATGCAGGGTTAGGATTCGTTTGAGCGCGGAGCACCCTTCTGCTGTTTCTTCGTCCTGAGCGGTAGGGTTTCGTGGTTGGTCAGGAAGTCAGCGGGCTTATGCTCTGCCACCGAGCAAGCGGGCCGGCAGGAAGATGATTGCCTTCACCAGTTCCAGGACACCACCGACGGCAATCCCCACAATCCGGAACGGCAGCAATAGCAGCCAGATGAACGGATAGAGGACCAGCGCGATCAGGGCAAGCGGCCAGCAGAAGACGAGCAGGATGCACCACAGCAGGAATTTGATCATTCACTTCCCTCTCTGCTGGTTGATACGCAGATTGGAGCGTGGGAGTTCCAAATGGGAACACTTCCAGCAGCCAGCGCCAACGTTCCAGTGTCAGGAATGCCCCCGGTCTGTTCTGTCAGGTATGTGCCCGGTCCGTACCCTGGGAAGCTTCACTTCAGTGGCCCAACCACATTTCTTTCTGATCAGCGTTTATCCGCGCTCACCTGCGGCAAAATGGTTTTGTCTTTGCTCCGTTCCTGATTCGTGTTCTTTCGCATTAATTCGCGGCTAAATGGCTTTGCTGCTCCGGTTAGGGCGATTACGCGCGATTACGGCGATTACGGCGATCTCGCATCCCCCTCTCCCCCTCCCCTTTCATCAAGGTTCATCAACATTCATCAAGGCCCATCAAGGAATCATCAAGCCTGATCAACGCCCAACATCAAGGTCCATCAAGGTCCATCAATATCCATCAAGACCAGTCTGCGCTCGTCCGTGTTCATCTGTGAAAATGATTTTGGTTTCCGATCTCGGCGATTCCGTGCGATTCCGGCGATCACGGCGATTCGGAGACCCTGCCACCCCCCAGTTCGTCCCCGATCGTCCCCGATCGTCCCCGGGGTATCCCGGCCTCGTCCGTCGGGACGTCCCGGTTTGATCCCGACCCTGTCCCGCTGTGTCCCACGTATCGGCAGAGGGCTGTGGCAACCGTGACACGTTGGAATTGACGCATTCTGGCTACTTGCCAATGGCTATTTGCTTCAGCTGGCAACCAGCACCTGATACCCAGCAGCTAAATTGTCAAAGATCTTCCCAAGGACCCAATAACACTATCCGAAGCACCTGAGTCCACGAGGAACCTGCTTATCTTTACCATAATTTCGCTATCGAAGAAATAGCGATTTTCTGAGTGCCGGGCCGGAAAATGCGTTGAGCCAGCGCTAAACCCCGATAATCGTCCCGCTCGCATCCACGTCAATCGTCGTCGCCCGCGAAGCCTTGGGAAGTCCGGGCATCAGCATCATGTTGCCGGAGATCATCACCATGAAACCGGCGCCGGCTGAGAGGTTTGCGTCGGTAATGTTGAGCGTCCAGCCAGAGGGCGCGCCCAGAAGCTTTGGATTGTCGGAAAACGAATACTGCGTCTTGGCAATGCAGACCGGCAGCTTGCTGAAGCACCAGCTTTTATAGAGGTTGATCTTCGCCAGTGCCCGCTCGCTGAAGGTGACTCCGGCGGCGCCGTAGATCTGTGTCGCGATTTTGCTGACTTTGTCTTCCGGCGAATCTTCGAGCGAGTAGATCGACTGAACATTCGGCTTGGGATTGGCTTCAATGGCCTCGACCACCCGTTCGGCGAGCTCAGTGGCGCCGGCCCCACCTTTCGCATACGCCTCATTGAGGGCACTGACTGCGCCGCGCTCTCGGCAGTAGCCGGCGATGCGCTTGAGGTCATGCTCGGTGTCGTTAGGGAAACGGTTGATGCCAACCACCACCGGCACCCCAAACTTCTTCAGGTTTTCGATATGGCGATCAAGATTGGGCAGACCGCGTTCGAGATCGCCCTCACCCTGGTTGCGGAGACTCTGTGCCGTGGTGACGAGGACGGCGCAGGATGGAGCATTGCCTGAGCAACGCATCACGATGTCAAAGTACTTC
>DATAEJ010000100.1:0-6009 GCA_036258095.1 Candidatus Angelobacter sp. | reverse complement strand
CGATCTTAAAGTCGAGATTATTGCGGGCGAATCGCTGGTCGGCGGCGGCTCGGCCCCGACTTCAACGTTGCCAACGTTTCTGCTGGCGATAACTTCGCAGTCGCTCAGCGCGGACGAACTGGCAACGGCGTTGCGGATAGCTGAGACTCCGGTTGTGGCGCGGGTGGAAGAAGGACGGGTGTTGATTGACCTCAGAACAGTTTCTCCAGAAGAAGAGGAGCCGCTGATCCGGGCTCTTACTCGTGCATGAGTTACCGCCGAGGTATTTGGTGATTGGCGAAACTAAATCCAAGTACCAACTACCAACTACCAACTCCTGATGTCCACCATCTACACTCTCGGCCACTCCACGCGCGATCTGGCCGCCTTTTCCCATCTGTTGCAGGCGCACGAGATTCGACTTCTTGAAGACATTCGGGCGTTTCCGATGTCGCGGCGGCATCCGCATTTCAATCGCGATCACCTGGAGCTGTGGCTGCCCGAGGTTGGTACGGATTACGTCTGGGAGCCCGATCTGGGCGGCCGTCGCAAGAAGCAGATTGCGGCAGACCAGTCGCCCAACATCGCCCTGCGCAATGATTCGTTCCGAAACTACGCCGACTACATGCTGACGCCGAAGTTTCAGGCGGCAGTTGAACGCCTGGTCGAGCGGGCCTCCGCGCGCAGAACGGCGATTATGTGCGCCGAGCAGCTATGGTTTCGCTGCCATCGCATGCTGGTCTCGGACTTTCTGGTCGCGCAGGGGCACACGGTATTGCATATTCTGGATGACAAGCCGCCTAAGGAACACCGGCTTACGCAAGAAGCGAGAGTCGTGGATGGGAAGCTGGTGTATCGGGGAGACAGGCTGCTGTAAGCCTGGACTGCCAGAATTGCCAGGATTTAGCATCGAGGGTTGGGAAAGGCGCTGAATTCGCGTGAAGGAAACGCAAGGTCCCTCCGTCATACTTCCACCCCAACCGGCGAACACCGCGCCGTTTGGGACCTCGGACTCGCGAGCTGATGAAAACGCTCGCTCGCTTTACGGACGTCGGGATGAGATCAGTGGGTAGTCGATTTCGAAGAAGAGATTCGGCAGGATTGCAATCCTGGCACCTCCTCAGTTCATCATCGCCATTGATCGCCGCAGGCCCAGCGCTGTCTGGCGGATTTCTTCCGCATCGGAGGCTTCTGGGGCCATGCGGACGTACTCTTCGAAATCAGACAGAGCCCCACGGTAGTCATGCAGGTTGTAGCGCAGGGCAGCGCGCTGCTTTACGTCTTCGGGTGACCGGGGGTAAATCACAAGAATCAGGTCCACCACCTGTGCGGCGCGGCGGAAGTCGCGCTGCGCAAGATAAATCGTACGCAGGTTGTTGAGCATGCGGGTGAGCATCTGGCGCGGCGTAACGGTGAGCAGGAACTCAGGCTGAAGGGTGAGCTGGCCGGAATAAATACTGTCAATCTTGTGGCGGCAATCGTCTTCGCTCACGATGGAGCCGCGCTCGAACGCGTCGATGAGGATGGCCTGACCGTCGACGGCATAGTGCTTGAGCAGAAAATGGCCGGGCATGCCGACGCCGAAGAGCGGGAAGCCGCAGCGGCGCCCAACTTCCATGTAGACCACTGCCAGGGTGATGGGAATGCCGAGACGGCGGTCGAGCACATCATTGATGAATGAGTTGCGCGGGCTGTAATAGTCAACGCTGTTGCCGCGGAACATTTCTTCGTCAAACAAGACCTGGTTCAAGGCGGTGATGCACTCGGAAGGCTCGTCAGAATCCGAGATAAGAGCGCTCACGCGCCGGGCAAGCGCTTCGACCCGGCGCACGTAGAGCTCTATATCGATTTCAGGGTACTCGATGCGGGCGAAGGTCAGGGCGGCACGCAGGAGATCGATCCGCTCGTCAGCAATCTTCGAGTCCACCAGAGCGGCAAAGGCCTGAGTCACTTCCGGGCTTGCCTTGGACTGCATAGACCAATTTTATCGCAGCAAGGCACATCGAGGGCTGCTGCGGGGCCGGCGGCCGCACGCCCGGACGGCCGCAGCAAAGATTCCGCCCGATTGCACCTACCTACTCAGCGCGTTACGAGCTGGACCGCAGAATTCTTTTCCTCCACTGTGCGTTCGCGGAAAAAGAGCGCCTTGACGAGGCTCATGCAAACAAGGATTGCTCCAAAGGTGCAGACGATGGTTGCTCCCGTCGGGGTATCGAACTGGACGGAGAACCAGCAGCCCAGAGCCGAAACCAGCGTTCCCATGGTCCAGCCGATCGCAAGCCGTGTTCCGATCCGGTCAGCAAACAGCATCGCCCCGACGGAGGGCACCACCAGGTAGCAGAAGACCAGCAGTACGCCCGCGATCGCAACGGATGAAGTGACGACGAAACCGAACGACGCGTAGAACAGGAAATCCCACAGGCGAACGTTGAAGCCCAGCTTCTCGGGCGCGTCGTGGTGCATGGAGATGGCCAGGAAGCGCTTGCGGAAGATGAAATGGAACAGCCCGATGGCGCCGTAAAGAATCGCGGTCTTGATCACGTCATGGCGCGACACGGCGAGGATATTTCCGACGAGCATGTCTTTCAGGTGTTCGGTTTCACCAGTCGCCTTGCTCATGGCGATGATTGCCGTCGCCGAGGCCACTGCGTAGGTGATGCCAATGAAGGCCTCAAGCGGGATGCGCTTGTGCCGCGAACGAACGAAGGAGAAGATCGCCGCGCCGACGAAGGTGAAACCAAGGCTCATCCAGTAAGCGCCGTTGCCATGCGGATCCATGCCGACAAGGATGGCCACCGTGGCGCCCAGCGCGGCAATCTGCGCCAGTGCCAGGTCCACGAAGATCACACCGCGTTCAACTACGTGGACGCCCAGGTAGGCGTGTATTCCGGTCAGGATGAGGCTGGCCAGAAATGGAAGTATCAGAAACTGGAGAATCTCCATGTTAGTCCTCTATGGGGTCGCCTGAAATGCCTGTATCAGGAGATTGATGTCGTAATCAAAAAGCTTGAAATAGTCCGTTATTTCCGGCTTACCGCCCACGGAAGGCATCATGACCACGACCTTGCCATTGGTCATGCTGGCGATGCTGTTGGGCGTCTTGAGATCGAAGTACGGCTCGATCAACTGGAGCTTCACATTCTCCCGCTTCATCTGGTTCACCAGATCGATGGTGTGCGATGGCGTGGGAGGAATTCCCGGACGCGGTTCAATATAACCGATCACATCGAGGTTGAAATGCTTGGCAAAGTTCGGCCATGAGCGGTGATAGGTGACGATCTTGCGACCTTTGTAAGGCGCCATCTGCTGCTGCCAGCGCTTGTCGGCCTCGCTGAGACGATTGGCGAAATCGTTGTAGCGCTGCTGAAAGTAAGCAGAGTCGCCGGGGTCCATTTCGCCGAGTTTGGTAGCGATGCCCTTGGCGATGCGGCGGCCGTTGTCCGGATCGAGCCAGTAATGCGGGTTTCCGAGCGGGTGTACGTCGCCTTCAGCGCGCGTGACCTTGCCCTGAGGAATTTCCAGGATCTCGGCGAATTGAGAAGCATCGAGATAGCCGCCGGAGCCGGGCTGAATTTTCGCATTGCCGCTCTGGGTGATGAGCGGTGGCAGCCAGCCGATTTCGAGGTCCAGACCGACGCTGATCAGCATGTCAGCATTGCGGAGCTTCAACAGGAAGCTTGGTTTCGGTTCAACAAAGTGCGGGTCCTGATAGCCTCTGGCCAGCGCTTCAACGTTAATCTTGTCACCACCGACTTCCTGGGTAAGCGCTGCCAGGTCGGTGAGTGTAGTAATGACCGTAAGTTTCTTTGCTTCCGCGCGACTGGGCGACAGCGCTCCAACGGCAACGGCGGCAAGAACGATAAATACTAAGAACCTTGGTCTCATGAAATCTCCATTAAAACGGGTGCGCCCCATGAGCGCCCAGCGAGAATATCAACTGTACAAACAATTCATGCGCGTCTAAGTTGCCCGCGTAGCGGGTAAATCGATACTGCCCGCGAACCTGTGAAAACTCGCTGGGCCAGTAGGTGAGCACCGCGGAGGCTCCTTTATCCGTCAGATGCGCGTTGAATGGGCGGTCGGAGTGATCCACTCGGCCGCCGAAAAACCAGCGGCGGGCAAACTGGTAGTCGCCAGAGGCGTAGAAGCCGAAGGCACGCTGGAAGCCGGCTGCCGTAGTGGTCGGACAGGTGATGACGCCACACGCGGTAATGAGGTCGGCGGGCTGGTTCTGCTGCCGCCAGATGAATTCGCTGCGAGCCACAAACGAACGATAGATGGCGCGTTCCAGAGGTTTCCAGCGATAGGTGGCATCAATCCCGTAAAGATTTGTAATGAAGTCAGTGCCGAACAAATTATGGCCGCGCGAGTAGGACGCTCCCAGGTCGAGATTGCTGTTGTCGGTTAGGTCGCGATAAATACGCAGATGGCCGAGCGCGCTCACGTCATTCTTGTTTGACGCCGTAAAAATGTCGCCTGAGTCGCCACGGAATCCCTGTCCGGTGAACTCGAGAAACCAGTTCTTTGGCGCCGGTAGAATGTGCTGCACAGAGATACCTGCGTCATCAATACCGTCTTCATTGCCCACCAGGTTCTGCGTGACCAGCGGACGGTCAACCCATGGCAATACGTGATTGTGCATGGTGTTGACCTTGCCGAAGGCGGCGCGCATTTTGCCGGCTTTGGCGACAAAGCCTTTCGGCAGTGCCGTAAAGGTGATAAAGCCCTCTTCCAGGTCCACACCGGTTTCGCCAAATGAGATGAAGAAATCGCCACGGGCATAGGGGTCAATAATCGCCTGCACGCCCAGCTCGGATTCATGCATCTGGAATGATGGAGTCGGGTTCACCGGATTATGCCCGGCGCTGGCGATGAAATCGCCGATCATGCTGATGTCGGGGTTCAGGGCCTTCGCGGCGGCGGTTCCGGCTCCGCCCAGTCTAGGTTCGTTGCCCTGGCTGGCTGCCCCTGCCGCGCCCTGCTCGGTGGTGACCTGAGCCTGGGTGGGGGCGGCGGTGGTCGGCGTTCCCGGGGCGGTGGCCGGTGGCTGGGCGTTCGCCGCAGCCGGCGCGGTTCCCTGATGAGCTTTTATCTGACGGAGCTCGCCTTCCAGGGCGACGATACGGTCTTCAAGATCACGAATTTTCTGCTCCAGCTGTGCATTGTCAGATGCTGCTGGTGCGGGCTGCTGCTGGGCTTTCGCGCCAGCCAGTGCAGTGCCGAAAAGTAATATCAATCCCAGAACTTGCCTCATGGAATCTCCTCAAGTCCCCACGACAAAAAGCTTGCAGTCGCAAGCGAATAAGCACAGCGGGGACCGCACTTCAGTACAAATTCAGAGTTTTCGCTCTTGCGCGAGGAGGCAAGAGCGCAGTGCGGGCCAAGACTAGGCCAAAGGCGGAGGACGAATGAAAAGGCTGAGTTCCTGGAGAGCGCTGTGACCATGCGAGTCCAGAGGCACGGTAACCATTTCCATGGCCAGCAGAACCGGCAGCGCATGAAAGGTGGCTACAGGAGCATTGGCGTGAACGGAAACGCAGATGGCGCAATGGCCGCTGCTGCCTCCGAAAGCGGTTTCCGGATGCGAGTGAGTGGCCTCAACCCCGGCAAAAACAAGGAAGAGAAGGATGCACAAAAACGCAGTAAGGCGCCTCATGCTTCCGTGCCGAGTTCCGCGCAAACGCTCAAGCAAGCCAATTCTCCGGGACTTGGAGTACGATTATTCTAGCAGAGCAGCAGGTTGCAAAGGGTTCCCGAGGTATCGGCTGTCGTGGGCCTGCCGGCCGCTCCCAAACGTATACACTAAGTTGAGAGGCAGTATTGCGCACGATTCCTGAAGGACTGGACCGCAAAGAAGCTGAGCTTTACAGCCAGCTGGACCCCGGTCAATTCCCCAAACATGTGGCCATCATCATGGACGGCAACGGCCGCTGGGCCAAGCGCCGCCACCTGCCGCGCATCGCCGGGCATCGGCGGGGGGTGGAGTCTGTACGGTACGTCATTGAGACGGCGGCGCGCATTCACCTTCCG
>DATAEJ010000099.1:0-12166 GCA_036258095.1 Candidatus Angelobacter sp. | reverse complement strand
ATTTAACATCTTCTCTCTTGGGGCACATTCATTGACCTCTTCTCCCTCCCCCATCAAGCCGCAGCCTTCAGAAACGCTGGCCCGCCGCATTGGCCTTTTTGACGCCACCATGCTTGTGATGGGCGGCACGATCGGATCAGGAATCTTCATCAATCCCTACGTGGTCGCCCAGTACGCGCACACGCCATGGCTGGTGTTAGGGGCGTGGTTGCTGGGCGGCATGGTTGCCTTGATGGGAGCATTCATCTGGGCTGAGCTTGCCGCTCGTATGCCCAAGGTCGGCGGACAGTACGCTTATCTGCGCGAGGTCTATCATCCCCTGCTCGCCTTTCTTTATGGCTGGGTCCTCTTGCTGGTGGTTCAGACAGGAGGCATGGCCGCCGTCACGGTCACATTCGCGCGTTATTTCCTTGAGTTGACGGGCCTACGCGCGGCGGACTGGCAAATCGCAATCATCACCCTTGCGGTGCTCACGATGGTGAATTGCCTTGGTGTCCGCGCCGGCAGCACAGTTCAGAGCGCTCTGATGGTGCTCAAGACTGGCGCCATCGCCTTATTGGTCTTTGCAGGGGCTTTCCTGATTCGCGGCGCGTCAGTAGCGTGGCGGCCTGTACTTAACCAGCCAGTCTCTCCAGCGCTCCTTTCATCCCTCGGAGCTGCCATGATCCCGGTGTTATTCGCCTACGGAGGATGGCAGACCGCATGCTTCGTTGCCGGTGAACTGAAGAATCCGAGCCGCGATCTTCCACGTGCTCTGGTGTTAGGGGTTATAGGCATAAGCCTGCTTTACGTCTCAGTCAATTTCGTTTGTGTTCGTGTTTTGGGAGTTAGCGGGTTAGCGGCGACCAACACGCCAGCGTCAGCGGTCATGCGCGCGGCCATGGGTCAGCGCGGAGCCACCCTGATTGCTCTTGGTATTGCAGTTTCAACACTCGGGTTCCTGAGCCAGAGTGTGCTTACCGCGCCCCGCGTCTACTTCGCCATGGCCCAGGACGGCGTCTTTTTCCGCCAGCTGGCATGGGTAAGCCCCAAGACTCGAGTTCCGGTGATCGCGATCACGTTGCAAAGTATCTGGACTGTCGTCATCCTGTTGTCCGGCAAGTACGAGCAGATTCTGAACTACGTCACAGCCATGGATTACTGCTTCTTCACAGCTACCGCGACGTGTCTATTCGTGCTGCGAGCGCGCGGTGGAGATGAGCCCGCATTCCGCATGCCCGGGCATCCCTGGACCACAGCATTTTTCTGTGCCGTTTGTGCTGCAGTGGTTCTCAACGCTTTCTATCGTTTCCCCACCAACACTCTGATCGGTCTGGCGATTCTCGTTGCCGGCGTTCCTGTGTATTACATTTGGAAGAGGGTTCCCCAATCGTGACTGGTATTCGCGCCAACGCAGGCTCAACCTATATGCAGTGGGCCAAACTTCACGCTGCTGCCAAATACAACCTCGCTACCAGCGGGATGGTCAGCTTTCCGTTGGCTGAGCTTGGCGTCAGCATCGATCAGCTTGAAATCAATGGTCCCAACGTCTATGGGTACGAGCCGCTGCTACAAGGTCTGGCCGAGCGATACCGCGTTCCACGTAAAAACATTGTCACCGCCATGGGAACCTCTTTCGCCAACCAGCTCGCCTTGGCAGCACTGACGGAGCCGGGTGATGAAGTCGTGATCGAAAACCCGACTTATGATCCGCTTCTCGGCATCGCCCGTTATCTTGGACTTGAGATCAGGCGCTTCCGGCGCAACGCTGAACATAACTTCGCGCTCGATGTCGAAGATCTTGCCCGCAATCTCGGCCCGCGGACCCGAGTGATTGTGCTGTGCAACTTCCACAATCCCAGCGGCGCAATCAGCAGTGATTCTGAGTTGAAAGAAATCTTTACTCTGGCCCGCAAGAACAATGCATTCGTGCTCGTGGACGAGGTCTATCTTGAAATGCTGTTTGAGTCCGCTCCCCGGAGCGCATTTCATCTGGATCCTGAGCGCGTTGTTGTCACCAGCAGCCTGACGAAGGCGTACGGGCTCAGCGGAGTACGTTGCGGCTGGGTTTTTGCACCGGCTGCGATCGTTCAACGCATGTGGCGCATCCACGACCTCCACGCCGCGGGCAATCCCTTTCCAGCAGAGCAACTCAGCGTGATTGCGTTGCAAAAGCTGGAAATGATCTCGGCGAAGATGAGCAACTCGCTGGGCGAGAACCGGCGGCTGCTCAAGACGTTTCTTGAGAGCCGCGACGACCTCGATTACTTCTGGCCGGAATTCGGGACCATTGTGTTCCCACGGCTCAAGAACGGGAGCGTTGACGATCTCTGCACCCTTTTGCGCAGAGAGTTCGATACCACAGTGGTTCCCGGAAAGTTCTTTGAACTTCCGGATCGGTTCCGCATCGGTGTGGGACTTGCCACTGAATCAGTCCGCGAATCACTGGATCAGCTCTCTCGCGGACTCGACGCGTATAAAGCTTCAGCGGCTGAGAAGGTTTCGCAATAAAGCTCAATCTTTCTCGGCTGCGAATTTGCCGGCTCCGTGGCAGGCGATGAAGAGAAAAGCGAAACAAAAGACCACAGCCAGCTCACCCGCATTCTGGATCGGCAGCGTGCCTTTCGGTTGATGGGCCATGAAGTAGGCAACCGCCATTTCGCCGCTCGCAATGAATGCAACAAACCGGGTCAGCAAGCCCAACATAATGAGAATGCCACCCACGAATTCGATTACGGCGGCAGCCAGGACCAGCGGTGGATGCAAAGCCTGATGTTGCCCAAAGGCGCCAAACAGCTTGCCCGCGCCGTGACACATAAACAAGAATCCAACCACGATCCGAAACGCCGCATAGGCGACAGGCTCCAGCCCGCTCAGAAATTTCATCGTCACCTCAGTCCTTTTGCCGGAGCAAAAAGTCTAGACGCGCAATGCACGATTGTCGAGACATGGAAGGGTGTCATCGGAGGTTCTGTCAGGTGGGCGGCACAGTTCAAGGTAGCTGCTCGACCGTGGTATTCGGGTAGTAGTAGTCCAATACTTGATCAAACGTTGCACCCATACGCGCCATGGCGGCCGCGCCTCTTTCGCATAGGCCTAAGCCGTGGCCCTCGCCGGTTCCTTCCAGCAAGACGGCATTCGATTCCTGCTTGATTGAATATGAATTGCTGGGAATGGTCTTCCAGCCGAGTCTTCGCGCCAGTTTCAGTCTTGACTGCTCAGTTCTGTTCAACCCTTCTGCATCTGCTGCGCTGAGACGCGACACCCAGCGTTGCGGATTCTTACGACAGAATTTGCATTCAACAGCGAAGTAGGGGTAGTCACGAACCTTGAGGCCCAATTCGTCAAGTGAATGCGTTCGCCCGCCGCAACTGGCGCTGTACATCGCGGCAAAAGCTTTGCCTCGGTATGCTAGAACCAGCCCGTGCGTCTGTTGCGTAGCAAGGTAGGCCGGGGCACCGGGCTTTGGCGGCTCGCGGAGAAACTGGCAGTGCGTGGTGTCACAAAAATCGAATTCACCATGGCGGCCCTTCCCGCCCCACAGGAATGATCGCGATACTACCGCAAGCGCCTTAAGCGCCTCCGCCGGCGTCCCCGGCGCGCTCTCTGCTGCCACAACGGAGGCGACGGCTGTTTCGAGCTCCATTTGGATAACGATAACGAGTTCGTGCTTCTTCGGCGTGACCCTGACGCCTCCCCGGTAAGTTCGCGAAATCTTGCCTGGAAGCGCGATCCTGAACTCCGGATCTTCGGCAGGCGCACCGCAATGAAGTGAATCAATCTGTGATATCCCGCGACGGCTCACGACCGAGAGGCGTTGATCATCCTGAAGGACGACGTGTAGCGGTCCATCTTGTGTCCACTTGTTTCCGAGACTCCCGCATTCCAGCGGATGGCCGGGAAATGGGGTGACGATCACTTCCCGGCTGTGAAATAACCCGAGTACACCTATGCTGATCTGCTGCGCGTCGGCCCGTGGCAGGCTCAGCAACAGAGCGAGAAGGGAGACGGCGCGGATCATTCCGGACCTTTGCTCACCGCCGAAAGCATCTGCCCGGCTGTGGCTGCCGCTATCGCGCCTGGATGCCCATGGACGCGAACGAGCAGCAGCATTTGAGGACGCTCCGCCGGATAGAGGAGCACGGTGAATCCGTCTCCTGGCGCTTTGCGCGCATGCGTGCACGGAGCAGTGCCCGTCTTGGCAAGCATATCTTCGCGTCCTGATCCAAAAGCCTTCCCGGCAGCTTTGGCTGTTCCGTTCACTGCTGATTCCGCCATGCCATCGAAAATCGGAGCGAGCGCTGGTTCGTTTCTTCTCTGGCCAAATCGAAGATAGGCCCTGGCCAGTGCCAACGGTGCGGCTTCGCCCTGTTGACCATCTGTATGGGGATTTAATCCGTAGTCATTGAGCAGTGATGCGGGGAAATTCGGCTTTGAGTTTGCAGCTAGCTGGCGGAAATATGAGTTGCAGGATTGCGCAATGGCCTCGCGGATGCCCATCCTGCCGTGTCCTCGCGGAAGCCAGCACGTCTTACCCCCAAGGCAGCGAAAAGCAGGGTAAGTACGATGGGTCTGTGCGTACGCGGCCGCGACAAAGGGTTTGATCAATGATCCGATGGCAACTTCCTGTTCCTTTCCATCCCACTTTTGAGCGATCACCCGGCCCTCATGGTCCAGCAGCAGGTAAGAAGTGTCAGGATCGTTGAACCGGCTCTCAAGAATTGCCGCAGCACTCTGCTGATGCAAGCTGTGTGCCTGCGTGCGGCCTGGAGCCGGCGAACACAACAGGCAGAGACTGCCTGCGACAATCGGGGCTGCGAGTTTTCCTATTGGGCCCATCTATATGTCACCGTCTGCACGATTTTGTCTTTCGTCTGTCTCGAGACGATCTCTTCCCGCTGCACTCCAGCGAAGGTCTTACTCAGACTTGTAATGTTACGAGAGAAAAACGCCGGTTCCTGACTGGCAATGTTTGCTCCGCGGTCCACCAGCCTGGTGAAATCGTAGTAATTCAGCCGTTCGGTATCGTGATTGAACGCACTGGCGTAACTCACAGGTTGCGCAGGGGCACTGGACTGCGACAGCAACACCGCTTTGAACAGTGACTCGTCATTCCCCAGATACAAAAGCTTTCCGCGGCGGCCCATCTTTATTGGGAGCAAGCCATTCAATTCAAAGTACCCGCCTGCCTCCTTTTGTTCCTGCCAGTCCATTCCTTGCCGCGAGGCGGTGATATTCGGCGCGACATATTCCTGCATAGCTGCCTGAAGCGCTACCATGTCCCAGTCGCCGGCCGCAGAAAGTACGACTACAACGGGAAGTTGAACTAGTGTCCCGTCACTGTTTCTCCTCGACGCATGCACCACCAAGGCTGCTATCGGGCCTGCGCGCTCAAATTGCTTTTGAAGTGATTGACGTGGATCTTTGCTTGCCGTGTCTGGTGCGGGCTCCGCATCGATTCGGATTTCCAGATCAGAAGCCGATCCAGTCTGTCCACCACTCAGCTGTACTACGGGGGCAATCTTTTCAGCAGACGCAGCTGTAAACTGGGGCGCAAGAATCTTTTGCTCCACCATGCTCAGCGAATCCTTCACATTCGTTGGAGCTGCTCGATAAAAACCGTATCGCTGGGGTACGGCTGCCAGTAAACCGGTGATTGCCTGGTTCTGCTGCGCCAATGCTGCATCATCCTCCATGGCCCTCTTCGGAAGGATCACACGCTCTTCACGGTAAGTTGCGCCCTCGCGATACAGGTCGCAGACGGCTGCCCCATAACCCTGCATTTCCGTGATGTTCTGCTGGATCCAGTAGGTGCGGAAGTGCGGCGTGACCGCGATCTTTTCAAGATGAAGAGCTATGCGAAGATCGCCTGGATCGCGCGGCGCGGCGGCCAGTGCCAGCGCATACCATGGCTCCACAGTAAGCGCTCGACCTTTCCCACCCGCAATCAATTCAATTGATCCGGCAACCAGGTCTTCACGAGTTCCGAGCACAAGATAATCATTTGCGATTGCGAAGGCCGCAACGCGTTCCGACTCCTGGTCCTTGCGCACGAAGAATTGCTGCCCACCGGCGTTCCGTGCCTCAAACTTGCCGCGCGACTGCCACAGGGGAGATTGCACAAATCGTCCGTTGTTGAGGCGCGTGACATACAGGAATTCCAGCTTTCCGATGTCGTAGATCGCAAGGGCGCTTTCCGCGCCTGCAGCGTCATTCAGCAGCGCTGAATCCGGCGGTACTCCGGCAGCTTTGGCAAACTCGGCCTGCGCCTTGCTCAGCCGTAAAAACAAGCGTGAGTTCGAGAACACCCTGTAGTTGTCGCTCTTCAGCCACTGCGCTTTCTCGGGTGAGTTGTTCCAGTCTTGCAGTAATCCAGCAAAATCACGTGACTGTATACTCAGCAGCGCTCCCTCAGGAAGAAACTTGTCTACCGGACCGCGGCTGATTGTCTGCGTCTGGAAAACGGCCCTGCCCACGACCGCGATTACAGAAAGTGCCAGGAGAGCCAGTAACACAGAACGGATCAATTTCACAGTATTGCCCCCTTTCTGGCCGGTGTATTCATCGACTTGGCCGCAGGAGCGATGCGCGGACGCACCGCGTGATCCTGCTCCAACTCGCTATGAATAACGGGTGCTCGTGCTATGTTCGCTGCTTGTCGCCGTTGAGTCGCCCGAAGCTGCTGTACTTCGCGGTTGATCTGTGTCTTCAAACTGGAATCCTGTTCAAGCCGATAAGCCAGCCTTAGATAGGAGAGCGCTTCACTCTGATGACCGGTCCTATCGAATGCCGTGCCCAGCATCCGGCTGATCTGAGCCCAATCTTTCTGCGGCAGTGCGCCGAATCCCTGCAGAACATTCCGTCGCGACTGTCGATCTTGCTGATCGTCGTCTTCCTCAGTTTCTTCCGTCTGGTAAGGCTCACCTGCGACGTACGATTGGAGCTGTAGCTTTACCGAGGCAATCACCAGATGGTGATCGCCGGCGTCAAACGCGGCCTTGAGCAGAGGAAGGCGCAAGGCGTCGGCATTAGGTGCATCGGCAAGTCCTGCCTGCAGCAATGTGAGCCTCTGCGCAGCGGGCAGCGGCTCTGCACTTTTGAGGCGCGCAACAACAAAGTATGGGTGTCCGGCATCCACCACGTCGACGGATTTCCCCGACGCAATCAAGTTGAGTTCTTTGCTGCCCAGGTCACCAGCGGCAGTTCCTGCGAGGGCCTGCGCAGCCAAGAGTCGCACTTCATAAGCCACGTCACCGCGAGATGCCACCGTTGCCAGCTGGTTGCGAGCGACCGTGGTGTTTTGCCCAGCCGCGAGTTGCGCCTGGGCCAGCTTCAACTTGTAGGCTGCATTCCAGGGAACCGCTTTACTGAGCTCTTCAAGGAACGGAACAGCTTCGGCGGAATGGCCGGTTCTCATGAGCAGCGCAGCTGCGGGCTCCTGGGTCTCGAACGGCGTGCCGACTACGTGAGTCATGCGATCTAAAAGTTCCAGAGCGCCGGCCAGGTCCCCAGCTTGAATCCGGATCTCCGCCAAACCAACCATATTGGCGACAGTCAGCTCGTTGTTGTCGATTTCTCGCTGAAATACGAACTCGAGCACTCTGCGTGCGGCTGCGCTATCGCCTGCCTGCTGCAGCCTGGTGGCTGCACGACGGAGGAGATCACCTGCGGGCGCGTGCTCTGGGTCAGTTCGATAGCTGCTCAGTAGTGTATCCAGCGTACCGGTATGGGCAGCGAGGCTGACCCGAAGAGGTACAAGCTCGGACTGATGAGATTCACGGGTATTCTGAGGCAATCCCTCCAGTTCGTCGCGCGCGCGTTCGTACTGTTTGCTCCGTTCAAGGTATTGCAACCACTGAATCTGGACTGTTTGCAACTGTGTGCGCAAATAGTCCCCGGCGATTCCTTCCGCGCCTTCTGCTTTTTGGCGAGCGGTCTCCAACAACGCATGGAAAAGCTGCTCTCGGTCTGTACCGAGCCGCGCGTCAGCAGCGACCAACTCCTTCAAGAAATGTATGCGCCACTCTTTTCCGGCGGAGAGCTCGAGCACGAGGGCGGTGGCGGCGGCGGAATCATCTTTTCCGGGAAAAGTGTCTTTCAAAAGGTTCTGAAGCTGGTATTCACCCGAGGTCTTGGAATAAGCGCTCAATATCTCATTTACGTCAGACTGGAACTGCGCCAGCAACTTGTGGGTGATAACGTTGTTGAGCGTGGCCGCATAGTCAACACCGAACGTTTCCGGCCTCGTGACCTGCCCTGCCTGGCTAACCAGCATCTCAAGCGCGCGCTTCCATTCAGCGGCTGCATCGTCAGGTTTCTTCTGCCGCCAGTAAATTCCACCCAGGCGATTGTGAACATCGATCCGCTGAGGCGCCAGGGTTGCCACATGCCGATAATCTGCAATCGCCCTGGCCATGTCCCCGGCTTGCTCGTAGTAGAGCGCCGTGCTGAAGTACGCCGCTGCCTGGTTTGGATGGGCCTCAACTTCGGCCGCCAGAAAGTCTTCAGGATCCCCTTTTTTTGTAAAGCCCAGGTATTCTCCGTACCGGGAGCCGTAATAGAACCATCCAGAGCCGGCGAGAACCTGGCTCCTATCCTCTGCGTGTGCGATACGTTCGCCGATGGTGCGGTCGGAAAGCGACTCGAGGAACGCCTCTTGGACCTTTGGCCCAGAATCGTTGAAGTAGAGTCCTGTGAGTGCCTTGTAAGCTCGGCCCCAGACGGGCTCTTCGCTATGCCCTCGTGCCTCGACTGCCGATATCGCGGTTTGTGAATCCCCATGAGTCACCGCAAAGTTCGCAGCCCTGTCTCCGAAAGAAGATTTCTCACCTGCAATTGCGATCAATTGCTGCGGCTTCTGTGTCAACAATAATTCGAAGTAACGTTCCTGCAGCTGTCCATTTAGAAGTTGGAGGCGGTTCATTTCCTCCAGAGTACGAATTTCGTCGGCACGCAGTCCGGCGAGATTGTAGATTTCGTGTGCGCGATTCAGGGCGTCCCACCCGCGCCCTTGCCTGGCCGCATTGCCTAACACTTCGAGCTGTTGGCCCACTTCGGCAAGCTTCAGCCGGCGGATTTGCAGGTCCTGCAGTTCAGTCGTGGAAGGGTAAACTTCGCTGCTCGCTCTTTCGAACAGCAATCGCGCCTGAAAATCTGCTATTCCTGCTTTTTCTCCCAGGGGCAGTAGAGCATCGTAGGCAAGCTGGCGCGGCAGGCCACCGTTCTTGATGTCGAGCCAGCGGCTCAGGGCGAGCTTTTCCTCAGGAGTGAAATACATTCCGGCAGCGGCACCCATTTCGCGCATCGCGGCCGATAGTCCGCTGCGCGCTGTAGACTCGCGTTGCTCGAGCATGTGTTTACGAAGCTCAGAGTTTGTTATCGCTTCCACTCCATTCTTCGAGACCTGTTGCAGCAACGACGGCATCTTTTTCGCTGATTCATTGGCAGCCATCAAGCGCTGATAGGCTGCATCCTGCTGTCGAAGTCGGGTCATGACGCGGGCATATAATTGCGCGCCAGAATGATAGCCAGAATCAGCCAGAAGATCGTCGCCGGCGAGGCCGATGCCCTTTTCAGCAAACTGGCGTGCCTGGTCCAGCATTCCCCAGTTTTCCAGATGTTCCGCCACGGCAAAGTATTTCCCGGGAATCTCCGGGCGCCCGTCTACAAAAGCAGTCCTCAGGGCCGCCACCACATCATCTGTTTTTCCCTGGCGTGCACGGATTTCAGCGGCCTTCTCCATCCACTTGGGATCGTGGTAGGCGAGTTCATATAAGCGCACATAATCGGCCACGGCATTATCAAACCGGGAAAAACGCTCTTCCAGCATCGCTCGTGAGGTCAGCAAGTCAACACGATCCGGTCGAATGCGGATCGCCTGCGAGTAGGCCTGAATGGCCGCATCGAAGTTTTCAAAACCGGTCTGCAGTTCGGCCAGAACCACCACCCAACGCGAGTCCCTGGGAGATGCGGCGACCGTTTTCGAATAAAAGTTGAGCAACTGGTCTTTTCTCTGATGTCGCTGGGCATAGTGCCCGGCCTCTCCCACAACTCCAGGGTCCTCAGGAAATGCGTTGATGATTTCGATGTACTGGTCGACTGCGCCTGCGTAATCTTTGAGCGCCGTTAACGCCGGTATGAGTCCGCGACGCAGGGCTGCAATGCGGTTCTTGCGCTCGTCTGACGAAAGCTGTGCTTTCTGGAAAAACCTGATCCTTTCAAGATAGAAATCTCTTAATCCGGCCTGGTCTCCGGACCTTGCAAATGTGTCTCCCATTGCGGCGAGATACTCGGCGTTGTATGCATCCAGTTCCAGCAACGAGGCCAGAATCTTGCGTGCAGGCACGAACTGGCCTGTATCGGCCATTTTGCGCGCCGCTTCATAGTTGAATTTGGCGCCAAGGTCAGGGTAGGCGGTTCGTGCCGCATCCAGTAGCGTGTCGATCGCCTTCTGATGAAGCTTGTTGCGCCAGTAGAAGTCGACTGTCGAGCGCACGACGCCCAGAAGCTTTGGATTTTCCTTATACAGAGCTTCTATGTTCGCCTGCGCGGAGCCAAGGTCTTTCTTCTGTTCAAAGAGCTGCACGAGAGCGTAACGCAGTTCGAGCCGGCGTACCGGATCCGAGCTCACGGCCGCCTGGCGCTCGAGGGCGCGTTCGCGAACTGCCTCCAGCGATTTGTCACGCGCCAGGTTCTCAATAGATTCCAGCACCTCAATGGAATTGGATTTATCGAGCACAGACATCAGGTAGGAAGCAATGTCCCCCTTTCGGCCCAGACCGTCCAGTACCGACACACGCAGATCAATCATTGTCTGGTCGCTGGCAGCAGATGCAGCTGCCGCCGTTGCCGTGTCTACCAGCTCGCGAGTCGCCTTGCGGCGCGCAAGTTGCATCAGCCGATCGCGACATTCAGCGCAGCCCTGTGCTGAGATCGCGCCTTTTAGATATTCGTTGATCGCGCTTTGGTAATCGCGCTTGTTTTCATAAATGGCGCCGATCTGATAGGCGTAGAGATCCTTATCTCCCAGCCTGGCTCGACCATCGTTGAGCAGTCGAAGCGCTTCATCAAAAAAGAAGTAGTCCCAGTACACCGTCGCAGCATCCAGGTAGCTCTGCGTATGGCCCGGTTCGGTCTCAGCCATGCGATCCCAATAAGGGCGCGCCTTGTCAAACAGCTCGCGATCAGAGTAGATATCTCCGATGCGCGCCATCGTGTCGCGATCTGCAGGAGCGGCTTTGAGCAGATCGGATTCGATCTTTACCGCTTCTTCTGTCGCCTTTGGATCGAAATATGCGATTGATCGGTATAAAGAAGATGCCCGTCGCCCAATCTCAAAATCGGCCGGGTATTGCCGTGCAACAGCCTTCATCAGCGGTGCTGCTTGCTCGAAGTGGGACTGCCATACCGCGGCTTCCGCAGTAAACCGGGTGGTTACAGGGTCGGAGTGCGCGGCGATCAAGGCCTGCAATTCGGTTTCAAGCCGTCCAGTTTTAGAAAGGAATTCGAAAAATTCGTTCCGCAGTTCTTCATCTTCAAACCAATGCTGCCGAAGCAGCGCTTCCCTTCGCACAGGGTCATAAGTCAATTTGGCCTGATAAATGCGCAGCAAATTGTGGACGAACACCAGATCATGGGGAAAGCGATCATGGGCATAAAGGTTGAATTGAAGGTTCATCCTCACCGGCATTCCAGCCACGTTCTCCAGATAATCTTCGAGCTCGCTACCCGAGAAGATCTTCAGCACTTGTTGCGATAATGCCTCGAGCTCCTGATGACGTTTCTTGTAGAGATACCAGCGTGCCAGTTTGTCATACCATCCTCTGCCTTGAAACTGTGCGATGGCTCGTTTGTAAACCGCTTCCTGTTCGGTTGCGAGGCTGTTTGCGTCCAGAAATTCGGCGAATCGCTCATAAAGGCCGGGATCGTTCGTGTTTCGGTCGAGTTCCTGGCGCCAGACGCTCAGCGCCATGGGGATTTGATTCGTCGAGACGAGCCGCGAGATATAATGATCCAGTACCTGCTGGTATTCCGGTGAATGCGCTCCTCGCCGCTGCGAGGAAGCAGACTTCCCAACAGAAAAGACTTCACGATTGCGAAGCTGATTGCCCGGCTGTTCGGATTGTTCGTAATCGTCGCCCGCACTTTCGGCGTCATCCGAACGTTCCGCGGAAGACCTCTCCACCGC
>DATAEJ010000098.1:0-2643 GCA_036258095.1 Candidatus Angelobacter sp. | reverse complement strand
TACGCAGGCTCGGACATATATTCGTGGGCGCGATCACGATCAAAGTTGCACGCAGCACCGTGCCGGCAGATCTGCTGCTCGCCCAGGTAGATATTGATCCGCTCGGGGTTGATCTTTACCCCGGAGTTTCCGATCGCGGCCAGGATGCGTCCCCAGTTGGGATCGGCCCCGGCCCATGCGGTTTTTACCAGAGCGGAGGTGGCGATCGCCTGACCGATCCGGCGTGCGTGATCGCGTGAGGCGGCCTCCTCGATCTTCAATCGGATGACGTGCTTCACCCCTTCACCATCGGCAACGATCTGTGCGGCCAGTGCACGGCAGGCTTTTGTCAGTGCAATTGCGAACTCGGCGCGCACGTCCTTGTACTGCACACCGCTCTTACCGCTTGCGAGAAGCAGCACGGTGTCATTCGTGGAGGTGTCGCCGTCAATGGAGATGTTGTGGAAGCTCTCGTCAACGGCAATTTTCAATACCTTCTGCAGTTCCGCCGGTTTCGCCACCAGATCAGTGAAAAGATAGACCAACATGGTCGCCATATTGGGATGGATCATCCCTGCCCCCTTGGCGGCGCCTGTAAGAGTAACCTGAATGCCGCGATGAGACACTGTCTGGGAAGCGAGCTTCTTGTGCGTGTCCGTAGTAAGCAGGGATTGTGCGAACGCGTCAAACGCTTCCGCCCCGGGCTGCGCGGCTGTAATCAGTGCAGGCAAAGCTGCTGTTATCTTCTCCACCGGCAAGGGCACGCCGATGATGCCAGTGGATGAAGGGACAATCTGGTGCGCCTTTGCGCCGATTTCCTTGGCGGTGTGCCGGCAGACATCGATCGCGGCACGAAGTCCCGGCTTGCCCGTGGCGCAGTTGGCGTTGCCGGAGTTCACGATTACCGCGCGGACCATACCGCTCGAGGCTCTCAGGTGATCACGGCCGACCGTTACCGGTGCGGCCACGATTTGATTTCGCGTGAACATTGCCGCGGCGGTAGCGCCATCGGGAGCGAGGGCAAGGGCCAAATCGGGCTTGCCGCTTGGCTTGATTCCGGCTGTACCTGCAGAAAAAAGAAAACCCAGGGGAGGATTCGTGCTCACACTTCCAGCCTAACCAGCGGGATTGGTATCTGCAAGTCAACCGGGCCCATGTGTTTCGGGATCTCGCCGCGATACATCGCGATTTCGTCGCATGCGTTCAGGTTGGGACAGTGCACGCAGTCCTTGTATATCTTGTTCGGCAGCTCTTCACGGGTGGCGATACCGAATCCCATTTTGGCAAAAAAGTCCGGAATACGGGTAAACAGGCAGACACAAGATATTTTGTGCAATTCAGATTCTTCGAGCAGCGCTTTCACCAGCATCCGTCCCGCGCCCAACTTTTTTGCCGAAGGCTCAACCGCAATCGAGCGGATCTCAGATAGATGGGGTCCGTAAATGTGCAGCGCGCCGCAGCCGACGACAACACCATCAAGTTCTGCCACCAGGAAGTCACGCACATTCTCGCAGAGCTCCGCCATAGTCCGCGGCAGCAGCGTGCCGTTGCCGGAATAGCTGCGAATGATGGCGTGGATCTTCTCCACGTCGGGCAAAACCGCTCTACGCGTGCGTAGCATGGATATCCCTAAGCTGGGCCAGCTGTTCGTGCGCGGACTGCAACGCGCGCTTCACTTGCTGCGGCGCTGTGCCGCCCTGCACATCGTGACATGCGAGAACGTTTTCGAGTTTCAAATGGCCATAAATATCTGAAGCGATTGCCGGACTGAGCGCACGCAACTCTTCAAGCGACAGATCCTGAAGCTCACAGCCTTTCTCAAGACAGAGCTGAACCGCATGTGCCACGATTTCGTGCGCCTGCCGGAACGGTATTCCGCGACCGACGAGGTACGTGGCAGCGGCAAGAGCGTTCATGAAACCCGTCTCGCAGGCGGCCCGCATACGATCGAAATTGAAAGTGACGGTTCGCATGAACCCTTGCGCGATCTCCAGGCAAGCACTCGCCGTCGCTGCGGCTTCAAACAGGGGCTCCTGTGTTTCCTGCATGTCCTTGTTGTACGCCAGTGGCAGACCCTTGACATTCGTCAGCAGGGCAACATGGTAGCCGATGAGCCTGGCCGATTTTCCACGGATGAGTTCCAGCGAGTCTGGGTTCTGCTTCTGTGGCATCGCGCTGCTGCCAGTGGAGTACGCCTCCGGCAGCCGAACGAAACCGTATTCCTGGGTGGCGAAGAGGATTAATTCCTCCGCCCAGCGGCTGAGGTGAACGCCGAGCTGCGCCAGAACGGCGACGAACTCGATTACGAAGTCGCGATCGCTGGTCGCATCCATGCTGTTGGCGGTAGGCTGGTCAAATCCAAGTTCATGCGTCGCGATGTCGCGATCCAGTGGCAGCGGGGAGCCGGCTATCGCACCCGAGCCCAATGGACATTTGTTCAGCCGATTGCGGCAGTCAAGCAGGCGATCGGCGTCGCGCCAGAACATCTGGAAGTAAGCCAGAAGCCAGTGACTCACTAAGACAGGTTCCGCCCGCTGCAAATGCGTGTACGCCGGCATGACCGTGGCGCGGTGTTCTTCTGCGCGATCGAGCAGCGTTTGCAGCAAGCCACCCAGCAGCGAACGAAGCTGATCGATTTCTTCGCGCACAAAGAGCCGCAGGTCC
>DATAEJ010000097.1:0-9636 GCA_036258095.1 Candidatus Angelobacter sp. | reverse complement strand
CCTGATCCGGTGTCTGCGATCAGGATACGCACTAGGGCGTGCATGTCATCATGCCCGGGCACATGGCGGCTGCGGACTCGCAGCTTGCCGCCTTCCGGCATGGCATCGCGCGCATTGATCACCAGATTGGAAAGCACTTGGCGGATCTGGTCGGCAGCAATCACCACGTCAGGCAGCGGCCGCAGGTCCACGATCACCTCCACGTTCGCTCGCTGGAGCTGCCGGTTCAGCAGCAACAGTGTGTCTTCAATGATCGTGTTCACGTTAACCGGCTTCACCTGCTCGGTATTCCGGTAGAGTCCAAGCATCTGCCGCACGATACGCGCCACACGCTCGGTCTCAGACTTCAGGATGCTATACACCGGCTGCGCAGTTTCCGGTACGGCACCTGCGAGCAGGTAGATGGCATTCTTGATCGCCTCCATGGGATTGTTCACTTCATGGGCGATGGTTGCGGCCAGGCGGCCGGTAGCGGCAAACTTCTCGATCTCCAGCATGCGCCGCTCGACCTTGAGCTGCTCTACTTTCCGCAGAGCGGTAAGGTCGCGCAGCACGGTAACGGTGTAGGAAACCTGCCCACGTTCATCAAAAATCTTGCCGGAGCGCGCGTCATACTCAATCTCCTGCTTCAGACCGGGATTGAAAAGACGAAGCGGCGCAGTTTCGCGTTCGGCAAAGGAGTAGGTGAAGGAATCGATATAAAAGCCCAGCTTGCTCTGGTTCTTCACCTGATGCTGATCTGTCGCGGCTTCCGGCTTGCTCCCGAAAAGCTCCTGCGCCAGGGGGTCCATCAGCACGATCTTGGCTTCGCTGTTGCATACCACGATCGGGTCGCCTACGTTTTCGATGATCAGGTTCAGGCGATCGCGGTCCTGGCGCACCACTTCCTCGGCATCGCGCAGCCGGTCATAGTTCAGGCGCAATTCCTGATCGGCGCGACGTAAATCCGTCACGTCGCGCATCACCGTCACGGTTCCGATCTGGATTCCATCCGGACCATAGGTGGGAGCCGAAACGGCCTCAAACAGCATTTCTTCGCCTTCAATGGCGTCCACCAGAGTCAGGTCACGATGAGCGTCACTGCCGGAAACCAGCATTGACGACAGGGCCGCGGAAAACAGAAGGTTGTTGAGTTCCACTGCACGAACAAGGCCTTCCGTGACTTCATCAGGAACCTTGAAGAAGCGTTCCGCGGCGCGGTTCTGCATGATGACCCGATGCTGCGTGTCCGTGAGGATCACCGGGTCGGCCATGCTTTGCATCACCGTGCCCATCTGCGCGATCGTGATCTCCATATCGCGCATGCGGTTGTAGTAGTGCTCAACTTTGAAAAGGCGCGAGAGATACCGGTTCGCCAGATCGATCAGCTCGCCCAGATCTCGGAGGGCTGCTTCGCGATTATGCCGGCCAAGTTCCACCACAACCACAGCCGCATAGGCGCGCATGTCGCAGGTGCTGCAAACCTGGTCTTCAAGACGAATACGCTTTTCCCGGCGGCAGTTCTGCACCGCGAGGCAGCTGGAGGTGCGAACGCGGTCTGCTTCCCAGCACACATTGCGATTGGAATATACGATGGGATGGATGTAGATCGGCCGGTTATAGATGGAAGACTTTGCCAGTACCGCCGGACGGCCGGCATTCAGGACTCCAGCGAGAGGGTGATCGGTCATCCAGAGTGCCGTGGCAAACTTGTCCATCTGGTGACGCGGCCACTTCAGGGCCGCGGCAGGTGCGATCTCACCAGTGTCAAAGTTAACGTCCAGCACCAGGGCGCGCGGATATCCAAGGGCCACGATCTCTTCCAGCAAGAGCGGGAAGATCTCTTCTGATCGTTCCGCCTCAAGCAGGCGCAAAGCGGCGGGCCGCCGCTGCTGTCCACGGCCGCGGTTAGGACGTTCGGGTTGAAACCGCATTTCGGCCGTGGCCACAGGTCCTCCCAAAGTCCGACCTACCCTAGCGTCGCCGGCGTGCCGGCCGAGTCGTAACCTCCACCACCTCTTCCTGGCCCTCGGCGGCCCCTTCTGCCAGCGTCGGGCGCGAAACCAGTCCTGTGAGACCCACGGCATCGGCGTACTTCAGATATGTGTCAATGGAGGCGACCACCACGCGAGCTTCGACGGTGATCAGATCGATGCCGACCAGTGATATGCGCACCCAGGCATCAATTACGATGCCTTTGTCCAGCACCCGGTCGAGAACGTCAATAAGACTTGAGCCACCGGATACGCGTTCAACGGCCATTGAAGGCCTCCTTCATACAGAGTCGGTTTATTTCTGCTTTCGAGTCGTGCTCTTCCGTGCCCCAACCCTTACTCTGGTTCCTGGCGCAGGTGCCGGGAGCCCCGCCCGCTTGACGGAGGTCTCCATTGGCGGCGCTGTCAGGTTAGGATCGAACTTCCACCAGTTCAGCCCGATCTGCTCGGCTTTGTCCACCGAACAGACCAGCAGCCTGATCCGAATGGTCAACAGCTCAACATTTGCCAGGGAAACACGGATGTCACCCGCAATCACGAGGCCCTTATCGAGCACTCGGTCGAGGATGTCCAGCAGATTGGCCGTTCCAGAAACGGTAGGAACTCGCTGTTGCATGTTCTCTCAGGAAAATACAGAGGAAGATCGCTTCAGACGATGGGACACCAGGCGCGATCCACGTTAAGGCATCCTAATCGTCGTGCTGCGAGCTGTCAACTTACAGAGTAGTTCAACCGCCCCTCCGGATGCTCCCCAGCTATTTGCTTATCCGGCAACGTTTTAAGATGCAAAACCTGACCTGCTGGTTGGCCAAATGGCCAAACCAACTTTGGCCATCTTCTACACCCATTATTTATCAAGCAGGTTCCCTAAAGGACCAAGATCAAGATTAAGGTCCTCCTGGCGAAGCCCGAAGGCTGCCGCGATCTCGGTCACCTTGGCCTCAAGACGCATAAGCGCCTGCCCCATTTCCTCGATCTTGGAATCGGCGAGCGATCCGCCTTCCATCCGCCGGATAGCCTGCCGCTCCAACAGGCGCCGCAGCAACTCCACCAGGCTTAACACCAGACGGGCCAACCCCTGTTCAATGTTCTCCGGTGAACAGTCGATCCGTTCCATGCCGGTCTGGCCGGCCGCCTTGAGCTCGCGGTTCAGTTCAGAGACAGCGGCAGCGATCTCTTCTGGAGTGACTTTGCGCAGCTCACTCATTGCGAGTCACCAGCGCGGGCATCTTTACTTCTTCGCTCATGAACTCGGCCGCCGGCCATGGACCGCTGATCCGTCGCGAAACTCCGTTCGGGACTGCCACGCCCGTGATCGCGTCGTGAAAGCCATGCTCTGCTCCGCGGTTCACGAGTGCGAACAGGCGAATCCCATTCTTGTTCTCTCGAAGCCTGACTTCGGCGCCTACATCTGCCACTGCTGCGCTCAATCGCTCTGCATGTTCTCGTATAGTCCCTGCCTGCTGTGCTCTGGCTCTCAAATACTCCGTTCCCGAAGCAGCGGGACCGGGCCTCTCCGCGATGGTGTAGATCACCGATTCCATCTGGACGTAAGACGCCAGGCGGTCCAGGTCAGCCGCCATCGCGACCTGGTGTTCGGCAACGAACCGCTTCAGCAACCCGGCATCTTCAAACGTCGAGAGCAGGCGGAAGGGAATAACGGCCGTCTGCCGAAACACATGATGAACCACATCATGGAACTCTACCGCATTCTGCTGCAGGTGCTCGGGCTGGAACGGCCAGGGAATCTCAGACCAGAGCAGGCGGACTGAACCGCTTTGAACGACCGCTACAGGACTCTTCTCCACCCCTGAGTGTGGCAGTGTGAGTCCATCGCGTTCGAGGTAAGCGCAGTACGGAAGCACGCGACTCACTTGCTTGCCCGCTTTTCAATCACGCCGCCGGCTTCAAGGTTGCGCAGAGCGGTCTCTACCGAGGTAAGAATGACGTTGAGCCCGAGATATACAAGATCCACGCCCGCGAGGGAGATCACGAGCGACCCGTGCAGGACCACGCCTGAGTTGAGCACGTGATCGAGGATCTCAAGCAGTGACACCTCGTCGCCACTGCTTCCGCCAATCGTAATGGGTTCCAGATCAGCCTGCATCGCCGACAAAAGAATAAGGGGGCCACGGCCCGTTTACTTCGATGCGGCGCGTGCCGCTCCAGCGTTCCACAAACTCCCGCAAAACCCGCTCCCACTGGGCGTGCTTTTTGCGCGGAACCAGAAACGTAGCCTGCCACACCAGATCGACCTGCCCTCCGCTCACTTTACCACTCGGCGCAGAGTCGCGGGCCACGCTGGCGAGCGCGTCCCCCAGTTCCCGCACCTCTTCATTACTGGATTCCGGGCGGCGTTTAATACGCGCGGCTTTCTCCTGCAGGTATTCGCGACCGGTGGCCGCAGCGGCCGTCACGGCTGGAGTGTGCGGCTGGCGCTCGTTGAACACCTTTACGCCCCACTCGTCCGCGTCGGCGATCTTCTCAAAGACCTGGTTCAGCGCCTTCTCACGGGAGCGAATGTTCTTCTCAAGGGCCGCAGGCCCGGAGAAGAGCGTTCCGAATCGCGCCGGCACAATGGTCGCATTGCGTGCAATCTCAGCTACCGCTTCCTGGTGGCGGACACCGTGCTCGGCCAGCCAATCCAGGTTTTCCATGTTCGTCTCCAGCGCTTTGGCAAACGCCGACTGATCCACCTGCGAGACCCAGCAGAGAAACCCACCACAGGGGAGAGCGTCCACCCCATGCACTCCATCAATGCCCGATGCGGCAATCCTTGCTGTGTTCTTGCCCGCCTTCTTCACCTCCGGCGAGATGCCGTAGAGATAAAGGGCTTCTGCCGTGCCTACCTTTGTATTTGCCATAAGTGATTCGTGAAGCTCCGCAGCGCCGCCACTCCGCTCACCTCCGCCGGATGTTCCCCCGCGAAGAATACATGTTTTACCGTGCGCGGCAGGCGCATACTACCGAGTGTCGCAAGCTGCCAATCACGCCGCCGCTTGCAAAGCTGACATGAAACGGCGGATTTTATCTGTACGCGGTTAATAAAGAGTGCCTGCACGGCAATACCAAGTTCTTCGATCGCCTTAATCAGCCGTCTTGTTTCTGAATCCGGCACCGGTTCCGGCAACATCACGACTGCCATGCACACCTGCCCGGGGTCGCGCATCAGCTCAAGCAGGCGACGCACGCGCTGCCCCAGCGTAGCAAGTTCCACCGCCACGTCCTGGGCGAGAGCTAGTGTACGGTGCGCAGAAAGGCTTTTCAATAAAAGGCGGCTCCAGTGGAGCATCCGTTCCGGCATGCGCAGCAGCTCCAGCGCGTGCCCGGTAGGCGCCATGTCGATACAGATTCTCCCTTTACCCGCGTCAAGCAGTTCAATGATCTTGAAGATGGCCAAGAGTTCGTCAACCCCTGGCGGTACAACTTTCAGCAGGGCTGAAAAGACTTCCCGCTCGAAGCTCAGGTCCACGTGCAACCCGCCGGATTGAGTGCTCAGGTCGTGGGCAAGCCGCAGTTCCATCTCCTGCGACCACGCCCGGTATTCGGTCACCGAATCCATCTCCATCGCACTGAAGCGGGTATCTTCGAGCACAGGTACCGGACGCCTTCCCACTTCCGTCCGAAATACGTCATCCAAAGAGGGCGCGGGATCGGTGGAGCAAACGATGACCGGCGTCTTTTTGTCGACCGAGCGGGCGTGAAATGCCAGCGCAGCCGTGATGGTCGTCTTTCCCACTCCGCCTTTGCCGGCGGTGAGCGCCAGAGGCTGCTGCAGCGCAGGCCAGGCGACGGCCTTCAATCGCAATGGCTTGCTCGCATGCGGCTTCCGCTCAAGCCGCGCACTGGCTCCGCCGAAGACTACATCACCGAACCGCTTGAGCGCGTCGATTCCGAGAACAGGATTACCGGGATCGGGTCCAACAAAGAGTTTGTAGTCGGGGAAGCTATCTTTCAGCAGCTTGCGTGCCCGGTCCGTGGCAGCGAAACGCTTCCGGCAAACCGGGCAAGATGATCGCTTTACGGTTGCGCGGTTCAGGAACAGCGCGCCGACCGGCATCGCCGGTCCAGATTGCTTCAACGACTTCAGCCATCGGCCAGCCTGATTGAGAGAAAACGCTTCTGGCGAAGTGACCACCAGCAGTTCTGCCTCGCCTCCCTCAAACACGGTTCGCAATCTTTCTACCGCCGCGCGCCAGCGTTCGACAAAAGGGTTCGCAATGGTAAGCCTGCGTCGCGCAAACGTTTGCGCCAGCACGGCGTCACGCTGGGAAGCAACGTCAAGAAAGTCGAGGAAGCGTTGAAAATGCGCCGGCATTTCCAGCAGCCGCAAAGTGTGCCCGAAAGGAGCGGTATCTACGATGATGCGCTGGTAGTTACCCGAGGTCAGGAGATCGTCGAGAGCCAGCAGTCCCGCCATTTCGGCCATACCGGGCAGCGCGGTATCAAGCAGCGGCGCAATCTCCTCCCGGGTGAACATGGTTCCGCTCTCGACGATTTTAAGGATCGAATCGCGATTGGCGCTGAGGAACTTCTTGAACTCTCGGTCGGCATCCAGCTCCCACGCCGCAAGCCGTCCCCGCGCGATTTTCAGGTTCGTTGCGCGCGGCCCAAGTCTGACCTGAAGCACGTCACCCAGCGAGTGGGCCGGGTCGGTAGACATCAGCAGGATGTTGCCCTTCGGCGGTCTGGCCGCCTCATGCAACGCGAGCGCCGAAGCGACGGTCGTCTTCCCGACTCCGCCTTTTCCGACTACAAAAGTCAGCCTGGCCACAGGGGAATGCTACTTGTCCACCCGGAAATGTGCCACCAGAGGCAGATGGTCCGATGCCATCAGGGCCATGCGGCTGCGGTGCAGCAAGAACTCTTCGAGGGCCAGCCGGCGATCGAAATACATATGGTCGAGATGCATGATCGGCAGCACGCCGGGATAAGTCTTGCGGCGATTGAGATGAAGCTGGATGTCCACGCTTTCAAAGCGCTGCGCCAGCATGCGCGAGACCAGGCCGTGCGTCCATTCATTGAAGTCGCCCAGCACGAGCCGCGGATGCTTCAGCCTTGGCGAAAGCAGGACTTCGCGGCTCACCAGCAGGCTTGCCTGCTTGCGGCGCTCCAGATATCCGGTACCCAGATGGATGTTGAACACGTGCACGATCTTTCCGGGTGCGATTTCGAGATCACAGCGGATGCAGCCTCGCGCCTCGCGCCGTGATGCGGTGAGGTCATAGGCTTCAACATCTTTGATCGGAAAACGGCTGAGGATCACATTACCGTACGCGGAGCCACGATACTTGCGCGTCTCGCCCATACGGTAGTCGAACCCCACGGCGTCCGCCAGGTACTGTGCCTGGTTTTGCTCGCGGCGCCCTCCGTCGAGGCTCATTATCTCTTGCAGCGCAATGACATCCGCATCCAGTTCCTGCAGGACCTGCGCCACGCGATGCGGGCGGATTCGCCCGTCCATGCCGCGGCATTTATGAGTGTTGTAAGTGGCAATCCTGAAGCTTGGCGTACCCTTCACTTCCGGCCTCTCGAGCCCACGCGGCGGCCGCGCGATGCTGAGGCGAATCGGCAAACCAGCTAAAATAGCGTAGTGACGACCACGACTCAGCGGCCCACAGCACAGCCCGCTACCCTCAAGAATAAACCAACGGCTCTACAGATTCCTGCACTGCGGAAACTGCGCTGGCTGGTACATGGTTTCAGCACCCGGCCGGGCGGGACTTCCACCGCATATGGCGATCAGGCGCTGAATCTTGGATTCACCGCGCATGACGCCCGTGCTCCCGTGGAGCGCAACCGTGCCCTACTGCTCGCTTCGGTTGGGGCCGGCACAGCGAAGAAGCCGTGGCCGATCGCCACCGTCCGGCAGATTCATTCCGACCTGATCCACGTCGTCCGCTCGCCCGAGCCGGAGCGCCCCGCCGCCGATGGCCTGGTCACGAATGTGCCCGAAGTTGCGCTGGGCGTTCTTACCGCCGACTGCTTCCCTGTTCTGCTGGTTGACAAAAAGAATCATGCGGTCGGAGCTTTCCACGCTGGATGGCGCGGAACCGTACAGCGGATCGCCGTAAAAGGGCTGGGCATCATGCGGAAGGAGTACGGCACTGATCCGGGCGACGTCGTCGCCGTCGTCGGCCCCGGTATCCAGAAGTGCTGCTATGAAGTAGGCGACGAGCTTAAGGCAAAGTTTGAATCGCAGTTCGCCTTCGCAGACAAGCTCTTTCACTACACCCGCGACTCAGATCCTGTCCGTGAGAAGTATCCCCTGCTTTTCATGAACATGCGAGCTCCAGGACACGGCGATCTCTGCGAGAAGCTGCACCTTGATCTACAGCTTGCCAACCGGCTGCAGCTTGAAGAGGCTGGAGTTCCGACACGTCAGATTTCTACCATCTCAGACTGCACCGCGTGCAACACGCGCAAGTTCTTCTCGCACCGGGCAGAAAAAGGTCACACCGGCCGCATGATGGCCGTAATAGGACTAAAGAAATAATGTTGGCTACTGGTGCGGCGGCTGCGGTTCGACAGCTGCTGACGTGGTGGCAGCGGCTCCTTCGCCGTGGTTGATTACGTCCTTAAGTTCTTTGCTGGGTTTGAAATACGGGATCTTTTTGGCCGGCACTTCCACCCGTGCACCGGTCTTGGGGTTGCGGCCAACGCGAGGCTTGCGCTGGCGGGTGCGGAAGCTGCCAAAGCCGCGGATCTCGATCTTATCGCCCGCGCGCAGGGAGCGGACTACGCTGTCAAAGATCGTTTCCACGATGATTTCGCTGTCTTTGCGGGTAAGTTCCGCTAAACGTGACACTTCTTCGATCAGGTCGGCTTTGGTCATGGCCTTTATTCCACCCCAAATATCGGGTTACGTCAAGAAAGCTTTTTACCCTGAGTTGTTTATTCTAAAGGGCTTTATAGAGCTCAGGGCTGGGCAGGAACAATGACCCGGAGCGCTCGTGGAACGATACTTAGCCGTGCTGGTGTGCGGCCGGCTGGTTCGCCGTCGGCGTAAATGGCCACAGGATGCTCGGTTGCGAGTCTTAGAACCGGCGCCTGCAAATAATCGACCTGCTTTATCCCGAGATGCCGGCCCAAGAACACGGTCGGCAAACATAACAGCAGCTTAAACTTACTCATGGAACCCACGAAGCAGGCATCGAGCAGACCATCATCAAGTTGGGCTTTGGGCGTGATTTTCGCCCCACTCCCATACCGATGCGCGTTGCCGATTGCGATCAGAAAAGCTTCGTTGGAAATCTTCCGATCCGCTGCGGTGAGCTTCATCTTTACAGCCTTTGCAATCGCCAGCGAGTGCGACAGAGCGAGCAGGTAACCCCCATGGCTACGCAGCCATCCCGGCATGCGATTGGCACGCGCATTGGCGGCGGCGTCGAGGCCACAGCCAGCAACGCAGCAGAACAAAGTCTCCTGCCCACTTTCTTCACTGCGGACCACTCCCAGGTCGATCGCGCGGACGTTGTTCCCTCTTTCGCAGAACGTCTCCCATGCCGCCAGCGCGGTCTGCTCATTTTTGATCCCGAGCGTCTTGGCGAAGTCGTTCCCACTACCCTTCGGGACGACAAGCGTGGGGATCTTGCGCCGGCTGAGTTCGGGCAGATGGCGGTGGATGGTGCCGTCACCGCCGAAGATGAGGGCAGCGGAGGTG
>DATAEJ010000096.1:0-13119 GCA_036258095.1 Candidatus Angelobacter sp. | reverse complement strand
AATCATCCATGCTCCAGCCCTGAAGAAGAACTTTCGCCAATAGTTACTGCATCCTTGCCAATCGGCGCTGCAGATCAATCAGTGGCTGAGCGCCGACCGCTATCAAACCTCGCCGCGGCTGGTCGAGGTCCATGATCACGGCTAACACGGTAGATACACACGTAGCCAGTACCCACGTCGAAACGTGATCGCGGTGGCCGGACAAACCAAAGTTGTACCCGACCAGCAGGCCTGCCAGCAATCCGATAAGACAATCCACCCAGAGCACGCCGGCGGGAACGTGGACCGTGAGTGTCGTCCAGCGGGCATCTTCCAGATCAAAGGCATGATTGAAGGATTCAAGCAGCAGTCCGGCGGGAACAGATTGCGGGTTGGTTAAAGAATTGGCCGCGGCGCGAGACCACATCTCGTTCTGCAATTGCGCGGTGCGTTCTCGCGATGCCCGAAGACTCTCGAGCCCCACACCGGCGTCAAAGAAGTGTACCTTTGCGTCCAGGTACTTTTGGATAAGGCGAATTAATTCCCGGCCCTGCGGAGGAGGAACAAGAAGACAGCGCCAGTAGGCCGTCGCAATGGCATTGGCTTCCTCCACCGCAAGCTGTCGGCGCGAGTCAAAGCGGGACACCGCCATCACCAGGCTGAAAGCCAGCAGCAACGCCAGGATGGCCAGGACAGACTCCTCAACAGCGATGATCTGTGCTCTCGCCTGGTCCGCTGTGAGTTGCGACCTTTCTCCCAGCCACATGCCGCCTTCGCTGATGGCAAGAAAGATTCCAAAGAATATCAAGCTGGAAAGCCATGGGACGCGGCTCAGCCGGAATCGTGGACTGCCGCCGAACGAATTACGTTCCGCAGGCTCCTTGAAATCAACGTCAGTCCTTGCTCCGCTGTTCATTGAGTGCCTGTAATGGAAATTAATCTCGCTCTGAAGTTTTGATGTGATCACTGGTCCTTGAGTGGTCGAGATGAGCAAGCGTGCCGCAGGCGCGCGGCTGCGCTCTTCGATTCGAAGCTGCACGGATTGTTCTTTGGATGCTTCCCGGCTCAGGTCCCCTTCGGTGGGCAACACCCTCGCGAAAACCGCGTTCTATCTTGAACAAACGTGAACGAAATATTGCAACGCGTTTGGGAGAACCTCACCGGTCGAATCGGCGGGCCTATGAATTTCCGGCTCATTTTTCAGCCGACGGTGGCTATTATCCTCGCAATCCGGGCCGGGCTCGCAGATGCTCGGCGAGGGCGGCCGGCTTTTTTATGGGCCGCCATTACAGATCCCGCTTATCGGCCTGAACTGTTGCGGGAAGGTTGGAAGGATATAGGCAAGGTGTTTATTCTCGCCGTTGTTCTGGACTCGATCTATCAATTCATCGTCCACAGCTGGGCGTACATAGGTGAGTTGCTGATTGTGGCTGTGGTCCTGGCGATCGTGCCTTACGTTCTGGTTCGCGGCCCTGTCAATCGCATTCGAAAGAGGTTCGTCGGCAAGCACCATGAGGCTGGTAGACAGAATCGCGCCGCCTGACCTGGAGCGGGGCTGCTCTGTCGACGCGTTGCAAATCGGAATCTGAGCTCGCCAAATCAGTTGATCTTGATGAAACCCGAATCTTTATTCACATTTACGCCCACGCAAATGATGTAGCCGATGTCTGTTCCGGCGGACAGCGTCGATTGTTGCTCATGGCTCTCAGTCGAAATGGCACAAAAAGTCACTGCGATGAAACAGCGGCCTAACATCCTTGTGATTTGGGGCGACGATATCGGGATCACCAATCTGAGCTGCTACAGTAGCGGCCTCATGGGCTACCACACGCCTAACATCGATCGTATTGCCCAGGAGGGTATGCGATTTACCGATTCTTATGGCGAGCAAAGCTGCACGGCCGGCCGGTCAGCATTCATCACCGGACAGAGCGTTATTCGCACTGGCTTGAGCAAAGTAGGATTGCCCGGCGCGGACATGGGCCTGCGCGGCGAGGACTGCACCATCGCGGAGTTGCTCAAACCCCTGGGCTACGCTACCGGCCAATTTGGCAAAAACCACCTGGGTGATAAGAACGAATTTCTTCCCACCAATCATGGCTTTGACGAATTCTTCGGCAACCTCTATCACCTGAACGCGGAGGAAGAACCAGAGAACGTCGATTATCCTTCAGCGAAAGATTTTCCCGAGTTCAGGAAAAAGTATGGCCCGCGCGGTGTTCTGCATTGCTGGGCAAATCCTGATGGCACGCAGAAGATCGAAGACACTGGCCCGCTGACCAGGAAGCGGATGCAAACGGTGGACGACGAGTTTCTGGCTGCAGCTGAGAATTTCATTCGCAGGCAGCACGAAGCAGAGACACCGTTCTTTGTGTGGTTCAATACCACCCACATGCACTTCCGCACTCATGCCAAACCCGAAAGTCGGGGGCAGTCCGGACGCTGGATGTCGGAATACACCGACGTGATGATTGACCATGACAGGCACATCGGAAAGCTACTGGACTTGCTCGACAAGCTGGGCATCGCGGACGACACACTGGTGATGTACAGCACGGACAATGGGCCCCACATGAATTCCTGGCCCGATGCGGCTATGACTCCTTTCCGCAGCGAGAAGAATTCCAATTGGGAGGGCGCTTTCCGTGTTCCTCAGCTGATCCGCTGGCCGGGAAAAATAGCAGCTGGCACTGTGTCTAACGAAATTGTGAGCCATCTGGACTGGCTCCCCACAATCCTGGCTGCCGCCGGCGAGCCTGACATCAAGGAGAAACTGAGTAAAGGCCACAAAGCCGGCAAGAAGACTTTCAAAGTGCATCTGGATGGCTATAACCAGTTGCCGTATCTGACTGGACGGGAAAAGAAGAGTGCCCGGCCGGGTTATCTATATTTCTCTGACGATGGCGATCTCATGGCCCTGCGCTATGACAATTTCAAGCTTGTCTTCAAAGAACAGCGTGCCACCGGCACGTTGCGAATTTGGTCCGAGCCGTTTGTTGACTTGCGTGTCCCGAAGATCTTCAATCTCCGGACTGACCCCTATGAGCGCGCCGATATCACGTCTAATACTTACTATGACTGGCTTCTTGACCGCGCGTTCCTGGTTGTTCCGGCGCAGGGACTGGTAGCCGAGTTCCTGCAGACTTTCCGGGAGTTTCCACCGCGTCAAAAGGCGGCCAGTTTTAACCTTGACCAGGTGATGGGAAAACTCAATGAGCCGCTGAAAGGCGCGGCTTAACTCGGGTGCGAACCGCGAAGTTTCGTAACAACACGGAGCGATTCTCTTACAACCGCAGTCTTCTCGTCTGTCATTAGTCAACCGTAATCAGCTCATCCTGCACTCTTGAAATCGAAACGAGTTATTCAAACGGCAACTCTATCACGCTGCTACCTGCCCCGCGGACCGGGCCCGATGCGGCGCGCCCACATAGGGGAACTCGCTCAGCAGATCTTTGTGCGGCACTGTTTTATCTCCCTTCACTTTTCCATTGGTAAAAATAGGCATGAAGGCAGCAACCACGTCGTCGATGAGGGCACGTCCGTTGTTTGGGAACTGCGCCGGTAGCTTGTGATCGTAGTAAAGAATATCCGGGAGCAGCGTTCCCGCTGCTCGCTTTGCTTCCTCCGGCGTGTAACCGCCCGCGTGTTCCAGCGCATGCGCGAAGAGAGGAATAAACTGGGCATCGTCCTTGGGCTCGCCGGCAAGATAGGCAGCATTCTGCTCGCCGGAGAGGAACGGGGTTTGCTGGGGCCGCGCGCCGCGGTCTGCCTGAACCCATTTGCCGCCTTTGCCATCCAGCGTTCGGGCCCACAATCCAACTTTCCCGGGTCCCAGCGCAGAATTAGGCAATTCCAGCGCGATGCTGCATATATCTTTGTCGGCAAAGTAATCTTTGCCGGTGAACTGCAGATTGTTGAGTGCGCCCTCCACGTCAAAGAAGAACGGATCGCTGCGCCAGCCGGCAAAGAAGCGGTAGTCGCCTGCCTCGGTGATGCGAACCTCTCCACCCGTTGAAACTGGCGCTCGCTCCACGATGATTTTCCCATCCTCACCTGTCCCGGCTGCCTGCGCGCCCTCAACCCGGCGCAAGGTCGCAGTCAGCACCCCACCGTCGGAGGCCGAGAACCGCGCGCGGTAAGCGATATCGGCCACAGCGTCGCCGTCCGTATCGATCTTGAGTTCGTACAGCGCTTCGGGGGCAAAGGCGTCGTCAGTGCTGGGTCCTGGCGGGATCACGCCGGCAGAGGGGTGGAAGTCCATGATCAGGATTGATTTGTTAGCGTCCCCGGGCTTGGGGAATGCAAACAGATCGGTGAAATCCAGGCGGGCGTCCCCGTGGGGAAAGCCAAAGTTGGGACCAGAGTAGTGGTGTGACATGAATCACCTGCTTCCTCTGCCCTAGATACTCGATGTTCTGTGCGAGTTGCAACTTTGACTGGATGGCATCCGGAGCCGCTGAAAGTTGAATGAGGAGAACATCCTGCCCTCTGTCATGGATAAACTGAGCGATGCTTCCTTACCCGGGTCGCCTGAAGTGCCCTATCTCTCTTCTGCCACCGCCGTCGTCTGCGGACCGCCTTCAGAAATGATTCATAATTGCACTCGGCGTGATCAGTATGGGCGACCGAAAAATCGGCGATTGGCGGGTGGAGCAGACCTTTAGGTCTGCGGTAGAAGGTGCTAAATCAACTCGGCTTTAGCCGCTGAGGTCACCCACAAGCCGTCCTGGCGGCAATCGCGCTGCGCGCACTGCCTCGGGCTGGTCCCAACAATGGGCTTTGTTACATTTCTTTCTGACCAGCGTTTGTCTGCGTTCATCTGCGGCAAATGGCCTTTGTCTTTCTTCTATGCCCTCAGTGGTTGATCGGTTTTGCCTTTCAGATCACCCGATCACCCGATTTGAGCCCTATCTCTCCTCCGCCACCGCCTTCAGCCGCCCTTTGCGGATGGCCTTCAAGAACGATTCATAGTCGCGCTCCGCCTGATCAGCATAGGCAATCGAAAACTCGGCAATGGCTGTGTCAAACGTATCGCTCTTACCAAGGTATCCACTGATCATTGCGGGCTCGCCGGTGCGCGCGTGAGCTCGTGCCAGGGTTGCGCCGCAATGCTCTGCGAATTGGATCATATGAGGTCCATCGAAGCGGTCAACTTCGAACTTGATCTTTGCATTCCGGAGCTGGCGAACATAGTAGTGGCGGCCGGACCGGCCGGATGTCCACCCTAAAAAAATGTCGCTGGAGGATTGCATCAACCGGTGGCCCATAATCACTCGCTGACCATGGTTGGGAAAGATGCTTGCTCCGGCGTAAGGCTCCAGCACTGACGCTCGCGCTTCCTTGATTTGCAGGAACAGTGGATCTTTTGCGCCCGCCATCAGAAGAGCGACGAAGCAGGCCGTACCCACACTGCCAATGCCAACCACTTTAACGGCGAAATCTTTCAACTCAAATCGGTTGAGGAGGCCGCGTCTGTACGGCGGCAGCGTGCTCCGGTAGCTGGAGAACGCCTCCCGGCCGTAGCCAAGGTTCCAGTGATAGATCGTCGGAGGGTGCTCCCGGATCCTGGGATTGCTCCCACCGCTCGTCAGCTTGGGAAAATCATGCTCAAAGGCGCTGCGTTCCCGAACTTTGGCCAGACGCTTCGCCAGATGCTTCCGGTGACGCTTGCAACGGAAATTGTGAATAAGCGTCTCGGCCTCAAAACTCGCGTACCAGACGTCCATCACATTCATCGAGCTGAATTCCCCCATCTGTTCCCGGTACGAACGAACACAGGTGAGCACCGCTTCGCGGGCGGTCTGCTCGCTCAGATTGTTGTTCCGCGATGCGACCACGAAGCTTGCAGCAAGCCTTTTTACATCCCACTCCCAGGGCGCCGGCAGGGTCTCATCCAGGTCGTGGATGTCGAAAATCACGCGGCGTTCAGGCGTGGCGAACAGCCGGAAGTTGCCCAGGTGGGCATCACCGCAAACCTGCACGCGAACGCCGGTGGTTGGTGTCGTGGCAAGATCGGCGGCCATATTGAGTGCTGTTCCGCGGTAGAAGGTAAAGGGCGAGAGGCTCATGCGGCCATGGCGGATCGGTACCAGCTCCGGCAATCGCCCAGTGTTTCCTTCCTCGATCAAATCAACGGCGTCTCGCCTGTCGGGAAGCGCTTTCCAGGTTGCATGCGACCTGCGTGGGCAGGTGTCGCGCAGCTTCTTTCCCTGTGCCCGTAGTTCAGCTCGCGTTGGGCGCGGCCGGGCGGAGTTTCTCCCATCGATGATGTGGACCGAAGCGCTTCCCATGGTTTCTTCCTTCTTTTTCGTTTTTTTGCTTCGATACCCCCAACAAGAGTCCAGATGCCTGCCGAGTAGTCCCACACTTCTCAGCGCTTTCATCACTCTCACAAAATTGCTCGGTTGGTATTCCGCAATGCGCTGATCCGGTTTGCTACATTGGTTCCCTGACCTGGGTTGGCAGATGATGAAGCGCTACAACATTGCCCTCATTCCCGCCGACGGCATCGGGCCTGAAGTCCTTGAGGCCGGCTGGTTTGTCTTGCAGGCCGCTGCGCGCAAGCACGGCTTCAAACTCACTGGCGAAACTTTTCCCTGGTCCTGCGATTACTACCTCCAAACCGGCGCCATGATGCCCGCGGATGGCATTGAGACGCTGCGCCGCTTTGACGCCATCTATCTCGGAGCAGTCGGCTGGCCGAAAAAAGTCGCTGACTCCGTTTCCCTTCACGGCCTCCTGCTGCCCATCCGCAAGTCTTTCGACCTCTACATCAACGCCCGCCCGCACCGGTTGCTGCGCGGCATCAAAGGCCCTCTTCGGGCTGAAGCCTTTGACATCCTCTGCATTCGCGAAAACACTGAAGGCGAATACTGCGGCGCCGGAGGCCGAGCCCATCCCGGGTCATCCGATGAGGTTGCCGTTGAAACCTCTATCTTCACCCGCAAGGGTGTAGAACGCGTGCTGCGTTACGCCTTTGCCCAGGCGCGTTTTCGTTCGAAAAAACTTGCTTCAGTCACCAAGTCCAACGCGCAGCGGCACTCCATGGTTTTCTGGGATGAAGTTACCGACATCGTTGCGCGCGACTACCCGGATGTTGCCGTCACTCGCTATCACGTTGACGCCATGGCTGCCCGCTTCATCACCGCACCGGAATCGCTGGACGTAGTCGTGGCCTCAAACCTTTTTGGTGACATCCTTACCGACGTTGGCGCTGCAATTCAGGGCGGTCTGGGCTTTGCCGCATCGGCAAACATCAATCCCGCCGGCGGCGTGCCTTCCATGTTCGAGCCCGTACACGGCTCCGCTCCGGACATCGCTGGCCGCGGCATCGCCAATCCCATCGCCACCATCTGGGCCGGCGCCATGATGCTGGACCATCTCGGTGAAAGAGAAGCCGCTCAAGCGGTCATGACTGCGGTTGAAAAGGTTACCTCTGCGGCGCAGGTAGCAACACCTGACATGGGCGGCAGAGCAAGCACAAGAGAAATGGCTCAGGCAATCGGCGATGACATATCATCCTCTTCGCTTCCCCCTTCTACATCAACTCCGGGTTAACGTTTCCAGTCAGGGGCCAAACCCATGGTCGCATTGCAACATCAACTCCTTCCTTCCTGACCTAGGGCGTTTCTTTTATCGCGAAGTACGTAAGAAGAATTTAACTAAACACGTTGACTTCATTTCTTTACCCGAAGTACTATCCAGACACTTTGGAGTAATCCCGCCCGTTCTGTCTCGCGCACGGGATTCGTTGGCTTGGTTAACTGCAACCGACGGAAATTGCAAACCAGGTCTACTACACCAACTTTGCTCTGAAAACCGGCCGCGCCGGACGACGCATACGTGTGTCTTGTCGCCGCAAAATCCCCGTCTTCAGAGGGACAGCGTGCCGCTGCAGTGCTCCACACAATCAACAGAAATGACAGGAGACGCAATGTATTACAACGCCAATGGTGAGAAAGTCTCACGCTCTCGCTGGAAAGAGATGTACAACGCTTTCAGGAATCGGCAGGAGATTGTAAAAGCCGGCCTCACACGCCGTGACCTGCTGCGAATGGGGCTGTTGACCAGCGGTGGAATGCTCGTTTTGAAACAAGGTCTCAGCTCGCGCGCCTGGGCTGACACATGGGGCAGCGGCAACTGCTATTCCGGGACCAGCGGATGCGGAACCTGCGCCAGCCCCACAACTCGCCCGTGGGTAGCGAACATGCCCATCCCTCCAGTGAAACAGCCGATCGCGCTTTCAGCTCTTACTGGACCCGCGCCTACTATCGCGCCGAACAACGCCATTAACCCGGCCACCGGAATTGCCTATGAAGGCCGCACCCGTGCACACCAGTCGCCCATTGGCACGAACGGCAATCTGCCCTTTCCAGCCGCAACGGTTTATCAGGTAAGCCAGCAGGTCAATAACGTGAGTATCCATCCTGACCTGCCCATGCAGAGACTATGGACTTTTGATGGCATGAGCCCGGGACCGACTTACGTCGCGCACTACGGCACGCCGATTCTCATCCGCAACTACAACAACCTGCCCTCCGATAATGGCGGGTTTGGTATTAACTCGGTTTCCACGCACCTGCACAACGGTCACACGCCTTCTGAGAGTGACGGGTTCCCGTGTGATTACTTCGCCTCTGGTCAGTACTATGACCAGTACTATCCGAACCAGTATGCAGGCTTCCTCTCTGACCATCAGTCCACCAACGGCGACATCAATGAAGCCCTGAGCACGCTCTGGTATCACGACCATCGCGAAGGCTTCACGTCTCAGAACGTCTACAAGGGCCTGGTTGGTCATTACATCCTGTTCAATGACAAGGACACAGGCGACGAAACCACCGGCTTCCGCCTGCCGTCGTTCCCGAACTATGACATCCCCATGATGTTTGCCGATCGCTGCTTCGATGCGACAACCGGCGATCTCGTGTTTGACACCTTCAATACAGACGGCATACTCGGTGACAAGTTCCTGGTGAATGGCGTTGTCCAGCCGGTGCTGCACGTCAGCCCGCGTCGCTATCGTTTGCGCTGGATCAATACTGGCCCGTCGCGGTTCCTCCAGATCTACATCACTGACCTCAACAACCTCAGCGCCTCGCAACCGTTCTGGCAGATATCCAATGACGGAAATCTGCTGCCGAAGCCAATTCAGGTGCCCGCCGTCGCTCTTGGCGTGGCGGAACGCTCGGATGTGATCATTGACTTCTCCAAGTATGCGGGTAAGACGATCTATCTCGAGAACCGCCTGCTCCAGCCGAACGGTCAGGGCGGTCCCACCGGCGGGGTAAGCGCTCCCGGCAAGGGCTTCCTGATGCTCCAGATTGTGGTGGATCAGCCTGCCGTCGCCGACAACAGTGCGGACCCGGCCACCATCGCGGGCTTCTACTCGCTGCCGAGCGTGAGCGGTACTCCGAAAGTGAGTCGCAATTTCAACTTCGATCAGGGCCGCAATGGTCAGTGGACCATCAACGGCAGTATGTTCAGTTGCACCACGCCTCGCTTCACTGTCCAGCAGAACACCATGGAGCAGTGGTACTTCGAGAACGGCTGGAACTGGTCGCACCCGATCCATGTCCACTTTGAAGAACACCAGGTCACGCAGGGAGCACCGGGACTTTACGGCAGCAGCAGTGACGATTCCTGGGATTACAGCCGTTACAGCAATCAGTACTGCTGGTCGGGCTGTACAACCAATGCTCCCACGGGCGTGAATCTTGCCCGCAAGGACACGGTTCGTCTGGTGCCTAAGGCAAATGCCACCATTCGCATGCGTTTCCGCGACTGGCTCGGCCGTTACGTGATGCATTGCCATAACGTCATCCATGAAGACCACGCGATGATGTTGCGGTTTGACATTGCCGCCACCGGTGACACCAAGACCAACCCGTAACCATGAATCGAGCAGCGGCGGTGCAAGCCGCCGCGCTCCGTGCAGGTTAGAAAGGAGATTCGAACAATGTCAGGTGTTTCCAGAAGAAAGCTGTTCGCCGGGCTCACGGTGCTTCCATTTGCGGGAAGCATACTTGCCCACGGCGACGATCCGGCTCCGGTGCACAAATTCGCTCCACGTCTCTCTGGACGCGAGATCATGCGCCGCCGCTACTTTCCCAACTTCGAATTGGTGAACCAGGATGGCAAGAAGCTGAAGTTTTACGATGACGTGGTGAAAGACAGGATCGCGATCTACAACTTCATGTATGCCGATTGCCAGGGCGTCTGCCCCACCATCACCATGAACCTGAAACGGGTGCAGAAAATCCTGAAAGAAGAGATCAACCATGACATTTTCATTTATTCCCTGACCATCAAGCCGGAAGTCGATTCACCGGCCAAACTCAAGGAATATGCGAAGATGCACGGCATCAAGGACCCGCACTGGCAATTTCTCACTGGCGATCCGCATGAGGTGGACATGCTTCGCCACTCATTGGGCTTTGCCGATCCGGATCCCAAAGTGGATCAGGACAAGTCAAAGCACAGCGGCATGCTGCGCTATGGCAACGAACCCATGTCTCTCTGGGGGATGTGCCAGGGCAGCGCGGAACCGCAGTGGATTGCGCAGGAGATCGGCTTTGCGGTTCCCCGGCAGTTCAAAAAGCACCCCGCTGTTAACGAGTAACCTGATACCAGCAAGCAGAAAGAGAAGAAGAGCGCTCCATTCTGGTGGAGCGCTTTTTCTTTCCGGGCTCTTGCGTCAGGACTCGGTATCCGTTCGAACTGAATGGTGGAGTGAGTAGTGCTTGGCGAGTAGTAGAAGCTAGAGGCCAACGGCCACAGCGTGTGATCTACCGATTGATCGCGGCATTTTCCGCATCAATCGCGAACGGCATGTCTTCCTGCGGGCCCAGGGTGGGCCGGATGTGCCAGATATCGCGCGCGTACTCGCGGATGGTGCGGTCGCTGGAGAAAAAACCTGTCCGCGCTACGTTGAGGATTGCTTTTTTTGCCCAGACTGCCGGCTGCTGGTAGTCGAGTTCCGCGCGCTGGCTGGCTTCAAGGTACGAGGGCAAATCAGCCATCAGGAAATAACGATCGCCACGGTCAAGGATTTCGTCCACGATCCAGCGGAACAGTCCGTGCTCATCCTGGCAGAAACGGTCCGAGGCCAGAGATTCCATCACCCGCCGCAGCACCGGGTTCATATTGCACAGCTCCCGCGGATTGTAATTGCCGTGCTCCTGGTACCACTTCACGTCTTCCGGGCTCAGCCCGAACGTGTAGATGTTCTCCGCGCCTACCGCATCCATGATTTCGATATTGGCGCCGTCGAGCGTCCCCAGCGTGATCGCGCCGTTCATGGCCAGCTTCATGTTGCCGGTTCCGCTGGCTTCCATTCCTGCCGTCGAGATCTGCTCGCTCAGGTCGGCCGCAGGCATGATGATCTCCGCCAGCGAAACTCGATAATCCGGCACAAACACCACGCGCATGGCCCGGCCCACGCGCGGGTCGTGATTGACCACGTGTGCCACGTTGTTGATCAGCTTGATGATCTGCTTGGCTGCCCAGTATCCCGGCGCTGCCTTCCCCGCGAATACATACGTTCTGGGGACCTTCGGCAGCGTGTTGTCTTCCACGATCGTCAGGTAATCGTGGATGATTCGCATCACGTTTAACAGCTGCCGCTTGTATTCATGAATACGCTTCACCTGCACGTCGAAAAGCGAATCAGGATCAACGTCAATCCCGGTGGTGTCCAGGATTTCGGCCGTGAGCTTTTCCTTGCAGTGCCGCTTAATCGCCATGAACTCCTGCTGGAAGCCAGGGTGATCGGCAAGCTTTTCGATCCCGCGGACCTGTTCCAGGTCAATGATCCAGCCATCGCCTACGTTTCGACTGAGCAAGGCAGAGAGCCCGGGATTCGCCTTCAGCAGCCATCGCCGTGGTGCAACACCATTGGTTTTGTTGCTGAAGCGGTTGGGCCACAGCGCGGCGAAGTCCGGCACCAGATTTTCTTTCAGCAGCTCGGAGTGGAGCTTGGAGACTCCGTTGATTGCGTGGCTGCCGATGATTGCCAGGTGCGCCATGCGTACCTGCTTCTCCGGCCCTTCCTCAATGATCGACATGCGCCTCTGCCGGTCGAGGTCCCCCGGCCACTGCCGTTCCACTTTGTTCAGGAACTGCGCATTGATCTCGTAGATGATCTCGATGTGCCGCGGCAGAACGTGTTCCATCATCGAGACTGACCAGCGCTCCAGGGCCTCCGGCAGCAGCGTATGGTTCGTATATCCCAGCGTCGCTTCCGTGATCTCCCATGCGCGGTCCCATTCGATATGGTGTTCGTCCACCAGCAGCCGCATCAATTCCGCCACGGAAAGACTGGGATGCGTGTCATTCATCTGGATGGCGACCTTGGCAGGGAACTGGTCGAAGCTGGTGTGCGTCTCCAGAAATTTACGCATGATGTCGCGCAGGGAGCACGCCACCAGGAAGTACTCCTGCATGAGCCGCAGCTCTTTACCGGACAAAACCGAGTCAGACGGATACAGAACGCGCGAAATGTTTTCTGACGCAATCTTCTGTTCTACCGCGCGAATATAGTCGCCGCGGTTAAAGATCTCGATGTCAAAGTCCTGCGAGGCCCGCGCCGTAAAGAGTCGCAGGTAATTCACCGTCTGCCCGTTCAGGCCTGCCACCGGCATGTCATTCGGGACGCCAATTACGATCTTGCTGTCGACCCAGCGTTGTGGCGCCGTTCTTGGATAATCCTGCGACCGATCAATTCGTCCATAGAGCGGGATCGCGCACAACTCCTGCGGTCGGTCGATGTAGAACGGCGTTCCTTCCGCTTTCCAAAGATCCGGCTTCTCCCGCTGGTGGCCGCCCACGATCTCCTGCCGGAAGAGCCCGTACTCGTAATCAATTCCGTACCCAAATCCCGCCATATGCAGTGTGGCCAGCGATTCCAGGAAACAGGCCGCCAGCCTGCCCAGACCGCCGTTTCCCAGCCCTGCATCCTGCTCAACCTCAAGCACACTCTCCAATGAGGCTCCAAACTCCGCCAGCACCTCGCGGCATGCCTCGTTCATGCCCAGGTTGCAGAGATTGTCACTGAGCCAGCGCCCCATCAGGAATTCCATGGAGAGATAGAAGAGGCGCTTGGTGTCCTGCTCGCGGTAGCGCTTCTCGGTTTCGATCAGG
>DATAEJ010000095.1:0-26430 GCA_036258095.1 Candidatus Angelobacter sp. | reverse complement strand
TCTCGGGCCAGTATGCGCTCGAACAGACATTCATCGTGCCCCGTGAGGCGCTCGTCAGCCCTCAAGCCTCTCCTGTCCGTGTGCTCGAAACCGTCACAGGCAACGCGATGACCAGCTAAACGCAAATAAAAACGGCGGCCTCTTCTCGAGACCGCCGGGAGTGTAGGGCCGAGCAAACTTAGGGCTTGGTACCGTGATCGTCCATATCATGGCCGGCTTCCAGGGCTTCGCTACCTTTGTCGTTATCCTCCGGATGCGAGCTCTTCAGGTCCGCCTTCGCCTGCGCCTCGGCCGTCTTCAAAGCAGACTTGGCGTCAGCGGTCGGAGCCAGGTCGTGGATCGCCTTGCCCAGGTTCTCGGCGTTAGGGCCGGTCAGTTTGGCCTTGAGCTGGTCAAACGGGATTCCCAGGTTCTTGGAAACGTGGACCGCGGCAACAAATTGCCCCAGGTTCTTGAAGCCCGCCGCTGCGGCCTGAAGGTCGGTTCCTGGAGGCAGAAGCGCCTGCAGTTTGCTGGCAAGCGCCGTATTGCGGGTAAGTTTGGCCGCTACGCTGCCGCCGTGTCCGTGACCGCCATGCGTTTCATTAGCGTCGTTATCGTGACCGCTCTTGCCGGATCCGTTGTCGTCTCCGCCGTGCGAGCTGCTGCCATGCATGCTGTCACCGCCATGCCCGCTGCTGCCGCTTCCACCGCCGTGACCGCCGCCATGCTGGCCGAAGGCCGGCAGGGCCAGGAACATGGCCATCGCCGCCAGAGCTAAAAACAGTTTGGTTTTCATGGTAGTGCCTCCCTTTTCTCTCTTACTTACGAAATTTTCCTCGAACGCAGCATCCGGCCCACGTTGAAGCGCAGGTTGAATGCAATGCTGTTCAGGTCGAACGTCATGCTGCGGGTAAAACCAACCTCTGCACGCCACAGCGGCGTGGGCTCGAAGCCCACCCACGCATTGAAGCCATTTTCGCGAGTCAGGTCATTGCCGCTGCTCACTGCATTGTTGTCAAACGAGTTTCCTGAGCCGGTGCCACCGCCACCCTGGCCTTTATCCACCAGCTTGGAGAAGACCTTTTGGTTGCCGAACGGCAGGATCTGGTAGCCCGAAGCGCCTACATACGTATGCTTCACCACTTCAAAGTCAGCGCCCTCTTCCCAGTGTGTGATCAGGCCGAGTGACGTAAACGGCCGCGTGCTGAATTGCGAGTCAGGCACTGTATTACTCACGCCGGCATCCACGAACGGCGTAAAGCGGTTAAAGCTGTGCGAAATGTGATTGCTGAAATCCACGCCGGCGCGGCCGCTGCTCAAGCCGTTGTTCGTGCTGCCCGTCGGCGCTGATACGGTGATTGCGCCAACGTAGTTCAACGGCGTATTCGGCGCGCGAAATGCCATTCCCACATAGGCGTTGCCAATACCGCTATTGCTGGTGGTGGTGGTCGTGGTCGTGCCTGAGGCGGTCGCGGAAGCATGCGAGAAGTAAAGCGGCACTCCGCCAAACACTCCGAAGTGTTTGTTGAAATCCCAGCCTATGGTCGAATCGAGCTTAAACAGTCGGCTATCGGAGTTCACCGTGCCCTGAAACGTCTCGTACTCCGTGAATCCTTTATAGGGATCCGGCTTGGTCTGCGCGGGCAAAGGCAAGCATGCGACAGCCAGAACAATGATGGCGAGTAAAGTTGCAGTCTTGATTCTCATATCGTCAGTTCATCTCCGGCGCAAATTCTGTCACGTTCCTCAATCACCACAATTACGAGTGGTGTTGCGACCTTGGTAACTGAGGTCGCATTCACCGGTAAAGAAATGCAAGCAGCTCGCCAAACCCGCCATTGCGCTAAGTACCTGATTTTCCTCGTTATGAAATGGCCCGGCCGCTCGCGGTTGTAGCTTTTTCACCCACTTTGGCGTGATTGGTTACAATGCTTTCCGCATTGAGGAACCAGATGAAACGAACCTTCGTGGTGACATTACTCTTCGCCATTTCCACTCTCGCTTTCTCCCAGGATCAGCCAATCACGCTTCACGCGAAAACGGTGTTCGATGGAAAAGGCCACGTGCTGCAAGACGTGACCATTGCGATCAAGGACGGCAAAATCCAGAACGTCCAGCAGAATTCGAACTCGCCCGCGACTTACAATCTCGAACGCGCCACGGTAATGCCCGGATTAATCGACGTTCACGATCACATCACCTGGCATTTCGGCCCGAACGGCCGTATTGAAGACAAGAGTGAAACTCCATATCAGGCGTCGCTCGCCGCAGCGGCAAATTCCTATGCCACGCTGATGGCGGGCTTCACCACCATCCAAAGTGTCGGCAATTCTGAAGACAAGGACCTGCGCGCGGCCATCGCTCGCGGCGGCGTGCCCGGCCCCCGACTGATTACCTCGCTCGAACCCATCGAAGATCCTAAGCTCACCCCCGATCAACTTCGCGAAACCGTGCGTAAGCTCAAGGCCGAAGGCGCCGACCTGGTAAAGATTTTCGCTTCAAAGAGCATCCGGCAGGGTGGCGGGCAAACACTCAGCGATGAACAACTCCAGGCCGCGTGCGGCGAAGCCAAAGCTCTTGGGCTGCGCACGGTGGTTCACGCATATCGTAGTGCCGTTCGCGCTGCGGCCAACGCTGGCTGCACGCAGGTTGAACATGGCACCTATGCCACGCAGGAGGATCTCGATGCCATGGCAGCTCATGGAACCTACTTCGATCCTCAGGTCGGCCTGGTGATCCACAACTATCTCGATAACAAACAGAAGTTCGTCGGGGTCGGAAGTTATACCGAAGAGGGTTTCGCGAAAATGCAAGAGGTTCTGCCGGTCATTGCTGAGATGTTCAAGCACGCGCTCGCCACGCCCGGGCTCAAGATCGTTTTTGGGACTGACGCGGTCGCCGGAGCTCATGGCCGTAATGCAGAAGAACTTATCTACCGCGTTCAGGACGGTCAGGATCCCATGGACGCACTCATCGCAGCCCAGTCTCGCGCCGCCGAATCACTTGGTCTCCAGAACGAAATCGGGTCCATCGCTCCCGGCATGCAGGCAGACATCATCGCCCTTGCGGGTGATCCGCTCAAGGACATCACTGCGGTTCGGCGCGTTGTCTTTGTTATGAAGGGTGGAAAGGTGTACAAAAATGAGCCGCCGAAACCATGATGATGACAACTCTCAGTGCGCTCTGCTGGAAACCCCTTAGCAGTCCCCCGAATTACTTTTTTCAGCATCAACTTACCTTTCGCAAACTGTTGCTAACATGAGCTCAGCACCCGAACAAAAATTGATTACATCCTGACGAAAAGCCCTGGAAAGGGTTGAAGTTTCAGGTACGGGTAGTTGTGTCGATGGAACCGGAAAAACCTGCTAAACGTTCCACTCTCCGGCTGATGCTGCACATGGCGCGCCCCTACTGGCCGCATCTCACCATCATCTTCCTGCTTAACTTGCTTGCGGCGCCCATTACGCTGCTCCTCGCGTTTCCTCTCAAAATCGCCGTCGATAACGTAATTGGTAACCAGCCGCTCTCGCCCGTCCTCGGCCACTTCCTGCGTCACTCTGTTCATGCCAGTAAGCCCGCCATGCTCCTGCTCGCTGTTGGGCTGCTGCTCATCCTCAGCTTGCTGATGAATCTGCAGTCCTTCGCCACGTGGCTGCTGCAGACCTATACCGGCGAAAAGCTGGTGCTCGACCTTCGCACACAGCTTTTCTGGCACGTTCAGCGCATGGGACTCCTTTTCCATGACAAGCGCGGTACCAGCGAGGTCGCTTATCGCATCCAGAATGATGCGCCGGCGGTCCAGTACGTCTTTCTTCAGGGCGTAATGCCGCTGGTGAGCTCCACGCTCAGCTTCTTTGCACTGCTCTACGTCACGCTTCGCATTGACTGGGTATTGTCAGTCATTGCTGTCTCCATTTCTCCGGTTCTGTTTGTGCTCGCCCGCAAGTCCAGCCGCCGCGCGCGCGTTGGCTGGGACGGAATCAAGAAGCTTGACAGCTCGGCCATGCTTGTCCTTTATGAGGCACTCTCCTCGATCCGTGTGGTCAAGGCCTTCGGCCAGGAACAGTTCGAGGACCAGCGTTTCAAGCTGCGCTCGCGCCACCGCATGGAAGAACAGGTCAAAGTCGCCTCCATGCAGGCGATGTTCCATGTGTTGATCACCACCACCATCGCGCTGGGGAGCGCCGGAGCCATGTGGGTGGGCGTGCATCACGTGCAGACCGGGGTTCTTACCCTGGGCGAGCTGCTGCTGGTCATGGCGTACATGACTCAGCTCTATGATCCGCTCCGCACCATCAGCGCCAAGATGCCTGAGCTGCAAGGCTGGATGGTGAGCATCAACCGCGCGGTCGCCCTCATGGATGAGGCGCCTGAAGTCGACGAACCGCAACACGCTATCCCGCTCGAGCGGGTAGAAGGCGATGTCAGATTCACAAACGTGGTGTTCGAGTATCCCGCGACAGGCCGCGCTCTCGACGTCGTCACTTTCCAGGTGCCCGCCGGCACCCGTGTCGGCATCATTGGCCCCAGCGGCTCCGGCAAGAGCACGCTCGTCAATCTGCTCACGCGCTTCTACGACCCGAATTCTGGAGAGATCCTGCTGGACGGCAACGATCTGCGCCACTACCGCCTCGCGGACCTGCGACGCCAGTTCTCCATCATGCTGCAGGAGCCAGTCGTCTTCTCCGCGACCGTTGCCGAGAACATTGCCTATGCGCGCCACGATGCCAGCCGTGTAGAAATCATCCAGGCGGCGCAGGCCGCCAAGGCCCACGATTTCATCATGGCCCTCCCCGACGGGTATGACACACGAATCGGCGAAGGAGGCTGCCGCCTTTCCGGCGGTCAGCGCCAGCGACTGGCCATTGCGCGTGCGTTCCTGAAAGACGCTCCGGTGCTGATCTTCGACGAGCCTACCAGCGCCGTCGACATCCACACCGAACAGGAAATCATGCAGGCCACAGAGCAGCTGGTTCGCGGCCGAACCACCTTCATCATCGCGCACCGCCTCAGCACAGTGAAGCAATGTGACCTTCTGCTTGTATTGAAAGAGGGCAGGCTGGTTGAGGCCACGAACGACTTCCGCAAAGCCATCGCGGCACTGGCTGACACCACGAAAGAAGAAAGCTGGCCAACCGATACCGTCGCAGATGTCGTTGCAACCTAGACCTGCAGCATCAGTGATACTCAGTTAAATCAGCGTCATCAGGGGTGAGGTTTTTACTTCGTACCCACGTTCAACTCAACATCCTTGATGCTCGCCGGCTCGCTCGGAACCGTCACGGTCTGCCCGACCGCTCGTCCCTCAAATTCAACCGAAATCGTGAACGTGCCTGCAGGAAGGTTGCGAAATAGATACGCACCGTTCTCGCCAGTTCTCATCTCGAGCGTAAGTTCTTTCACTCGAACTACAGCGCCGGCGACCGGAACTGGCTTGAGCGACTCTTTGTGATAAATGCTCACGTGGCCTGACACGGACCGCAACGCCCGAACCTTGAATTCCACATCCGCGGGCTTCCCTGCCTCGACCTGTAACTGTTCTGGCGCGAGCGCCTGCAGCGAATACCCCGCAGGATAGGAGTCTGCGACCGTTTGCACGGTGTAGCTACCCGCCGGGAGCCCGGGGAATGCGAACTTGCCCTGCCCTGAAGTTTGACTGCGGCGTGTCAGCTTCTCACCCTGAATTTCCACGGTGATGCCACTCACGCCCGCGCCTGCGTCGTTCCGCACAAAGCCGAAGATCTGGCCCTTGGCAAAGCTGACGCCGAAATTCACAGTGCTGTTGATGTCCGTGGTTGCGGGTGAGTCAGTAGTGAAGAAAAACGGTTCAGCACTCGCAACACTGGCCTGTACCTGGTGGGCTCCGTACGGCACATGATGAAAGGAGTAGTATCCCGCAGCATCGGTGTGCGTCACACGCTCGTCATCCAGCTTCACCTCTATCCCGGAAAGCGACGGCATCCCGTCCTTGTATACACCGCTGGAATCATCGTCGCGGAACACGCGCCCTTCGATTACGCCATGGCGTCCGGGAAGAATCAGTCCCGGAACATTGTTGAAGCGATGCTGTAAAGCAAGGCTGAACAAGGGCCGAAGGTCGTGAACGCCGTTGTTACTGCTCCTCACGGTCCCCGCCGTACCTACAAGCGTATTGTTGGCGGTCAGCCGCTGCGCGTAGCTTGCCGACGCAGTCTCCAGCCGGAAACTGCCCACAACCAGCTTCGTGTCGCTGTTTAAGTAGGTGAGGTCGAGCTGCTGCTTGTGTCTCCCGCGCGCAAGCCACGTAAGGTTAGCGCCGTAGTCGTTGCGTGAGGGAGCAAGGTCGACCACCAACGGCGTGGTGAATCCCAGCGTTGCCAGCAGCGCCGTATTGCGCAACAGGTCTGCAAGTTGCTCCGGCGTCGTGGCCACAATTCCCGCTCTCTCAAGCGCGTCCTGCAAGCCGGGCAGCTGCGAAAAGACCGCGGCCAGCGTAGGCACCTGCACGTCATGCCGGTAATAGGCGGTCGCGTTGAACGCGCCGAACGATCCACGAACATTCCCCGCGTAATCGTTCCCGCCGCTTGACTCGAAGTTTACTGTCCGCTCGTATTGGAAGCCGGAACCGAAATGCCGTGACGAGAAATCAATCCCCGCCGGCACGTTGAAGGTACGCACTTCCGGGCCGGCAGGCAGCTTTGACTGAAAGCTTGAATAAGCGCTGCCTCCGGTAATCGACCAGTGATGCGTCAGCCGAAAGTTCAGCAGCTCCGTCGTAGTGAAGGTGTTCTGCTGCAGGTTGCGAAGATTGAAGTTCGATTGATTCAGGTCCGCGCTCACGTCCAGCCGTGAGTTGATCTTCCGATTCGCACTCAGGTCGGCAAAGGTTCCGTGCTGGTTGTTCACCGCCAGCGTGGCAAAGCTCGGTCCCTGCATACGCAAATTGCCGGTCAGGTGAGTTTTCTCGTCATCGTAAGAACCGCGAGCAGCAAATGCCGCACCGTGACTGAATCCCCATTCCGTCAACAAGCTTGTGTGCTTTTTGTCTGTGAAGCGATAGACGAATGTCCCCGCTGGGCCGTTGGCGCTTACCAGCGTCAACTCCGCCGGGTTACGGAAGTAATAGAAATTTGCCTGGACCGTGTTGTTACCGTCCAGCTTGAAATCGCGTGAAACCCCGGCTACATACTCAGGATCAGTTGCAAGAAATAGTCCCTGAAAAGTGGCGATCGATGTCATGCCGCCATGAAATTGCCAGTCACCAATGCGCGCGTGCATGCCGCGAACCATGTAGTTATCAAGAGTGAGTGGCGAGTTCGCGACGTTCTGATCCAGAAAGGTGTAGTCGTAAGCCGGACGGCTGATCTCGTAAGAAAGCAGCGGAAACCCTATGTTCGACGTCGCCCCCCCAGCCGAAAACAGGTTTGCGTTCACCATGTGGAAGCGATCGAATGAATCGCCCTGTGTGCGCCGGAACTCCAGTGAATTGGTGATCTGGCCGGGATCGGAGTTGTAGCGGAATTCGTAGCTGCCTGTTTCTCCGTTCAGGCGATTAGCCGGCGGTTCGAAACCCGGCGGCAGGATGGGCGCAGGCATCGGAACAGTGACGGCGAGCGTCTGCACGCCTGCCTGGGTCACGATGACAACATTCGTCGTACCCGGAGCTTTGCCGACAACTGCAACCAGCCCATTGGCGACAGAGGCTTCGGTGATGTTGCTATCGAGGGAATATGCGGCCGTCGCACCACTCAGCGCGAACTCAACCCGCTTCTGGTATCCCACCTGGAGCGGAGCCTGCCCATGCGCCGCCAATACAGCGATCGCCAGAAGCCACGCCACTCGCCGGACGAAACTCATTTTGGGTTGGCGTCCACCTTGAATTCGGCGGCATTAGTAAGGACCTTGCCTTCGTACTGGAACGAGCACAGCGCGCGATAATCGCCCGGCTGAAGCTGGTCAGGATATTCAGCGGTAAACTCAAGCCGCTCTCCCGGCAGAAGCCGCTGCTGGGGAAAAGTCGCCTTGCCTACCAGGGCCCCCTTTGCATTCAGCACCGCCGCAGTTCCTTCCGGCAGCACTGGTTCGCTTCCCACGTTCGCAACCCACTGCCGGATCGTCATGTTGGCCGTCTCGGAAGACGCAACCACGTGCGCCGGTTCCTGTTGCAGTTTCGTGTTGTCTGTCAAGTTGAAGGTGATCAATGCGGCCAATGAAGCTGTCATGGCTACGTTGCTGGAAGAACCTTGCAGCTTGTCCGCTCCCATAAAGATCGCCGAGACCGCGCGCACATCTGTTTTCGCAGGAATGGTAAGGCGTACTTCCACCGATGCAGCCGTATGCGCTTTCACCAGAACCGCCTTCGGTGTGAAGACGGCACTCGCAGCGATGCCATTCTGCGTTTCGCCCGCCGCCACGAAGGTGCGCTTTCCGTCCTTCACCACGATATCCTGCGCCTGCAACTCAAAGGCAAGGTCCATCCCGGTGTTGTTGGTCAGCGTGAGGACCTGCGTCAGCCCCTGGCCGAAGCTGCCCTTCGCCATAACTACTGCCGGGCTCAATGAAATCGAAGCCGGGACGGCTTGCTGCACCGGAACCGGCGTAGCCAGCGGTTGTGCCTGTGCCGCGGATCCACCTGCCACTAGCATGCAGGCGAGTACTAAAACCAATATGGGGAGTTTGCTCATAATTTTCTTCAACTTCTCAATTTGCGATCACCTGAAACAGCAGCGCGTTCTGCAACTGCGAATTGCGCTCAGTGACCGAAGTCGGAATCTGGATATCCAGCCGGTGTTCCATCGTTGTCCCGACTCGCGCCTGCCCCTGAACTACCTGAGGCGTGGGCGACAGCGTCAGTCCATCCACACGGAGCGTAAAAAACAACTCGGGAGCCGCCAGCCCCACCAGGATGGTGGCTGTCGATACCTGCTGTGTGCTGTCCTGAACCGCGAGCCCGAACCTCGTAGTTACCAGGAAGCTCGTCGCCTGTCGGGTCACCGTGACATTTGGAACAGTCGTAAGACCGTTGTAGGAAACGGTCCCCAGATTCAGGCTGCGCTGAGTGGGATTGCCGCCGTTCAGCGGTGCTCCATCCGGTGCAGTTACCAGACTTACGGAGAGTGTTCCCAGCGTTTGCGCCCGCATGTTCAAAACCGGGGCGGAGGTGCGTTTGCTCGTGCCCTTGCGCTGCGCCTGTCCGTTGGCGATGAGGGAGGAACCGATCGCAAGAAATAACAGGTAATATCGCAGCTTGATTCGCGCACCTCCGGGCCCGTTTTCAATTCATGCATTCCTTTCAACACCACGTTCTCGGGACCGCTCCCGTTAGTTTGCCTGCGCCGTGAAGTTAATGGTGTTGCTGATGCTGGTTCCGGTTGCGCTGAAGGGAATGGTTAGAGCCAGCGTGAACAGATTGTCTGAATCAAATGCACCCGTGCCAGTGATCGTCGCGGGAGCACCTGACGCCACCGTGACACCGCCTACCTGCCAGGTGTTTGTCGTGTCTGCCGTAGTCAAGTTGGCTTTCAGTGTGTAATTCGCGCTGGTCAGGTTGGCCTTGGCCACGTTCACATTGAACGGCGAGCTCACTGTAAAGTTGCCGGTTCCGACTGTGCGGGTTACGCCGGTCGCCAGCGTACCGCCAAATGCCTGCACTGTGCCGAACGCAAGGCTCGCCGCATTCGTGCCCGAGTTACCCAGCGGAACTCCGCCGGTGGCGCTGTTGAATACCAGGTTGATGGTGCCGTTAACTGTGGCCGTGACTGCAAGCGTACCGCCCGAAGTTACTTGGGCAGCCGCAAATGCCGACATCATCATCATGGCCGCTGCGATCAGGGTAAATTTCTTCATGGTTCCTCTCTCTCCTTCTTTAATTGCAGAATCTGTACTGCAAAAATCAATTGGCCGTAGCCGTAAAGTTGATGGTCGTGGTCAACGGCGTTCCCGTTGCCGGACCGCCCGCTCCCGGCGCAGCCTTCAAAATCACAAGATCAAGACTGTGTTGAATGTCGACCCCGTAGGTCGCGGTCGTCTGCAGCGTTTGCGACGCTGTGCCCAGCGTGATTGCGTCCACGCGATAGCTCAGGCCGGTCGGCGCCGCGGCGGCAAGCTGCGCCTGCAACGTGTACGTGGTGCTCGTCAATCCACCCTGAATCACCTGAATGTCAAAGAGCGACCTGACCGTATAGTTGGTCGCGGTCACCGTAGGACGTGTAACTCCGGCTGCCAGCGGTCCAAACGCGGAAATACTTCCAAAATCAAGGCTCGCCGCCGAAGTTCCTGCTCCGCCCAGCGTGACGGACTGCGGATCGCTGTTGAACAGCAGTGTGATCCCGTCTTTATTCACCAGCGTGCCATTGATGACGCCGCTTGCAGTCGGATTCTGCGCCCAAACAGCCGCACTGCTCAGCAGCACCATCACCGCCGCCATCGCTGTCCGAATTGTGAAGGCTCTCTTCATCGCTAGTTCGCTGTCGCGAGGAAAGTAATAGTCTCCTGCAACACCTGTGCCGGCACGTTGTTTCTCACCTGCACCTGAAGTGTTTTCGTTATCGCCTGGCCAAAGTTATCCGCTGTATCGAGTGTCTGGAATCCAGTCGTCAAAGCTGTGTTATCGATGAGCCACGTCACCCCGTTTGGCGGAACCGTGGAGGTCTGCGCTGCCAGCCGGTAAGTCGGGCTGCTGGTGTTGCTCTTCGTGACCAGCACATCAAACGCGCTGCTCACCTGATAAATAGCGCCGTTCAGGTGCGTATAGTTCACGCATGTCGATGTATGTGAGTTGCCCGGGAACGCCGCCGTCCCGAGATCCAGGCCCACGTTGTTCGTTCCCGAATTCGTCAGCGGGCAAAAACCCGCGGTGCCGACACTGGCGTTGTCCTTGAAGATCAGGCTGATGGAAGATTGCACGGTCAGGTTAACTGACAGTTGGGCGGAACTGGTCTGCGCCGTCGCGTGCGCTGATAGCGCTGCAACCGCACACATGAGAATCGCCAGAACTTTTCCGCCTCGACCGCTCGTCATTCAATTTCCTGCTGTGCCGCATACTGACTCGCTCTGCGGCTTCGATCTTCTTCCAAGGTCACGTACTCTGCTGCGAGAAATCTCACGCCTTGTACACTGTCCCTTTGGCCACTAGCCTTTGGTCACGAGTCTAAGCTGCTCCTCGTGGCCGGCAAATATTACTTAAGTCATTTCGTTTGAACAGGAAGGTTCCGGGGCACAAAACCGGAAGCAGGTGGCGATATATGTAGCCAGGCTTGCAGCCGCCTCACAATCAGTAATTCCTTGGAGTTTTGTGCCGGAATGGAACAGTTGCCTTAACGCGCAGACAGAAATTGAGAGTGATCTAGGGTGAACACGGGGTCTGCAGCCATGGAAAAATGGTGGCATTTCCGTAGATGCTAAAATCGAATTTTCAGGCCATGAACAAGAAGATCCCTGTAGGCATTCTGGGCGCCACCGGAACGGTTGGACAGCGTTTTATTCAGTTGCTTGAGAACCATCCATGGTTCGAAGTGGCGTGGCTCGCTGCGTCTGATCGCTCCGCTGGAAAACCATACCGCGACGCTGCAAGCTGGCGGCTGGCTACCCCGATTCCTGCGCGCGTCGCCGGCATGACGGTGAACACTGCCGCTCCTAATGGCGATACGCCTAAGCTCATTTTGGCCGCACTGGACTCCAATGCTGCGCGGGAGATCGAACCCGCCTTCGCCGACGCCGGTTGCGCGGTTGTTTCCAACTCCAGTGCGTTCCGCATGGCCGAAGATGTCCCACTCGTCATTCCGGAAATCAACGCCGATCATACCGAGCTGATCAAGACGCAGAAGTGGTACAGAAAGAACGGTGGCTTCATGGTCACCAATCCGAACTGCTCAGCAATCGGCCTCGTCATGGCTTTGGGACCGCTGCACCGGCGCTACGGTGTAGAAAAAGTCTTCGTCGCGACCATGCAGGCCGTCAGCGGCGCCGGATATCCCGGGGTTCCGTCGCTCGATATCCTCGGCAACGTGATTCCCTACATCGCCAGCGAAGAACCCAAGATGGAAGCCGAATCGCGTAAGCTGCTCGGAACGCTCTCGAACGGAACGGTCAAACCGGCAGACGTCGCGCTTAGTGCGCACTGTAATCGCGTTCCCGTGGAAGACGGCCACACCGAGTCCGTTTCCATCAAGCTCAGCAAGCAAGCCCAGGCAGAGGAGATCATCGATGCCTGGCAGGACTTCCGCTGCACGCCGCAGAAACTCAAGCTGCCCAGCGCACCGGAACAGCCCGTGATCTACAACCCTGCGCCCGACCGCCCACAGCCACGCCTTGACCGCGATCGCGGCAACGGCATGTCTGCCGTGGTGGGCCGCCTGCGTCCCTGCAACATCTTCGACTGGCGTTTTACCGTGCTTTCCCACAACACGATCCGCGGCGCGGCGGGCGCGGCGATCCTGAACGGCGAACTCCTCAAAGCACAGGGCTACCTCAGTTGAGACACAACGCACGTCAGTTGAGCTCTCACCTGCACGAGGCTGAGCGCCCATGATCGTAATGAAATTTGGCGGCACCTCAGTCCAGGACGCAGAGGCAATCGACCGGGTCGCGGCCATCGTGCGCGAACGCCTCGCGGAAAAACCCGTTGTCGTCGTCAGCGCGCTGGCAAAGATTACCGATCAGCTTCTTGCCATGGCGACAGCCGCCGGTGCGGGCGAGCGCGAGAAGGCACTCGAGCTTTGTGCCTCTGCACGCGAGCGCCACAATCAGACCGCGCTCAATCTTCTTGGACAAGAGCGTTTTCAGAACATCTCGCCGGAGCTTGAGGCCGACTTCAACTCTCTCGAGGAACTGCTGCGCGGCGTGGTTGCAGTCGGCGAACTCACGCTGCGTACAACGGACATCATCGGCGGCTTCGGCGAGCGTGTTTCGTCGAAAATGGCCGCCGCAGCGTTCACTCATCGCGGCATTCAGGCCACGCATGTCGACTCCCGCCAGTGCATCGTTACGGACGCTACCCATGGCAAGGCGGTACCGCAATTCGGTGAGACCAACGCGCGTCTGGCGGAGATCGTTGCTCCCCTTCTCGAACGCGGTCGTGTCCCGGTGATGGGTGGATTCATCGGCGCCACGCGTGAAGGCAGCTCAACCACTCTGGGCCGAGGTGGGTCGGATTTCAGCGCCGCCATCGTCGGCGCTGGGCTTGACGCCACTCGAATCGAAATCTGGACTGACGTCGACGGCATGATGACCACCGACCCCAATCTCTGCCGTGGCGCACGTCGGATCAAGACCATCAGCTTCGAAGAGGCTGCCGAACTGGCCTACTTCGGAGCCAAAGTGCTGCACCCGGCCACGCTGCTGCCGGCAATCCAGAAGAACATCCCGGTGTTGATCCTCAATTCCCGTAACCCGAAATGTGAGGGCACTCGCATCACCGCCACCGCACCGAAGAGCAAGAACTTCTTCAAAGCTATCGCAGCCAAAAAGCGCATCACCGTCGTAGACGTCGTCGCCACGCGCATGCTCATGGCCCACGGCTTCCTCAAGAGCATCTTTGAAGTCTTTGCCAATCATCGCTGCCCGGTGGACATGGTTTCCACCTCCGAGGTCAGCGTGTCCGTGACGGTTGACTCCAATGAATCCATTCCTGCAATTGCTGCCGACCTGGCGAAGCTGGCAGACGTAAAATACGAAGGCAGGAAGGCGATCGTCTGTCTGGTGGGCGAGAACATCCGCAACACCCCGGGAATTGCAGCTCGCGTTTTCAGCGCCATCCCGGACGTAAATATCCAGATGATTTCGCAGGGCGCGTCCGAGATTAACATCAGCTTTGTGATTGACGAGCCTGACGTTCCCCAGGTAGTTTCCCGGCTCCATGAAGTATTCTTTTCCCAGGTTGATCCGGAAGTCTTCGCGTAGAGGAGTTTTCAGTGAGAGTTGTGGTGCTTGGCCGGGGGAAAACCGGCGCCATGGTCGCGGACGTGGCGCAACGGCGCGGCCACGAAGTGCGAACGTTGGCGAGCAACGAGAACCCCGGCGGCCGTGGCCTCACACTGGAACTCCTGCGTCAGACTGCCGTCGTAATTGACTTCACCACGCCGGCCGCAGTCATCGCCAATGTTTTTCGCTGCGCGGAAGCACGCGTGCCGATCGTGATTGGCACCACGGGCTGGTACCAGCACCTCGACAAAATACGCCAGCTGATCACCGACAAGAACGGTTCTCTTCTCTATGGATCGAACTTTTCTGTCGGCATGAACTTCTTCTTCAAGGCCGTGCAGGCACTCTCGCCGATCTTGAAAAATGACTACCACGGCACGATCGTCGAGCGGCATCATGTGCACAAGAAAGACAAGCCTTCCGGGACCGCAGTGACCCTGCAGAAACTGTTTGAGGCAGGGTCAGGCCTGAAGCTGGAGATCACATCAGTCCGCGAAGGCGACACCGTGGGCATGCACATGATTACTCTCGATTCCCGGCATGACACCATTCTGCTCACTCATGACGCCAAATCCCGCCTTGGATTCGCCGAGGGTGCCGTTCGCGCCGCTGAATGGCTGCCCGGCAAAACCGGCTTCTACGAGTTTCCTGAGATCGTGGACCAACTCTAGCTATCGGGATATCGGGTTAACGGGACATCGGCATATCGGAAATCGGCCGGTCGGACCTTTCGAAAGTGCCTCGTTCAGGATGGTAAAGATGTTTGGATTAGCGACCCACGATATTTCGATACCCCGATATACCGATATCCCGATGCGCGACCATCATTTATCCTTGTCATATGAACCTCCAGGGCTGCGGTACAGCGCTTGTTACCCCATTTCGCCCGGATCTGACTATTGACCAGGAGCGGCTCGGCCGGCTGGTGGAATGGCAGATTGACTCCGGCATCCATTTTCTTGTTCCCTGCGGAACCACCGGCGAGACTCCGACACTTAGCAAGGCTGAGTGGTTGCGTGTGGTCGACATCACCATTGAAGTCGCGGGCGGGCGGGTTCCCATCGTCGCTGGGGCCACCTCGAATGACACGGCCGATGCTGTGGAGAAAGCTCGAGAGCTAAGCCGGCGCAAGGGAGTTGATGCCATCCTTACCGCATCGCCTTACTACAACAAGCCCACGCAGGAAGGACAGTATCAGCACTTCAAGGCAATCGCCGAAGCAGTGGATAAGCCTCTGGTGCTCTACAATGTTCCCGGGCGCACAGGCGCGAACATTGAACCCACGACGCTTGGACGGCTCGCGAAATTGCCCAACATCATCGCCGTCAAGGAAGCCAGCGGCAATATTAGCCAGATCGCCGAAGTGTTCAATCACGTTCCTGACGAATTCAAGGTCTTTTCCGGCGACGATGCGGTTACTCTGCCCGTGATCTCCCTTGGCGGCGTCGGAATTATTTCCGTCGCGTCCAATGAAATCCCAAAAGAGATGTCAGAGCTCACGCAGGCGGCCCTCGATAATGACTGGACACGCGCGCGCCGCATCCAGCGTAAGTTTCTGCCCTTGATGCAGGCCAACTTCCTGGAGTCAAACCCCATGCCGGTGAAAACCGTGCTGGCGTTGATGGGCCGCATCGAAGAGGTCTTCCGGCTTCCGATGGTGCCTGTAAAACGCGAGACCCGCCTCAAGCTGCACCAGATTGCGGCCGAACTCGGGCTGCTCGAGGCGGTGCCGGCCTCAGTTTCGGACTTGTGAAAGTCAGGCAAAAAATGAGGCGGCGCTGCTCAGCGCCGCCTAACCCCTGCGACCCGGCAGTCGGAAGGAGTTACTTCAAGAATCCACACTGCCGGGTCCTGCCCACTAGGAGAAACATCCCTCTGCCGTTAGATCGAAGCCGCCGCCCTTTTCTTGCGTATTTATTTTCGATCGATTGCTCCGGGCCGGATAAAATGCTGCCCCTGAAAGAGAGCTATCCCATGCTCGGCACAGAAAAGCTAATCACCTTCATCCCTACCAGAAACGCCTCTAAGGCACGAGAGTTCTACGAGAAGCGTCTTGGCCTCCAGTTCCTCAGTGATGACCATTTCGCCATCGTGATGGATGCAAACGGAACCATGCTTCGGATCGTACGTGTCAAAGACTTCACGCCTCATTCCTTCACCGTCCTGGGATGGGAAGTCGCGCATATTAGAGATGCAGTGAGCACTTTGAGCAAAAAGGGTATTCAGTTCGAGCGCTACCCCGGCTTGGACCAGGACGATCAAGGCGTATGGGAGGCTCCCGGCGGCGCCGCAAAGGTGGCGTGGTTTAAGGATCCGGACGGAAATGTTCTCTCTATCTCCCAGCACAGCTAACCATGGAGCCTACAAAGCTTGCTGGACCACCGCTGACGAAGCGGGCCTAAACCCGCCGTGTGGATGCAGCAACTCGGCGTACAGGGCCGCGTAGCTCTGAGCCATTCGGGCACTCGAGAAATTAGCCCGTGCGTGGCGAACACAGCCAGACGGGCTGATCCGGTCAATGTCACGGAGCGCACGAACAGCCTCATCGAGCGTGTCGACGAGAAAGCCGGTGACTCCCTCTTTGATTACTTCCGGCAAAGCGCCGCGACGGAACGCTACTACAGGGGTGCCGCTGGCTGCGGCTTCCATCGCCACCAGAGAGCTGGTTTCATCTACGCTGCTCGTTATCACCAATGCACGCGACTCCCGGAGCAAGGAACGTTTCTGTTGCATTGACGGCGATTCAATGAATCGTGCTTCGGGGAGCCGGCGAAGTTGTGGAACTACTTTCTTCTGGAAGTAGTTCTGATGGTACGAGAATGGATAAACCTGCCCAGCAAGCGTGATCGCTTCGCCCGCGACTCCGGCGATTTCCAGCGCTATGTGCGGTCCCTTTTCTTCGCAGATGCGGCCAATCCAGAGCAGTCCTGCACGTGGCCCGTAATTGGGCTCAAAACGATCGAGCGCCACGCCATTCGGCGCAACGCCGATTACCTGATCTATATTCGCGAAGCTCTGCGCCTGGGCAGCGGACACGCAGTTGAAGCGTACATTCTCCGGGATTTCAGCAAAAAGATGCGCTGGGTAGAAGCTGCGCGGCAGGTGCAGTGTTGCCAGAAGTGGAGTATCCAGTTCTGCCGCTTGTGACCAGAAGCTGCCACTCATGTCGTGTATCAGGTCAAACGAGCGTCTCTCGCGACGACGCCGGCCGACAAACTCGATGATTGCCTCTTGATGTTCACGGTTGCGGCGCTCAAAATCATCCGACTGGCGGCAGGGAGCCCCGGTCGCGAACAGCTCACCAGCAACTCGCGAGCCGTGTGAAGCAGCAACGGTGGTTCGGCTTCCCCGAAGCGAGAGTTCCCTCTCCAGGTTCCACAACACCTGCTCCGCCCCGCCGGCGCTCTCATCCGAGACCGTCAGCAGTGGGTAGGAAATGAACAAAATGCGGCTGGGACTGTCCGCCATCTCTCTTTGGTTTGAGCAGAAAAGAACAGCTCGGGTTTGCTCAACCGGCAGCCAGAGCCGAGTTTTCGCGCAGCAGCTCGGAAAAAGAGTCAGCTACCTGCTGGCCCGTCATGGGCCACTGCCAGAGCTCATAATTCAGCTTCCAGGGAAACGGTGGACGCGTGAAGTCGTACCCCGCCATGGGCCGGAACTGTTCCACCTCGGGCCGGAATCCGTTAACCACCAGCTTTTGCGAGCGATAGCTGTGGAACATGGCAAGCTTCTTTTCCAGCATCTCGCCTTCGATCCGGACCAGCTGCTCTGCTCCGGTACTCTGGTGGAATGTCTGGAAAGCCGGCTTGCCTTCACTGTCACGATGGTAAAGTGGCGCCTCCCACACCGGGAGGCCGGTCTTTTGTCCACAAAGCCAGGTAAGAAAACAGGCGGCATCGTGGTCCGGATGGCCTCCTTCATAGGCAAGAGTCAAAAGACAATCTGTTTCATTTCTGCCCAGCACGCGCTGCATGCGCGTGAAGGCCATATTTAACAATCGAAAGAGTTCCTGGTCGGCGATTCCCTCGGCAACCAGGTCAGAGAGGAACATTGGCTCCGCTTTGACCTTCGAAAGCGCTTCCACTGCCTCCCGCCTGCGTACCGCTGCGTATTCCTCGCGCGAGCCGTAGTCTTTCCAGAAGTATTCGTCGCGCGGGGCACCGTCGGTCGCGAACAGGACTGTGGCTTGCTGCATTTGCTGCATCAAGCCGCCACAGGCAATGACTTCATCGTCGGGATGGGCAACTACAATCAGCGTCTTGCCCAGCAAAGGCTCCAGGTTCGGCATCACGTACTGAGATGCAGACTTCCCGGATAACGCAAGCAGGAGCTGCGCGGAAGCTTTGCGTCATTACGTTGCACGTATATACTCCCCACGCAATGCACAAACTTCAGGTTGACATAGAAAGGTTCTATTCCGAAGGCGCGGCTGACGCGGAGCAAACCAACCAGGCCCGCAATGTATTCCAGGAATTTCGCCAAGCGCTCACCCGCGGTGAGATCAGGGCCGCGCAACGCGAGGCAACGCAGTGGATCGTAAATCCCTGGGTGAAGAAGGGGATTCTGCTTGGGTTCCGGCTCGGTGAGCTGGAGCAGATGGACGGCGCCGGCCCACTCTCTTTTGTGGACAAAAGCACCTTCCCTGCTCGCCGTTTTTCGGTGGCAGACAAGGTTCGTGTGGTTCCGGGGGGTTCCTCGGTACGTCAGGGGGCTTATCTTGCCCCGGGCGTCATCTGCATGCCGCCGATGTATGTGAACGTGGGGGCGTATGTAGACCAAGGCACACTGATTGACTCCCACGCGCTGGTGGGCTCATGCGCCCAGATCGGCAAACGCGTCCACCTTAGCGCGGCTGCCCAGATTGGCGGTGTCCTGGAGCCGGTGAATGCCTCGCCAGTAATCATCGAAGACGATGTGCTGGTTGGCGGCAACTGCGGCGTTTACGAAGGAACACGGGTCCTGCAAGGAGCTGTTTTGGGAGCCGGAACCATCCTTACACGTGCAACGCCGGTTTACGATGTCGTACGCGATCAGGTCTACCGGGCCACCACTGATTCACCGCTGGTAATTCCCGAGAATGCGGTCGTGGTGCCCGGTTCACGTATTGTGAGTAAGGGGAAAGGCAAGGAATGGGGCCTTTCGCTGTACACTCCCGTGATCGTTAAGTATCGCGACGAAAAAACTGAGAGCTCGGTCGAACTGGAGGACCTGCTGCGGTGATATCCTCCCATCTCGGCCACCGAGGGGACTGACTGATATGAATCGCGCGCGAATGCAAACTGGGCTGCTTCTCGCCTTCCTGGTGCTGGCGGGAATAGCTGCCGTAGTTTGGGCGTTCGGCTACTACACGCATCAAAGCGTAAGCCCCAGTGTCTTGCTTTTCTTCTGGCGCGCTGCGCTCCTGGCCTTCTGCGGATATGCGGTTGTGCGGCGCTCACTCACGGCATGGATCTTTGCAGGCATGATGCTGGGAGCAGAGATCGGCTACGACTTCCCCAATACCGCACGCAATCTGCAGGTCCTTAGCGCTATATTCCTCCGGCTGATCAAGACGATTGTTGCTCCACTCATCTTCAGTACCCTGGTTGTCGGGATTGCCGGTCATGCTGACTTGAAGCAGGTCGGGCGTCTGGGTGTGAAGTCACTGATCTACTTTGAAGTGATCACCACACTGGCGCTGCTTATCGGTCTGGCAGCCGCGAACTTTTCGCAGGCCGGCGCCGGCGTGCAAAGGAAAGCAGAGGCTATGGCCGCTCAAGCCACTGCTCCGCCGTCTTCGCCTCCGCAGAAACCTTCGGACATCCTCCTGCACGCGTTCCCTGAAAACATCGCCAAGTCGGTCGCCGAAGGGCAGGTGCTGCAGGTAGTGGTGTTCAGCATCATCTTCGGCATTGCGCTTGCCCTGCTGAGCGAAGATAAACGCCGCCCGATGATCCTTTTCTGCGAGAGCCTTTCAGAGGTGATGTTCAAATTCACGAACATCGTCATGTTGTTCGCTCCTCTAGGTGTATTGGGAGCGATGGCCGCGACCGTCGGGACTATGGGCTTCAGTGTTTTGAAGGACCTCTTCCACCTTCTGGCCACACTTTACGCGGCGCTAGTCGTGTTTCTTGGCTGCGTCCTCGTCCCTGTCGCTCTCCTCGCGCGACTCCCCCTCAAGAGATTTTTTCGTGCCGTTGCCGAACCGGTTTCAATCGCGTTTGCTACAGCCAGTTCTGAGGCTGCTCTGCCTCGCGCTATGGAATCGATGGAGGCCTTTGGTGTCCCACGCCCGATTGTTGCGTTTGTCCTGCCAACCGGCTACAGCTTCAATCTTGACGGCAGCACGCTTTATCTCTCGCTCGCCGCTCTCTTTGTAGCGCAAGCCGGCGGAATTCATCTCAGCATCGGGCAGCAGCTGGTCATGCTTCTTACGCTCATGCTTACCAGCAAGGGCGTTGCCGGTGTACCTCGCGCCATGCTTGTGATTCTTTCGGGCACAGTGGATTCATTCCATCTGCCGGTTTGGCCGGTTATCCTGATCCTCGGAATCGACCAGCTTATGGACATGGCACGGACAGCTACAAATGTTCTTGGCAACTGCCTGGCTGCGGCCGTGGTCGCGCGATGGGAGGGAGCACTCGGGAAAGAAGCTCCTTCGGAGACTGTGCTGGATGCTGCTGCCCAATAGTTCCGTATAGCTCGCTGAAGCGCGAAATCCCTCTAAACTCGCGGGTTCTCTGTTAGCATCACAAATGGATTATGCCTGCGGGTAAATTGCACCTGGTTCCCCTTGGTGGCCTCGGCGAGTTCGGCATGAACTGTATGGCCGTCCGCTGGGGGGAAGACATTATTGTGGTTGATGCCGGACTCATGTTCCCCGAGTCCGAGTTGCTGGGCGTGGACATCGTCGTCCCGGACATCAGTTATCTCATCCAGAACCGCGAAAAAGTGCGCGGAATTGTGCTGACCCACGGGCATGAAGACCATATCGGCGCGTTGCCCTGGGTGCTGAACGAACTCAATGTCCCGGTGTATGGAACTGAGTTTACGCTGGCTCTCGTTGAGAACAAGCTGGACGAACACGACTTGCTTGATGACTCTGACCTGCGCGAAATCCGCGCGGGCGATCGCTTCTCACTCGGCCCGTTCACCATCAATCCCATTCAGGTAACACACAGCCTGGTTGATTGCGTGGCGCTGGCCATCCACACGCCGATCGGTGTTGTGATTCACACCGGCGATTTCAAAGTCGATCCCACGCCCACGGACAACCGGCTCTTTGATCTGCACACTTTTGCCGAATACGGAAAAGACGGTGACGTCCTGGCGCTGCTCCAGGATTCAACCAACGCAGAACGTCGCGGCTACACCCCCAGCGAACGCGCAGTGCGCGGGAAATTCGACGAGATTTTTGCCCGCGCGGACCGGCGGCTCTTTATCTCATGCTTCTCGTCTTCCATTCACCGGATCAAGCTGGCCCTGGAGATGGCGCGCGAATACCGCCGCAAAGTGGCGCTGGTGGGGCGCTCCATGTCAGAAGCAGCAGAAATCGCGATGGACCTGGGCTACCTTGAAGTGCCAGAAGGCTTGCTGATTCATCCCGGGCAGATCAAGGATTACCCACCGCACCAGGTTTGCGTGATGATCAGTGGCACGCAGGGCGAACCCATGTCCGCGCTCTCCCGTGCCGCAGTGGACAACCACAAGCACGCTCGGATTGAACGCGGCGACACGGTGGTGCTTTCTTCCCGCATCATTCCCGGCAACGAAAAAGGCATTTACCGGATGATCGATCACCTGTTCCGCCGTGAAGCGAATGTGATCTATGACGACAACTCGAACCCGCCCATCCATGTGAGCGGACACGGCAGCCAGGAAGAGCTGAAGCTGATCATGAACCTGGTCAAGCCGAAATACTTCATCCCGATCCATGGCGAGTATCGGCAGCTGCGTATTCATGCGGACCTCGCGCGCTCCATGCACGGAGCTGTCGGCCAGGTGCTGATGATGGAGAGCGGCGACATCATGGAATTTGATGAGTTGGGCGCGCGCAAGATCGAGAAGGTACCGGTCGGCCGCATCTGCATCGATTCCGGCTCGCGCGGCGACGTAGTGGAAGACCTCATCATTAAGGACCGGCGTCACCTGAGCGAGGACGGGTTTGTGCTTCCCATAATCGCGATCAACAAACTGACCGGCACAGTGGAGTCTATTCCAGAGATCGTAATGCGCGGCTTCGCCGCCGGCGGAGAGAACGGCTTCGTCGAGGATGCGCGGCGCGTGGTCGCCACCACTCTGGACAGCTCCACCGCGGAAGAGAAAGCCGACTACGGCGTAATCAAGGAAAAAATCCGCGCCGACCTGAAGCGCTACATCGTAAAAACCACTTCCCGGCGGCCATTGATCATGCCAGTCATCCTGGAGATCTAGTGGCCAAAGCCAATTCCCGCAAGCTTCTTTACTCTAGCGCAGGAGTGTCTCTGGTTGTTGTGCTCCTGCTGGTGGTGCGGGTCGCCGGTCAGGGCGAGTTGCGCGCCATGTCTGTCCTGACTCGCTTTTCCGACCCCAAAACTGGTGGTTTCGCCACGAGCTTCGCTGCGCACCCGGTTTACGAGGCTGATACCATCGCACAAACTCAATCTGGGCCCCTGAAGGTGAAAACCTACACGCCAACGGACGTCGCCAATGCTCCCGGCATGCTGCTCCTTCATGGCGTCCACCATCTTGGGATGCAGGATCCGCGCATGGTAAACCTGGCACGGGCCATGGCCAGTGCCGGATTCGTTGTGGCCACGCCGGAGCTGCACGACCTTACGGAATACCACGTAACGCCGCAGACTGTGGACACAATCGGCCAGTCGGCAATCTGGTTTCAACAGCAGACGCATCATGCTGTCGGTATTGTGGCGCTTAGTTTTGCCGGAGGACTTGCGTTGATGGCCGCAGCGCGCCCGGAATACGCGGACAAGATGGGCTACGTGCTCGCTGTAGGAGCGCATGATGATATGGCCCGCGTAGCGCGGTTCTTCGCAACCAACCTGATGGAAGAACCCGATGGAACCAGGGTTCCCTTTCAGGCGCACGAGTATGGCGTATTGATCCTGGCTTACTCGCATCTGGAAGATTTCTTCACCTCGGAAGATGTGCCTGTAGCGCGCCAATCGCTTCGGCAAAGACTGTGGGAAACTCCTGACCCAATGAACACAGCCGCGAGCCTGAGCCCCGCCGGGGCCGGCCAAATGAAGCTCCTGGTCTACCACCGCGAGCAACTGGAAAAAGCGTTCCTCGCCGTCATTGAACGCCATCGCGCCGAGATGTCTGCTGTTTCGCCTGCAGGGCGGCTGAAATCCCTGACGGTGCCCGTCTACCTGCTCCACGGCGCCGGTGACAACATCATTCCTCCCGCCGAATCGAGGTGGCTGGCGCGCGAGGTGCCTCCGAGCGAGTTGCGCGGACTGCTGATCAGCCGGGCGCTCTCTCACGTTGACGTGGAAAACAAGGTGTCATTCAGGGATCAATGGGACCTCATAAGGTTCATGGGACGTGTACTGGATGAACAGGCTAGCTTGGCAAAGCATTAGCGATCGTCTCAGGCCTCGCATTCATCTGCCCGCCCGCAACAGTCCGAAACCATTTAGAATAAAAGCAGTTCTGCTGCTGAGACCGTCAGCCGCAAGGAACGTCTAAACAATCACATGAAATCTGCATATAAACCGTATTTTTACGTAGCACTCACCTTGTTTGCTCTACCGGTGGTTTTCCTTCTGGCGAAGCAACCGCCGGCGCCTGACACCCACGGCATTGCCGTAAACAACATGGACAAGTCGGTCTCACCGGGAGATGACTTCTTCGATTATGCGAACGGTGGCTTTCTCAAGCGAACTGAGATACCGCCCGACCGTCCGGCTGTGGGAGTTTTCAGCCAACTGAGCGACATCAGCAACAAGCGCACGGCCGACCTGATCCAGGAAATGGCGAAGTCGAAGGCAGCGCCCGGCTCCAACGCTCAACAAATCGCTGACCTTTACAATTCTTATCTCGACGAAGCTGCCATCGAAGCTCGCGGCCTGGCGCCGCTGAAGCCGCATCTTGATGCGATCAATGGGATCAAGGACAAGAAAGACCTCTCGCACGCGTTAGGTGAAACGCTGCGTGCTGACGTGGACGCGCTCAATAACACGAACTTTCATACCTCGAATCTCTTCGGACTGTGGACCGCGCCCGGCTTCGCCGATTCGGATCACTATACGGCTTACCTGATGCAGGGCGGGCTCGAGCTGCCCGACCGCGAGTACTACCTGGCTGACACTCCGCACATGAAAGAGGTCCGCGATGCTTACCAGAAGCACATCGCGGAAATGTTCAAGCTGGCGGGAATCGCCGATGGTGAGGCGCGTGCTGCGCGCATTGTCGAACTGGAACACTCGATCGCGCAGAATCACTGGTCCCTCGCCGACAACAACGACATCCACAAAGCCAACAATACCTGGAAGAAAGCCGACTTCGCGGCCAAGGCTCCCGGTCTGGACTGGGCAGAGTACCTCAACGCAGCCGGTCTGGATAAACAGGAACAGTTCACCGTGTGGCAGCCCAGCGCAATCACCGCCGAAGCGGCGCTGGTTGGTTCCGTTCCGCTTGATACCTGGAAGGATTGGCTCACCTATCACCTGATCGAAGATCACGCTGGCGTCTTGCCGAAAGCCCTGGCAGACGAGAGCTTCAACTTCTTCGGCAAGACGCTCTCCGGCACGCCGCAGCAGCGTCCGCGCTGGCAGCGTGGCGTATTTGTGGTGAATCAGTTCCTGGGTGACGCTGTAGGCAAGGTTTATGCCGATCGTTACTTCTCGCCGCAGGCAAAAGCGCAGGCGCAGGCAATGGTGCAGAACCTTATTGTCGCGTTCCGCAAGCGCATTGACGCTCTCACATGGATGGCGGCCTCCACCAAGTCGGAAGCCAAGGAGAAGTTGAACACTCTTTATGTGGGCATCGGATACCCTGAGCACTGGCATGACTATTCCGGGTTTGAAGTAAAGCGCGATGATCTTTTCGGCAACATATGGCGCGGCCGTCTTTTTGAATATCACCGCCAGCTCAAGCGGCTGGGTGGCGCGGTAGACCGCAAGGAATGGTCAATGTCGCCGCAGACGGTGAATGCGGTGAACCTGCCGTTGCAGAACGCGCTCAATTTCCCGGCGGCGATCCTGCAGCCACCCTTCTATGATCCGAAGGCCCCGGCAGCGGTGAATTATGGCGCCATTGGCGCGGTGATTGGGCATGAGATCAGCCATACTTTCGATAGTGAAGGCGCGGCGTTCGATTCCAAGGGGCGCGTCCGCAACTGGTGGACGGATGCCGACCTGGCGCACTTCAATGCCTCAACCGGACAGCTCGCGGCACAGTATGACAGCTACAAGCCATTCCCAGACGTGTCGCTGAACGGCAAACAGACTCTGGCCGAGAATATTGCTGATCTGGCCGGAATAGCGGCTGCGTATGACGGATATCGTGCCTCTCTTGGGGGGAAGCCCGGACCTGTGCAGGACGGGTTCACCAGCGACCAGCAGTTCTTCATCGCGTTTGGCCAGGACTGGGGTTCGAAGACTCGTGATGCCTCTCTGCGACGCCAGGTGCTCACTGACTCCCATTCTCCGGGTAGATACCGGGCTCTTACTGTTCGTAATATCGATCCCTGGTATACGGCGTTCAACGTGAAGCCGGGAGAGAAGCTGTACCTCGAACCCAAGGACCGGGTACGGATCTGGTAACCCGGCATATCGGTTACGAAGTGCCGGATTGTTAAAAAGGAAGAAATAACTGTTTGCAGTCGAAAGAACTCGTTGGGTGGGCTAAACTGCTGCTTCTGCAGCAATGAAACAGCCCACCCAATGTCATTTGTGGCAGGCGGAGACGCTCACGCCTGACGATCTTTACGGCTGCTTTGACACGCTGGAAGAGTTTGGCGAAGAGGACACCCATCTTCGCCGGTCTCTGATGCGCTGCAAAAGCTGCGGCCAGCTCTACTACTACGAATTTCACGAGTGGATTGACTGGACCGGCGGCAACGACCCTCAATACCGAACATGGATACCCGTCGAATCACGCGAAGAGATTGACGCGCTGAACCAGACCAGTCCTTTGACTCTCCTCAAGTTCCTTCCGCGATTGCAAAGCGACTTTCCCAAGGATACGAATGAGCCGAAGGTATTCTGGGTCGGCCGAGAGCGCTGAGCGATTTTCACGGTGAAGGCGAATTCCTGCCTACGGAAGGTCAATGCCTGCCGTACGCTGCAATGGTTCATCGCATGATAGAGTAGTGCGCCCAGAAGACCGGGTTCGCGGAGCTGAAATGCCCACAATCAAGGTCAATGGTATTGAGCTGTTCTACAAGGAATCAGGGAGCGGTCCGGAAACAATTGTCTTTTCCCACGGCCTACTCATGGATCACACCATGTTTGAGCCGCAGCGGGCCGCCTTCGAAAAGCGCTATCGCGTGATTGCCTACGATCATCGCGGACAGGGCCAGTCGCCCGATCCCGGTTATGGGCACGACATGGACATGCTGGCCAA
>DATAEJ010000094.1:0-20359 GCA_036258095.1 Candidatus Angelobacter sp. | reverse complement strand
ATTCAATATGGCCGGATTTCAAAGAGAGTCCACGAGGATGGCGTCACGTCGGTAAGACTGGCCCCAAGACAGAGTGTCTCTCCTATATCAAAGAAGTCTGGACAGACATGCGACCCCTCAGCTTGCGCCAAAAAATGGACGATCTGGCCCGGAACCCGGCGCCTCCCAATCCCGCGCCCGAGGCCAAAGAAGGTGGGTTCACCAGCCTTGTCGACAGGCTATGTGAACGTGACTACTCGGTTGAGGTGGGAGTAAAGCCGAGGGGCGATGTAAAGCTCTTCAAGGAGGCTGTAGACCGTCAATACGTACATATCCGCTTCCCCGAAACGAGAGGAGGAACCGAGCTTGGATTCCGTCTGGATCGCGATGCTTCTGACTTCAGCACAGCTGACTTCGAAAAGGGAAAGGGCAAGGTGCATATCGAAGGTGCGTTGACCCTGGACTATGTGCCGGTGAGGTGCGTGGCCGACATCGACCTGGAGACACTCGCCGGAATGGGGCGGCTAGTGAAGGTGGCTATCAAAGAAGCAGCCGTGGCCTAGGATGCTGGTGGCACCACTTGTTATCCAAGGACGATGTTCAACAACCAGTCCTAACTTAGGACTGGCATCCAGGGATACTCCGACTGTTAGCTGATGAGAATTATTGTTCAACTCGTCTTGGTAATTGCCTGTGCACGGGTGGCCGGCGCGCTGTTTAAGAGGATCGGGCAGCCGCGAGTATGCGGAGAGATTGCCGCCGGGTTAATTCTTGGGCCATCTGTGTTCGGCGCATTGTTTCCCCACCTTCAGGGGCTCGTGTTCGACCGGGCCACCGGGGCTCACTTGAGTGTGATCAGCGAGGTCGGTCTCATTTTCATCATGTTCCTTATGGGAACAGGGTTCGAGTTTGGACATCTGGCAACATCCACCCGGGCGGCGGGTTTCATTTCGGCTGCTGGGATAATGCTGCCGTTCTCTCTAGGGCTGCCACTTGGGAAATGGATCTACTCCGAGATGGCACTCCAAGTGGATCAGCGCGGGTTTACTCTGTTTGTTGCCATGGCGCTCAGCATCACCGCCATGCCGGTACTGGGCCGGATCATGGTGGAGTTCAACCTCACGAGGACGAGGTTGGGTGCGCTCACGATTACTGCCGCTGCCATGGATGATGCGGTTGGCTGGCTGCTGCTCGCGGCGGTCTCCGCCATGATCACGGCTCAGTTCCGCGTTGGCCGTTTGCTGCTTTCGGCCCTTGAGGTGTTCTTATACCTCCTAGTGATGATCTATCTGGTCCGCCCGGTCCTGGTCAGATGGACGCGCCGGGCCCTACGCCAGGGTGAGGGAAACCTGCCTGCCGGCGCGCTCGCGCAGCTGATGATCCTCTTTCTCGCCTCCGCTGCAATTACCAGCGCCATAGGAATTTTTTCCGTTTTTGGGGCCTTTGTGATGGGGGCTATTCTCCATGACCAGAAAGAATTCTGCGCTGCCGTAAACAGCCGGATGGCCGACTTTGTGAACGTGCTGTTCCTGCCAATCTTCTTCACCTTCACCGGTCTTCGCACTGACATCGGTTCCTTGGCTGGCACGGGATCCTTGCTTTCCGCGGTTAGCGTGACCGCCATAGCCTCCATAGCCAAGTGCGGAGGTTGCTCGATTGCCGCCAGGCTGAGTGGTTTGCGCTGGCGAGAAGCGCTCTCCGTCGGCACCATGATGAACACGCGCGGCCTGGTGGAGCTGGTCGTCCTCAATGCCGGCTACGACCTTGGGATCATACCTAAGCCCGTATTTTTCATCTTCGTCATGATGGCGGTAGCAACAACGTACATGACGGCCCCCGTTCTTCGACGCCTGATTCGCGGTACCGAGCTGGAGGAGAATTTCTCCCTCTCGCCGTTTATGCAAAGCCGTGCATCGCTGGTGCGCAGCCGGGCAACGAACCGGATCGCCTAGCGCGCGATCGGCCCGCGCAGGCATTACGAATTCAGTGGTGACTTGACTCACGTAAGTAGTGTAACGACGCACTGGGACGAAGTGCAGCGGCGCAGATACTGCGCGTACAGTGGTTGCACGCGATGAACGGCGGTGCTATGGTTGGCCGGGTCAGATATGTGTGTCATCTAGAGTGTGCGTCTAAGTAACTGCAATAGTCGAGGTAAGAGTCTCATGGCTAGTCATGCGATTTCAGTAGCTGCAGAGGTCACGGCGGTAGCCGATAGTCAACTTGATGAGCAGCAACGGCACCGGGTGCTGTTTGAATGGAATGAGACTGCAACCAGGTTTCCGGAGACAACGTGTGTCCATGAGCTCTTCGCCGACCAGGCGAGACGGACTCCCGACGCGGTGGCTATTTCGATAGGCGAATATAGCCTTAGCTATGGTGATCTCGAGAGACGCGCCAACCAGTTAGCTCACCATCTCCGCGAGCTCGGCGTCATACCGGAGGTGGTGGTCGGTCTGTGCACTGACCGCTCGCTGGAGATGGTCATCGGATTACTGGCAATTTTGAAGTCGGGTGGCGCTTACCTTCCCATAGACAAGGACTATCCGCATGACCACATGGCCTATCTCCTGAAGCAGACCGGCGTCTCTGTAGTCGTGTGCACAGGAGAGGCGAGAGCGATACTGTCAAACCATTCAGTGCACACAGTGGTTGCCGATCCTACCCTGCCCCTGATTGCGAAGCAGCCGACAACCGCACCGGTGGCGAATGCAACATCACAGAATCTTGCCTACGTCATGTATACCTCGGGGTCATCCGGGACCCCGAAGGGCGTCGGCGTGTTGCATTCGAACATCAATCGTCTGGTGAGGAACACGAATTATGTCGAGATCAGCCCGGATGATGTCTTCCTGCAGCTCGCCCCGATTACTTTCGATGCGGCAACCTTTGAAATCTGGGGGGCGCTGCTGAATGGTGCTCGACTCGTACTATATCCCCCCGACCGCTTGCTGGATCTAGCGAAGCTGAGACGCATTATTCAGAACGGCGGTGTCAGCATTCTATGGCTGACTGCGGGCCTCTTCCACGCGATCGTTGATGCCGACCTGGAAATGCTGGGAGGGGTGAGGCAACTGCTTGCGGGGGGAGACGTCGTGTCCGCTCCCCACGTGAAGAAGGTGATCGGCGCTTTTGCAGGCTGTCGCGTCATCAACGGGTACGGCCCGACAGAGGGTACGACGTTTAGCGTCTGCTTCCCGGTGCGCGAGGCGTCCGGGATTGAGGATGCTGTGCCGATAGGAAGACCGGTCGCGAACACCACCGTTTATGTGCTCGATTCCCGGCTGGCTCCCGTTCCGATCGGGGAGACGGGTGAACTCTTAATCGGGGGAGCTGGTCTCGCCCGTGGCTACTTCAACCATCCGGAGCTCACGGCCGAAGCATTCATCCCGAACCCGTTCGCTGCTCCCGCAACCCGGCTGTATCGGACCGGAGACGTCGTTCGATATACCCCCAAAGGCGTGCTCGAATTCATTGGGCGGCAGGATTTCCAGGTAAAAGTACGTGGCTACCGAATCGAGCTGGAGGAGGTGGAGGCGGCATTGGTTCGGAATAGCAATGTTCTTCAGGCGGCAGTGGCAGCACTTCCAGACCCGCTGGGCAACAAACGGCTGGTCGCATTTGTTGTGCTCGCCGGAGGCGCCGAGCCAAATCCAAGAGCGTTACGGGATGCTCTGAGCAGCCGGTTACCGGAATACATGGTCCCTTCGCACTTCGTCTTTGTGCGAGAGATGCCTCTGACTGCAAACGGAAAGGTCGATCGTAAAGCTCTGCTCGCGTCAGAAAGCAGCGTCAACGTCACGCCTCTCCAGGATAGCGGGCTCGAGGGGACAATCGCGGAGATCTGGGCGGCGGCCCTGGGGGTGAAGGAAGTTGGAGTGAACGAGGATTTCTTTGACCTGGGTGGAACGTCGCTGGCGCTGATCAACATTGTGCTGGAGATGAGCAAGCGTTTCGCGATGCCGCTGGATACCAGCATCGTCGCTGGAGGCGCGACGGTGAGTGCTCTGGCACAGGCGGTCAGAAAGGAAACGAGTAATGTTGTCCCCTCATGCTTCGGACTTGCTGGGGCTGCATGAACCTAATCAGAACTCAACGGCAACACTAGACAACTTTGGAGGCTTCGCATGGCAACATCAACGCAGCTTAGAGAACAGACACAGTACAGTGGCCCCGAGAACTACTTCCTGACCAGGGACGAACTGGCAGAGTTCCACACAAGAGGCTTTCTTGGTCCTTACGACCTCATGCCGGCCGAGGAGATAAAAGCGCTCTGGAAGCGGTTACGCCTGGAGCTTTTTGATAGGACGAAAGCGGTCTATCCGGACGCCCAGCCAGGCACGGGGATCTATGACTACGACCGCCACCTCGATAATTCCATACTTGCCGACATCATCTGCCGTCCCCAGATTGTGCAAAGGATGGCCAGCATCCTCGGACCGGATGTGCTTTGCTGGAGAACAGAGTTTTTCCCCAAGTATCCGGGCAACGAGGGAACTGACTGGCACCAGGTTGACACGTTCGGCGGGGCCGATGGCATTCCCCACATACAGTGGCCCCATGGATCTGACTTCGGCGGCGCGATGACGGCCTGGATTGCCTTCACTGATGCCTTCGAAGACAGGTCTTGCATGCAATTTATGCCGGGCACTCAGCGGACCATGTACTTTGACGAGAGCAAAGGAATGCATTACGACCCGAAGAAAGCCAATCACCATGAAATCAATGGTGTTCTGCGCGGATTCTTCGGCTACGACTGGCGCGAGCTCCAGAAGGACCCGAACTGGTCGCCCGATGAGTCACAGGCGGTTACGGTGCCGTGTCGCGCCGGACAGTTTCTCATTTTCCCCACGACGCTGATGCATGCATCAACTCCTCACGCGGGCAAGTCGAAAGAGATGCGATTGGCCGTTGCGGCACGGTACGTTCCCACGTCGGTCGCCCTCTACGGCAACATGAAAGAGACAAACATCGTAAAAGAACTAGGAGGCAGTTATTCTCTTGACCAATACGGAGCCGTGCTGGTTTCCGGGCGCAACGATTACCAACACAACAAGATCAGAACACACACTACCCGGGGAACAGCGTTTGTGAACTACAACCCGAGATAGTACTGGTCCACTGCTCCCATGGACTCGACCTTCTATAGTTTGCTCGACAATTCGATTGCAGAGGTGTTGGGGCGCGAACCGGAGTATCCCAGGCTTTTTCCGCTTGCGATTCATCCTCGACAGATGTTTTCGCTGGCATCACAGTTCTCACTCGCGAGCAAGGTTCCGCCCCGCACGATCGAACAAGCTCTCATTGAGGGCTTGGAGTACATCACAACCCGCTGGCCGCAGTCGGGTGCAACAAGCGCCGCAGACAACGCGCTCGACCCGATTGGCCAGTTTCTATGTGGCTGCATCCTCGATTCACTGTGTGCAGCTCGAGGGGTGCTGGGATTGCGGCCACATCAGCGTTTCAGCGGGTCGGTTCGTGAGGTGCTTACAAAGCAGTACATACCGCGATCGACCGCAGAAGGGGTCCGCTACCACATCAGAGATGGCGGTGGCCGCCCTATTCTCCTGATCCACGCAACCGGTACGCCAATGGACGTTTGGGCCCAGTTTCTTTCAGATACCTCTCACAATTTCAGGGTGATCGTGCCGGAGCGACGTGGAAGTGATCTCTACCAGGGCCGTCTCCAGCAGCACGTGACGATTGAGAGAGATGCGGCTGACCTGATTTCGATCCTCGATGCCGAAGCCCTGGATCGTGTCGACATTCTGGGTTGGTGCAATGGGGCAAGGGTCGCAATTCATCTGGCAAACAGCCGGATTGGTCAGATCTCGTCTTTGGTGCTCCTTGGTCCTATGTTGAAGGGTGTGCGGGGAGTGGTCGCCAGCCCGAGCAATTTCGAGCGTGACCTGCAACCTCTACTCGATGCCGTGCACAAAGACCCCTCATTAGCTCCGTTCCTTGCAAGGACCATAGCATGTCAACCTGCATCTCCAGACTGGAGCCGCTGGCAGAATGCGCCCGTGGGCCGCGCGCAGGCGCTATTTGCCATGCCGGCGAAGGACCATGCCGCAGGCATGATAGCCAACCTGGTCGAGCCGCAGTCTTTCGCCAATATCGCGCGGAGGGTCGCCTCAGACGAAAGCTACCCGATGGCCAAGGCCCTGGCCGGACTTCAGCTGCCCATCATGGTGATCATGGGATCGGACGACAGCATAGTCAGTAACGCGCTGGTCACGGCGGCCATGAAACAGATGTGCACAAATCCTGTCGTGAAGGTGGTTGTCTCGGCCACTGGTCACTACATTCAGGATCTGCAGTACCAGTATTTCCGATGGCTGTTGGAAGAGTTTCTTATAACCCAGTGTGCTCCTCCGGCGACCGGAAGAATAGCGGTCGAACACCTGACCACTGCTCAGGTGAGTAACTGTTCCGTGCTGACCGTCTCTTAGCGAAGCGCGGCAGGCATGTTGCGATTTAAGCCTGCGTCGAAAGAGATAGCCAGCTGCTGATTTGTAACTGGAACGTGGTATGAAAGATCGACGAGAGTACGACGTGCGGAAGCGACTTGTCCGGCAAATCGAGACCATCCCCGACGCCACGAGAACCAGCCTTGTTGCATCCTGCGCAGCGGCAGGCCTCAGGCTCGCTTTGCTTATGGCTATGGTTTGGGCTTTTGTCACTTTCCAGCCTGCGCAGTGGCTGCTTCCACTGCTGATGCTGGGAGCAGTCCCGCTGCTGCGGGCACTGGAGAATCTGGGCGGACATGAAGGGGGGCACGGAAATTGGTTGCGAAAGCGCCCTCGTCTGAACGATTGGTTCGCCAACAGCCTCGCTGCGTGGTGGGTGGTGACTTCGGCGCAGTCCTTCCGGAAGAAACATAACGAGCATCACCACCATTTCGGCGAGGCAGCCGATCCTTGCTTCACCCGGTTCTCCATGTTTCATTTTGCACAGATGAAGTCCTGGCGCAAGTTTCTTGCGGCCCTTAAGAGCGAATATCTCCCCTATCTGCGCGAATACTGGCAGATTTATTCACCAGTCAAACTGTCGCAGATACTACGCACTCTGCTGCTGCACGGAACCGTGATGGTCATCGGCAGCCAGTTCTGCGCAGGTTTCTGGCGGGGGTGGTTGTTGCTTGTGATCCTTCCATTTCTCCTCATTTTGCCGGTATTTCGCATGCTGGCTGAATCGGAGGAGCACAATTACGACGGCAGGGATGAGCTCACTGACTCGCACAACAACCTTGGCTGGTTCTCACGTCTTTATCTGCATCCCGCGGGGGATGCCTACCACAAGCTTCATCACGTCCAGCCGGCCATTCCGCACCACAGGATGCGGTCGGTCCACCTGCAATTAATGGATATGGTGCCCGAGTACCGTGACTCACATGCTAAGCAATCGCCGCGGAGCTGACCGATGAGCCACTCCTGTTTGGCCCTGTCCCTGGAAGATCGCTTTCTCCAGCAGTATCCACATGCTTCCATTCACGCCCTCGTTGCCGATGGAGTTGACCGCTTGAGCGACTCTGTTGTCGAACAGTGGAAGGTGAGGGCGCAGCAGGAAGTGGGATCGTGGAGAATCAACCCCCAGCGCCTTGTGGAGGAGCCATGGATCCAGGAATGGAGGACTGCAATCAGGCAAATGGGGCTGAATGCGGCCAAGAAACGCTCTTCGGTCGAGCAACTCTGCAAGAGAGCTCTGGCCGGGGACTTCATCTCCACTCGTATTCCAGCGGTCAATTTGTACTGCCATATCAGCGTCACAGCCAGAGCGCCAATGGGGGGATACGCTCTCGATCGGCTTAGCGGCGAGGTTCAGGTCCGGATGGCGCGGCCCGAAGATGCTTTTATTGGCTTGGGAGAACGGACAGCCATTGCAGTACCTACAGGAACCGTCGTGTACGCCGACGCCCGGGCAGTGACCTGCTTTGCCTGGAACCACCGTGACTCGGCCCATACCTGCCTCGAGTCGGCGACCCGACGCGCTGTCTTCTTTGCGGACTCCTGCCTGCCAGAGAGTCGTTGCCGTGCGAAGCAGGCAATGGACCTGCTCGAGGAGGCGTTGCGGGAAGCGGGTGCCGTTGTCGTGTCCCGCGGTGTCCTGGACGGCTCCACGACAAAGCTGGCACTGGATGCCTAGCTAACTCTCTGCGAAAGCCCATTGATTCGAAGCTTTGGTAGTGGGTCTATCAGGGAAGACAGCGATGCGGTTACAAAAAGCTAGCCAAGGCTAGCCCAGGAGCTTTTTGCACGCGGCGAAACTATCGCTTCTTGTTGACTTCGCCGAGAAGCGATGCCTAGAATTGCTGCCCTACAACGTAAGAGGAGGGAGGTAGCAATATGAACAAGCTCCTAGCCGCGGTGGCCTATCTGGGCGCATCCCTATCATCATCGTTTAGCGGCGCACAAACGAAGATGGATCCGCATAACATTCCTGCCGGAGACAATGTCACAGGAAAGGTAACCGCCGTGACCTCTGATGCGGTTGTTGTCGCGCCAAAGGCCGGCGGTACGCCGGTCACTGTTCACGTCAGTGACAGCACGCGGATCTTTAAGGGGCGCGAAGCAGCCAAGCTGGCGGAGCTTAAGGTCAATGAGGAAGTGCTCGCGCGCGGAGTTCTTACAGGCGACTCAATGAACGCCGCCATTCTTGTGGTGATGAGCCCGGAGATGCTTCAACTCATGCAGCAGCTGAATCCAGGAGCAAAACCCGCTACTACTACACCTGCTGGGGCGGTGACCAGCCGTGAGGACCTGGGCAAGAAATTCATCGCGGGTCAGGTCAAATCGATAAGCGGAACGAAGTTAACCATTCTCCGCCCGGACAAGCAGACCCAGGAAATCGCTGTGGACGAGAACACCTCCTTCAAGAAAGGGAACGAAAGCATCACGCTGCTCGACATCAAGGCCGAAGATTTTGTTTTTGGTCCAGGTACCGTTCAGAATGGCACGTTCGTGCCCAAGCAACTTAATGTGGGGCAGCCGGCCGGGACAGCTCCGGACCACAGCGCCGGCGATTCCAGCAAACCTGCCGACGCCAGTAAATAGATCGCTTTGGTTGGTGCGCTGCAGGCGACTAACAGACGCTACAAACTCTGAGGAGTGGGATCGATTGGGGGAGAAATGCGAAGAGTTGTTTTGTCCTGTTTGTATGCGTCCTCCTTGTTCTGCGCAGAAGCACGGGTTCATTTGCATGCGGCCGCCATACCGACCCCTCAGAACTCTAGTGCGCCTGGCGGGCAGTATGTTGCTTCCTCGACGCCGTCTTTTGGACATATACGAGGCGCGGTCAACTCCGGGGGGAATAACCTCCCAGGAGTAACGGTTACAGCGACAAACACCCTGACCGGCAAGAGGTATGTTACCGCCACGCTGACCGATGGTAGTTTCACGTTTGATATTGCGGAGAGAGGCCGGTACGTGGTTCGCGCGGAGTTCTCTGCATTTGCGCCCGCCACCCAAGAGGTGCTGCTCACCACTGAAAACCGTGAAGGCAACGCCGTTGTCTCCATGCTTTTGCTTTCGCGGTCGCGACAGCAAGAGCAGGAGCGGCAGAAGCTGTCAGCAGCAGGTGTGCAGGGCCTGCAGAAGCTCACGCTCGCCGACTCCGGGTTGGCATCGGGGCTCGCCTCTGCAGCGGATGCGGTGCCCAATCCAAACATACTGCCGAATGCCGGCCTAGCCGTTGATGGCTCCGACCAGTCAGTGGCTATTTCCGGAGCCATGGGCCGCAATGACATGCCCGCCCTCGATCCCAGCGAACTTCAAGACAAGATTGCCGAGCTGCGCGACCAGGCAAGCCGCGGCGGCGGAGCGCTGGGTGATCCGCAGACGGTGTCGCTGCTTGGCGGCGGGAGTGGTGCCTCAGGAGGGCTCGCCTCCAGCCCGATGATGATGATGATGGCTGGAAGCCTACTCGGAGGAGGACCCAGGAAGGTTGGCAGCTTCAATGTAAACCGGCCGCATGGGTCGCTGTTCTATACGTTTGGTGGTTCTCTCCTCGATGCCAGACCATTTTCGCTGAATGGTGTTCCCGAGAGGGCAGCGGACTATAACCAAAGCCGCTTCGGAATCGTCATCGGTGCTCCTCTAAACATCCCCCACTTGTATCAGGGAGGGCTCAAGACATTTCTCTTTGCCAGCTATGTCGGTGCCCGGGGTAGCACTCCCTACGACGTTTTCTCTACTGTGCCCACGCAAGCGGAGCGCTCGGGCGATTTCTCGGGTTTGGGACGCCCACTCATCGACCCGGTGACACATGCGGCGCTTCCCAATAATCAGATCGTGAATATCGATCCGGCTGCATCGGGATTGCTGGCATTCATCCCGATGCCAAACCTCCCGGGCACAACACGTAATTTCCATCTCGTGTCTTCCGGCACTTCCACCACGGACCTCGTTGTGGTTCGTTTGAACCACTCGTTTGGATCAGATCCAGGCGCGCTGCTCGGGGTACTTGGTATCAGGAGCACAGGCGCAGAAGGTGCGCCGGAAAAAAAGCAGCAAGAGTCACACAGGAAAGCTCGGAAACCAAGGAATTCGCATTGGCGGCAAAGCGTGAATGGCACTATTGTTTTCAACCGGGTCGATAACGATTTGCTGAACCCTTTTCCCACCCTCGGCGGCCAGGTGAACGTCCACAACTACAACGTCACGCTCGGGTATAACCTCAGCAACGTGAACCTGGTAAACGCGATGCGATTCAACTACAACCGATACCACACGAACACGCTCAACCACTTCTCTGGCGTCTCCAACATCGCTGGCCAGCTAGGCATCGAGGGGGTTTCCGAGTCTCCAGCGGATTTCGGGCTGCCCAATCTGGTGTTTGCCCCGCAGTTCAGTAGCCTGCAGGACGTCACACCACAGGAGCGCATTACTCAGAACTTCACCGTGAACGATTCAATCAGCAGGACAGTCGGGAAGCACAGCTGGACTTGGGGCGGCGACTATCGCCGTCAGCTGATTGACAACAGCAATGCCCCGAATGCGCGGGGAACGTTTGTCTTCAGCGGCAATGCCAGCGGAGCGCCCTTTGCCGATTTCCTGCTAGGATTCCCGCAGCAAACCTCAGTGCAATTCGCGGAAGGCAGCTTTCACTTTAGCGCCAACGCCTTTGATGTCTTCGCCCAGGACAACTGGCGCGCTACGAAGAACCTGACCCTCAACCTGGGTCTACGTTATGAGTATGTATCGCCTTTGAGTGAACTAAACGGCAGGCTCAGTAATCTCGATATCGCTCCAGGTTTTACCGCGGTTGCACCTGTTTTCCCTGGACAAGCTGGACCGATCACTGCCAAGAACTATCCCGATGGGTTGATCCGCCCCGACCGCAATAATGTTGCGCCGCGGCTCGGTATTGCATGGAAGCCATTTCGCCGTACTGTCGTTCGCAGTGGCTACAGCGTGGACTACAACCTCGGCCAATACGCCTCGATGGCTTTCCAACTGGGCTTTCAACCGCCTTTTGCTTTTACCCAGACCAACAGCAGTAATGCAAACGACCCGACCGCTTTGACCCTGCAAAACGGTTTCCCATCGGGTGCGGCGTCCATTACGAACAGTTATGCCGTCGACCCTGATTACCGTCTCGGTTACGTTCAGACTTGGGACGTCAACATTCAGCAGGAACTCAGCGGTGACATGGTACTGAATGTTGAATACACCGGGTCGAAGGGGACGCACCTTGACATCGTTCGCGCCCCCAGCCTGAATAACAACGGCGCCTTGTTGAACAGTGCACAGCCATTCTTGCTGGAGTCGTCGAACGGTTCCTCGATTCTGCACGCGGGAAGGGCGCGACTACGCAAGCGCATGCGGCACGGCCTTTCATTGGGGGGCAGCTACACCTTTTCAAAGGCGATTGACAATGCTTCTTCGATCGGCGGGAGCGCTGTGGTGGTTGCGCAGAACGATCTTGATCTTTCAGCTGAGCGTGGCCTTTCGAGCTTCGATCAACGCCATCGTCTTACCGCTGACTACTACTACCAGGTTCCGCTGGGCAAACAGCAGAGATGGCTCCACAGCAAGGCATGGCAAGATCGGTTGCTGGGCGGGTTCGGCATCAGCGGCAATGTCACCGTGGCTTCGGGATTTCCGTTCTCTCCCCGGATATTTGGCAGCGTCACAGACCTGGCCCGGGGCACGAACGGGTCACTGCGTCCGGACCTGGTGCCCGGACAATCCATCGAAGCCCGCAATCGAGGTATCCAGCACTGGTTTAATACCGCGGCTTTCACATTTCCCGCAGCAGCATTCGGCAATGCCGGCAGGAACATCATCGAGGGTCCGGGAACAATTGACGCCGACATGTCGCTGTCAAAGACCATGCATGTAAGCGAAATGCAGAATGTCGAGTTTCGGATTACTGCAACCAATGTCTTCAATCACGCTAACTTTACAGGGATTGACACCGCCCTCGGGTCCCCGACTTTCGGACAGGTGATCTCGGTGGGGTCAATGAGAAAAATCCTGCTGGCGGGCCGCTATAGATTCTAGCGGGAGTGCTCCGCGTCGACTCAGCGCCTTGCGCCGCGCTGGTATGGAGAGAAAGGATCGGAACAAGGTGTTATCGAGTTTTCAATTTGCCAGATGGGCACGGCGAGTTACAGCCGCTTTGGTTGCCTGGTTCTGCTTTCTCCACGGCTATCCAACAGCTTCGCAGGAATCACAAAATCCTCAGTCGCAATTCACGTTCCGGTTGTCCACCAATTTAGTTCTGGTCAATGTGGTAGCGCGCGATAAGCAGGGCAATCCGGTACGCAACCTGCAAGCACAGGATTTCACTGTGCTGGAAGATGGGCGAGAGCAGCGGATTACCAGCTTCGACTCCCAGAACCTGGACGATGTGGCTGAGCAAGCAGCCCATGCACCTGCTGAAGCGACAGCGGCCAACAATTCAGCCGCACCCAGAAACGTATTGAAAGCAAAAGATGCTCAGGAGGTGTTGAACAACAAACGGGTCATCGTCTTATTTTTTGACCTGAGTTCAATGGACGCGGATTCGTTGAAGCGGGCCGTTGAAGCAGGGAAGAAATACGTGCAGTTCAAGATGACATCCGCCGACATGATCGCGGTGGTTTCTTTCGCATCTTCGCTCCGGCTCGATCTGGATTTCACGGCGGACAAAAACCGACTGCTGGCAACGCTGGGCCGGTTCTCCCCGTCGGAAGGGCGGGGCACGGAGAATGGTCCCACCGGTGATTCCGACCTGGTGGAGGAAAACGGCGATTCCTATATCCCGGACCAGTCCGACTACAACGAATTCAATACCGACCGTAGGCTGCAGGCGCTGCAGTCACTGTGCCGGGTTCTGTCGCGCTTCAATGAGAAGAAGTCACTGATCTACTTCAGCAGCGGCATGACCCAGACAGGTGTTGAGAACACGGCTGCAGTGCGCGCCGCGGTGAACACGGCTGTGCGCTCCAATGTCGCCATCTATGCGATGGACACCCGCGCGCTCGAAGCAATGCCTCCCGGCGGTTCGGCTTCATTGGGCAGCTTGCGAGGCAATGTCATGTACACCGGCCTGGCGGTACAGCAGCAGTCTGACCAGAATTTTGCCAGCCAGGAAACACTAGTTACCGTGGCCGGGGATACCGGAGGCAAGGCTTTTCTGGACACCAACGATTTCGGCCAGGTGTTTGACCAGGTACAGCGCGATGCATCTGTTTACTACATACTGGGCTACAGGAGCAGTAGTTCCGCCCGGGACGGCAGTTTCCGGCGCATTCAGCTGAAAATCAATCGGCCCGGTGTGAGGCTGGAATTTCGCAAGGGCTACTATGCCCCGAAGGACTTCAAACACTTCGACGGCCACGATAAGGAGCGGCAGCTCACGGATGAATTGAATGCCGAGCTGTCCAGCACCGATATTTCGGTGTACATGTCGCTTGCGTACTTTCGTCTGGATGAAAGCCGTTTCAGTGTCCCCATCTCTCTTGTCGTGCCGGGTTCACAGATCCCATTCAACCACAGCGGTGATCAAGAGAAAGCCTCGGTCGACGTAATCGGGGAGGTGCAGGATGAACTTAAACGCCCTGTGGGAGACGTAAGGCAGACAGTGAAGCTGGCGTTGCCGACGGAGCAGCAGGTTCAGCACAAGAATGTGCAGTACACGACGGGATTCGTTCTTCCTGCAGGGAAGTATCACATCAAGTTCGTCGTCCGTGAAAATGAGGGGGGGCGTGTCGGATCATTCGAGACCAGCTTCATCGTTCCCGACCTACGGAAGGCGCCACTCAAGATCAGTTCCGTCGTACTTGCCAGCCAGAGGCAGGAAAACAACAAAAAAAGCCAGAACCCGCTCGTACGAAACGGAAGTGAACTCATTCCCAATGTGGCTCATGTTTTCAGTGTCGATCAACATCTCTATCTGCAGTACGAGGTGTATGACCCGGCAAAGAGCAAGGACAAGGGTGCGGAAAAGAAGCATTCCATTCACCTGCTCACCAGCATCGAGTTTCTGGACGGACAGGTGAAGAGCTTTGAGACGCCGCTGGTGGAGGTACGGGAGCTGAATGCGCCGGAGCGCGGGGCGGAAGTATTTCAGTTTGACGTCCCTCTCGACCAGCTGAAGCCTGGCTTATACACATGCCAGATCAATGTCATCGATGATGAGGGCGGCACTTTCGCTTTCCCGCGGCTGCCCATTCTAGTGCGCGCCAAACCGCCGGCATGAAGATGCCGGGCAAGATCATCTGGCCGCGAAGGTGGAACCTTGAAACCGCCCACGGACTAACCAGATCAGGAGCATGAAGTGGAGCGGCTTTACTACTGGGAAAGACCTGCCGAACAGGGTTCATTGCTGCAAGAAATCCAGCGAAGCAGCAAGGGCTTCGTGCCGTTCCGGGTTCAGCACGGGCAAACCATACCTGACGTGTTTCGAGCGGTGGCCGCAAACTACGGCGATCATGTAGCGGTAAAAGGCCACGCCCACTCGTTCACTTACTCGGAGCTGGAGACGGCCTCGAACGCCATCGCCGCAGCAATAGTTTGCCTGACCGCGGGGCGACAGGCCTCCATAGCGCTGTTCCTGGAACATGATGCGACGATAGTGGCTTGCATTCTGGGAATCCTGAAAGCGGGCAGCGTCTATGTCCCACTGGATCCGGGTCTTACCGGCACGCGGAATTCGGTTATCGTTCGCGATTCCTCAGCCAGCGTCGTCTTCTCCGAGCGCAAGAACCTGGACGCGGCCAAAGCTCTGTTTGGCAGCTCTTGCCGGATCGTCGATATCGAACGGACGATTACCGCTTTCGCGCAACCCCTTAATGTTCACAGCTACGCTCATGACAATGCATGCGTCACTTACACTTCGGGATCAACCGGCCGTCCTCGGGGTGTTGTGCACACACACGCTACGGTCCTCCAAGTAGCCAAACGCTATGTGAATTGCAAGGCTATCGCTCCAGGCGACCGGGTCACGTTGCTTTATTCCAGCAGCGTCGCAGCTTCTCTGGGGAACATATTTGGACCCATCCTGAGTGGGGCCACTTTACTGCCGTTCAACGTGCGCGCTCGAGGATTCTCCGCCCTGGCGGACTGGCTGACCGACGAAAGAATTACAGTCTTTCACTCTTCTCCTGCCCTCTTTCGATCTGCCTTTGAAAATCCCGGGAGCGAGATCCTGCCCGACCTTCGAATTGTCCGGATGGGCGGAGATATGGCTTACAGCAGCGACTTCGAAATTTTTAAGCGGATTGCCAATGATGACTGCGCCATGGTGAATGCTTACGGCTGCTCCGAGATCAGCACCGTGTGCTGCTTTTACCTGAAGCGCAACTCGATGGTCTCCGAACCGATTCTGCCGGTGGGATGTCCCATTGACGCCGATGCCGAAGTGGTAGTGCTGAATGAGAGTGGAAATCCAGTTCGTGCTGGCGCAGTTGGTGAAATCGCCGTTCGCAGTCCTCATCTCTCGCCTGGGTACTGGCCGAGAGAAGAAGCAAAAGAGGAAATCCACCGTGACGGAGACCGCGTCCGTGTATATCGGACTGGGGACATCGGCAAAATGGCAGGAGGATATCTCCTTCATCAGGGGAGGAAGGACTCCCAGATAAAGATCAGAGGCTACAGGATCGAGCTGGTTGAGGTTGAATCGACGCTCCGCTCTCATCCTGAAGTCAAGGCGGCGGCGGTCATCAGCAAGAACAGCAGCGATATGGAGAGATGCCTCGCGGCCTACGTTGTTCCGCAGACCGGATCAAACCTGACGGTGGAGGCTTTGTCGAAGTTTTCTGCTGACTACCTTCCGGAATACATGCGGCCCGCGGTTTACGTGCTGCGGGAATACCTGCCGCAAACGGAAGTTGGCAAGCTCGACCGCGCGGCACTAACGGCTTTGCCGCTGCCGGAGAGGGGATCGGCAGAATATCAACCGCCGCAAACCGCAAACGAAACTGTTCTTGCCGGGTTATGGGCCGAGCTGTTCAATCGTACGCGAATCAGTCGGCTCGACAACTTTTTCCAACTGGGCGGGCACTCCTTGCTGGCAATCCGCCTGCTCGGGCGCCTGCGACAGGCGCTGGGGGTAGACCTGGCATTCAAGGATCTGTTTTTCACCCCCGTTCTTGCTGATCTGGCCCGCCATCTTGAAAAGGCGCCAAAGATTCAGCTTACTCAGGTGTTGGCGATCAGGCGTGCCGACGGCGGAGCCTCCATTCCACTCTCGTTCGCTCAGCAGCGATTGTGGTTCCTGGCACAGATGGAGGGCGGCAAAGAGGCGTACCACATGGGCTATGCGCTCCGCCTCCGTGGCCCGCTGGACCGGGCTGCGCTGGGGAGGGCCTTGGACCACATTGTGCATCGCCATGAAGCATTGCGGACGACCTTTGTTGTGAATCAGGCAGGACACCCGGAACAGCAAGTTGCAGCAGCGCAGGGAAGCACATTCCAACTTGCGGAAGATGATCTGAGGTTAAGCCAGGAGAAACACGCAACCGGTCAGCGTCTCAGAATGGAGGAATTCTGTTCCCCGTTCGATCTGAAGCAGGGGCCGCTGATTCGTGGCAGGCTGATCCGCTACGGCGACGATGATTACACGCTGCTCATCGCGATGCACCACATTGTTTCTGATGGATGGTCTGTCGGCGTGTTGATGCAGGAGTTAAGCCTCCTCTACGGAAACTTTGTAACCGGCCAGGCTGCCGCGTTGCCACCGTTGCCCCTCCAATATCCCGACTACGCGATCTGGCAGCGCAAGCAGATGGAAGCAAAGCTTCTCGCGGATCAGGCCGCTTACTGGAAATCAAACTTAGAAGGCGTGCCGGAAGCGCTCGAATTGCCGGCCGATCACCCTCGTCCCTTGCAGCAGAGCTTTGCCGGTGCCTTCACTGAATTGGTGCTGGACCGGCACATGACCGCAGAACTGAAACAACTGAGCCGCCGCCATGGAACAACGCTCTACATGACCCTTCTTGCTGGATGGGTGGCATTGCTGGCCCGGCTTTCCGGCCAGCACGATGTGGTAGTCGGCACTCCCTCAGCTAATCGCGGCCGGATTGAAATCGAGAGCCTGATCGGCTTTTTCGTCAACACTCTGGCTCTGCGCTTCGATCTATCGGGATCACCTACGGTCGCAGAGTTACTGGAGCGGGTGAAACGGCAGGCGCTCGCGGCGCAGCAACATCAGGAAATTGCGTTCGAGCAGGTTGTCGAAATTGTCAGGCCGGTACGGAGTGTTTCGCACACTCCCCTGTTTCAGACCATGTTCGCATGGCAGAACGTTCCTCGCCGCCCGCCTGCACTCCATGGACTGGACGTCGGGCCGATCGAGTCGGCCCCTCACGTCAGATCGAAGTTTGATCTGATGCTTACGTTGCGGGAGTCGGAAGACCGTATTGTCGGGGGCGTGGAATATGCTACGTCACTCTTCGAGCAGCCTACGATGGGGCGCTATGTGAGCTATTACCGCCTGCTGCTTCAGAGCATGCTTGCTGCTCAAGAGACCGAGCCAGTGGAAAGGCTGCCGATTCTTGGGACGGCTGAGCGGAACCAGCTTCTGTATGAATGGAACAACACCGCGACCCCGGATCGTCCAGCGTATTGCGTCCATGAGCTGTTCGAAGAACAGGTGAAGAAAACTCCTGATGCGATTGCGCTGTACTATCGTTCGGAATCCCTGAGTTACCAGGAACTGAACCGTCGCGCCAACCGGCTTGCGCATCATCTCAGAAGTATCGGCGTAACGCCCGATTCCTGTGTAGCCATCTGCCTGCCGCGGGGATGCGAGATGGTGCTGGGCATGCTGGGCATCATGAAGGCGGGGGGAGCATTTGTACCGCTCGACCCCGGCTATCCAGTCGAGCAGTTGCGCCACTTGCTTAGAGATAGTTCCCCGGTAGCGTTGTTGACGCGCCCGGAACTGAAGACGCTCTTTCCGGAAAAGATGGAGAACCTGGTCGTCATCGAATCCGGGAGCGGCGCTGCGGAATGGGCCGATAATCCGGAAAGCAATCCTGAAAGAAACACCTGCAGCGCCACCAGCCAGAATCTTGCTTATGTGATGTACACCTCGGGCTCAACTGGTGCGCCTAAGGGAGTAGCTGTTCAGCACGCAAGCCTGGTGAACTATCTCCTCTGGACGACGTCGGTTCTGCTGAACGGGATCCAGCGTCTTCCCGCGATCACGAGTTTCTCATTTGATCCCTGCCTCAAACAGCTTGTGTCACCACTCATCGTGGGCGAGACGGTCATCATTCTCGATCGGGTGCTCGAGAATCCGACAGTGCTGTTGGACATCATGTCCTCGGGCACTTCGGCCATAAATTGCGTTCCGTCGGTTTGGAGGGACTGCCTCGACTTCTTGGAGACAAACCCGAGCTGCTCGTGCAACAACCTGGCCCGGGTGCTATTAGGCGGCGAAAAGATTGCACCCGAGCTGCTGGCCCGTTGCACCGCGATTCTGCCCCGAACCCGGATATCAAACCTCTACGGCCCTACGGAGACTACCGCCAATTCGGTCGTGGCCTGCTCCGTCACGGTCAACGATATCTGCATCGGGAGTCCGATCGCGAATACGGAGGTGTATGTCTGTGATGAGCAGATGGAACTGGTTCCCCCGGGTGTCGCGGGAGAGCTCTTCATCGGGGGTGCGGGAGTAGCGAGAGGGTACCTGAAACGTCCCGACCTGACAGCCGAGAAATTCGTGCCCAACCCGTTCCGAGGCAGCCGCGCGGGCCGGATATACCGAACCGGAGACAAGGTGAGATGGAGACGCGATGGAGCACTCGAATTCCTGGGCAGGGACGACCATCAGGTGAAGATCCGGGGATGCCGGGTTGAGTTGGGAGAAATTGAATCTCGACTGCTGGAGCACCCTTCCGTTCGCGAAGTGGTGGTTGTGGCACGCGAAGATGCAGCAGGGGAAAAGCGCCTGGTGGCGTATTTCACCTGCCAGAGCTCCTTCAGCGATGACGAATCTTTGCAGGCTAAAACGGAGGACTCCTCCACTGCTTCGAGCCTCTGGCGGCATGTGTCTGCGCGGCTCCCGGAGCACATGGTACCGGCAGCATACATCTGCTTACCGGCACTGCCGCTTACACCCAATGGCAAATTAGATCGCAAGGCACTGCCGGAGCCGCGGGAAGCCGCTTACGCGCAGGGCAGATATGAGGAACCCCAGGGAAGCACCGAGAAAGCACTAGCCAGCATCTGGAGCGAACTGCTGAAAGTGGAACGCGTAGGGCGCAGCGACAACTTCTTTCAACTGGGAGGCCACTCGCTGCTGGCAGTTCGAATGATCTCCCAGGTAAGCCAAAAACTCAAAATTCAGGCGACGGTTAGCGACGTGTTCGCGTGCCCAATTTTGCGAAGCTTTGCTGACCGAATCATTGAAAGGTCACTCGACCAATACGAGGCCGCCGACCTGGCTCCCATGTTGCGGCTTCTGCAGAATTCGAACTCGGTTTAGCGCGCGGCATAAACCACCGAGGACGGTGTATCGACCTTGGTTTAGAAAAATCGGCCGCGAACGACATGCGACCAAAATGGCAAACCTAGACATTACGCATCTGACGGCAACGGAACGGGAACGCTTGCTGATGCTGGCGAGATCCTCCAACCTCAAGGCCAAAACTGCCCAATATTTACCAATTGCCAAGGCCGGAACCAGGCTGCGACTTCCAGTGTCGTTTGCGCAGGAGCGGTTGTGGTTTCTGGCACAGACGGAGCGCGGAAGCGAAACTTATCACATTCCCTATGCGGCCCGTTTGCGAGGGAAGCTGGACAAGGATGCGCTGAGGCGTGCGCTGAACCGTGTAGTGGAGCGGCACGAAGCGTTGCGAACGCGGTTCGTGGTGGTGGACGGGGAGCCGGAGCAACGGATTGCGGGGAGGGAGGAGAGCGGGTTTGAGCTGGTGGAAGAGGATCTGAGG
>DATAEJ010000093.1:0-26404 GCA_036258095.1 Candidatus Angelobacter sp. | reverse complement strand
CGCGTCTCGGCTGGGTACGATCAGGAATATAAGTTCATCGAGATAGGGTAACTTCTGTCCCTTGCTGTCAATCTTCCAGTAGTACGGATTCCGCTCCAGCACAATGCGATCGCCGGGGCTTGCCTGCTTCAGTCGGAATGGTCCCAGTCCTGCCCAGTTTTGTGGCGAGGTCGAGAGCGCCCATGCCTGCGCCAGCTTCCCTTCCGCATACTCCTTCTCGAGCAGGTGACGCGGGAGGATGGGGATACTGTCAAATACGCGTTCCGCAGCTGCGTACGGTGAAGCAAACGAGAAACGCACGGAGTATGGACTCAGCTTTTCCACCATCATCGGCTTGTCACCGATGAGGAGCAAACCTCGCTGCGGGGAATTTAACTTTTCATCGAGATAAACGTGGTAAGAGAAAACAACGTCATCGGCATCGAACGGCGCGCCATCGGAAAACTGTATTCCCTTCCGGAGCTGCACTGTGAAACTCTTGCCGTCCTTCGATGCCGTCCATGATTTTGCCAGAGCGGGCTCGGTCTTCCCGCTCGCGCGATTGATGTGAATCAGGTCGGCATTCATGCGCCGCAGCACGTCCTGCGTCGGCTGGTCCAGCGCAAACACCGGATTGAAACTCTTGGGCTCGGGAGATTGTCCCACCACCAGCCTGCCGCCGATGCGCCCCGGTTCGGAATCCACGCGCATCAATTCCGGTGTGGCTTGCGCCTGTGCCTGAGCGCAAATCCCCAGAACACAGGAGGCCAGAGTCATTAGAAGACGCACTTGAAAGCGACGGATCATCCGATGATTTCCTCACCTTTGAGGTCAAGCCGCCTTTGCAGGGCGGTGGAAAGAGCGTAGTAAGCCATCAGTACAGGAATAGGCGCCAGTCCCGGCAAAAGAAGCCACCAGTACGAGACCAGGTTGTGATATTGCTGCGCCTGGCTCAGCAGATTGCCCCAACTCGGGAACGGCTCACCCACTCCAAGCCCCAGAAATGAAAGCGTGATTTCAAACATGATGAACTGCGGTACAAGCACGGCGAGTTGAGTCAGCGATACCGAAAGCGTTTCGGGAAGAAGGTGGCGGCGGATGAGATAAGCGGATGAGGCGCCAAACCCACGCGCGGCGAGTACAAAATTCCGTTCGCGTGCTGAGAGCACAACTCCGCGCACAAGTCGTGCCGGCCGTCCCCATGTCACCGATCCTATGACCAGCACGACGAGAGCAAATGCCGCTGCCGGTTCCACCTGAAGGGGAAGGTAAGACCGCACCGCCAGCAGCAGATAAAGCGCCGGGATTGCAATACAGAGCTCTGCAAGCCGCATCAGGGTCGCATCGAGCCAACCGCCATAAAATCCTGCAAGCGTTCCCGCCAGCATCCCCACCGCAACGCAGATTCCCGCAGCCAGCAATCCCGCAAACAAGGAAACCTGGCCGCCGTAGAGCGTTCGGGAAAACTGATCGCGGCCAAAGCCGTCTGTCCCAAGCAGAAAGATCCGCCCAGGCTCATCTACTGTGAACAGGTGAACATCGAGGGAAAACGCACCTGCGATCGCGTAGCGGTCGCCGCGCGCAAAGAACCTTACCGGATAGCGGCTGTCGCAATCTCGTTCGTACTGTCCGAAACTACCTTCTTTGTCCTTCAGTCCATAAACGAATGGCCAAAAATGGAACTTGCCTGAACAATCGAAAAAGTGCGCGGACATGGGTGGTGCGTGCGGATGCAATCGGTCCTGCGTAGCGTAGTTGTAAGGAGCGAAGAAGCCGGCGAGCACAACAACGGCGTGGAAAGCCAGCAAGAGAACACCAGAGATGAGAGCGCGCGAATGCTGGTTCATGGCTGCACCCGTATTCGCGGATCTATCGCGTACAGCAGAAAATCCGCCACCACATTACCCAATACAAGCATCAGCGCCGAAAGCAAAACTCCGCCGATAGTCACGAACATGTCCCGCGCCAGGATGGCTTCCAGCAACATCGGCCCGAGCCCTGGCCACCCGAGAACAATTTCAACTACCAGCACGACGCTGAACATCAGGCCCACAGAAACACCAAACAATGAGACCAGCGGGTTCGCGGCCGCAGGGAGTGCATACCGGAATAGCACGCGCAACCGGGAAATCCCGTGGCCTTCCGCCGCGCGAACGTGTGGCGTCTGAAGCACCTCTTTCATCTCCGCATGCACATGCCTCACGATCGGTGCCAGCGAACTGAGAATGAAGACGCAACCGGGAAGGAACAAATGCCACGCCAGGTCTCTGGCGCTCGAAAGCCTGCCTGAATCGGCGGTTGCCAATGAATGCATGCCCCCTGCCGGAAACAACCGGGTGCGCGCCGCGATCAGAAGTGCCAGCAAAGCCAGCAGCACGTCTGGAGTGGCCAGCAGTGCTGAGCTACCCAGGGAGAAGACGCGCTCGGACCACTTGCCACCATATCCTGCCAGCAGGACCCCCAGCACCAACGCAAGGACCCAGCATGTCAGGAGAGCCGGTACCGCGAGCAGCAAAGTGTTCCCAAGCCGCGGGAACAGCAATTGCGATACTGGCTGGTTGTAAGCCAGCGAATAGCCCATGTCGCCTCTTGCCACCGAGGCCAGCCAATATCCGTACCGCACCACAAGGGGACGGTCCAAACCGTACTGCGATCGAAGGGCCTGCAGGGTATTGGCGGAAATATTCGGGTTCAATTGCGCTTCGGAGAAATAGTCGCCAGGCACCGCTTCTGCCAGCAGGAACAATACGACTGAAATGCCAAACAACAGCAGCACCGTTTGGGCCAGCCGGCGGCTTATGAACCGAATCAAAGCACAGCCTCCAATCCGATGGCGTGGAGGGATTCACTCTGCTCGATAATCGCGCGGGTTACCGGATTCTGGCTCTCAAGTAGCCTGCTGGGTGAGGTCCGTTCAACGATTCGACCGGCGTCCATGACCAGCACTTCACGGGCAAACAGCGAGACAAAGTTCAGGTCATGGCTGACATGGATACACGCAAGCTTATGCCGGCTTTGCAGCTCCAGCACTAGCCGCATCATGCGAGCTTGCGCCGGCACATCAAGCCCGGAAAATGCTTCGTCGAGAATGAGAACCCGCGGCTCAGCAACCAGCGCTCGCGCAAGCGCGAGCCTCTGTTTTTGGCCCCCGCTGAATTGTTCCGCTCGACGGCCCGCCCATTCTGGATTGAATCCCACATCGTCCATCACCGCGCTGACCCGTTCCATCCGTTGCTCAGGCGTGAGCTTGCCCGCGATCAGCAGTGGTTCCGCGATGATTTCTTCCGCGGTAAACCTCGGATTCAGGGCAGTGCCAGCTTCCTGGAAGATCATTTGCACGTTGTTTTTCCCGTTCGTGCGGTTGGCGACTATCTCGCCTGAATCCGCTTCTTCCAGGCCGGCAAGGCAGCGCGCCAACGTGGACTTCCCCGACCCGGAACGTCCGATTATTGCAATTGACTGGCATTCCGCAACCTCGAAACTTACGTCCTCCAGAGCGGTAATCGTGAAGCTCTTGCGCGAAAATGGCCGGCTCTGGACAAACTTCTTGCTCAGGCCGCGGACCTGAAGCAGGGGCTCACCGCTCGCCGTAATGGCAGCAGGAGCCGCCAACTGCGCGAGGGTTTTCTGCGGCGAAATCAAATTGGCGACATACGGATCATCGCTGGCGGAGATTTCGCCAAACCTGCCCATGGCAACAACTTCTCCCTGGCGCATCACCATGATTCTGTCGGCAAGGCCTTCCAGCACCGCGGCGTTATGCGTAATGAAGATCATTGCCAGTCTGCGTTCCTGCTTTACGCGCTTCAGCAGTTCCAGCACTTCAGCCTGCGTGGACACATCGAGCGCGCTCAAAGGCTCGTCCGCGATCAGCAGAGACGGTGAACAGACCAGCGCCTGAGCAATAGCAGCCCGTTGCCGCTGCCCTCCACTGAGTTGGTGAGGATATGCGCGCATCATGCGTGCAGTATCCTCCAGCCCAACATCGCGAAGAATACTTTTGACGCTCTGCTTGCGCTGGTCTCGGGACCTGTGAGCCGCGAGCACGTCCTCAATCTGTCGCCCGACCGTCAAAACAGGGTTGAGTGCCAGAGCGGGTTCCTGCGAGATAAGGGCTATTCCTGCGCCCCTTAGCCGGCGCAGCTCGGTTTGCGAAAATCGAAGCAGGTCGTCGTTCTGGAAACACAAGCGGTCGGCGGAAAATTTTGCGTTTCCCGGAAGGAGTCTCAGCAGCGCGTGAGCAAGCGAGCTCTTTCCCGACCCTGACTCCCCAAGGATGCCCAAAGTCTCTTGCGGGCCCACGTCGAAGTCGAGCGACGAAATAGCCACGGACACTCGGCCATCACTCCCCGCATAAACCACCCGGAGCGCTGCTGCGCTCATAAGCGGCCCTGACGCAGAATGATTCATTCGATTCCGAAGCAATCGTCTCCCCGAACGAAGACTTGCGCTTCTCAGCTCCTGTTGAAGGAATTTCTTGAGGCCCTATTATGCAGCAGCTTCGACGGAAATTGCTCTAAGCAAAGGACCTAAGAGGACAATTCCCGACCTCGGCAGTGCGTGTTCGCTGCTGCGAAACTCCCTGACTGGCCCCGATGTCCCGTCGGACGCCGATCACATCCGATATCTACCCCACCCCCGGGGGGCACCGTTTTGTTGAAAACAAAGGTCCAACCTCAATTCGACAGGCCTGTCATAGGCCTGTCGACCCCCCTTTTTCCCGTAATTTCGGTGCCAATTCCGGTTGAATCTCCCAGTCTCCTGTGATACGAATAAAACGCGAATACATGATTTTAGAGTACCGCAATCCCGGCCAGCATGTAAAGCGAAACTTCCCTCCCCTCCCGGTTTCTGGCAGAAAACGTTGGGGTTCCCGACCCCACCTGGACTGAACCGTCTGTCAGCCCAACTCGCCACCGGTTATCGTCACTGCCCAGGAAAACGGTTCACCTTGCCAAGTGCTTCTTGGAGGTGTCCCAGGCTGTTATCGGCAGTAACACCTTAGTGCTTCCGAACTGAGGTGTTCGGCGTACTCAAGAAGGCATTCCTGCTTAATACCCTCCTAAGCGAATTCAAGTTTCCGGCCGAATCCACGGGAGGTACTTTGCGTCGCAGTTCTGCTTTCTTCTCTTGTCTGGCGCTGGCAGTTATCTTTCTGCTTTTCCTCAGCGGTTGCGGTAGTGGTGCTCGAAGCTCTGCTTCGGCGTCAGCTTTACCCGGATCAACGCCATCCCCCAGCCCAACTCCGCCGTCCGTTCCCAGCCCAAGTCCTACCCCGAGTCCTGTAGCGGGAACAACGGTCCTAAGCAATGTGCAGGACACGCCGAACTGGCTCACCTGCGGAGCCTGCGGCAACAATGGCGCCACGGGTCCGGTGGCGAGCTATTCCTTCTCGCCGGGGATCGCCTCCCCCAGCATTGACGGCAGGTCGACGCAATTTTCCATTGCCGCCACAGTTCCCTACACGAACGCGTACTTCTACCAGAAGCACGCGGTGATACCGAATGAGATCACGGCGCTTACGTACGAATTCGACTTCTACGTGCCCGCCACCATGCAGACCGCGCCTCAGGCACTGGAATTTGAGTGTCAGCAAACGCTCAACGGCTGGATTTACAACTTCAGTTGGCAGGCGGCGTATGTCGGCGGCGTATGGCGCATCTTCGACTATGGCCTGAAACAGTGGCAGTCAGCCGGCATACCGGTTCAGCCATTCGCCGGCGGAACCTGGCACCACGTCCTTGCCGAATACCACAATGACACGGTGAACCATATCGTCTGGCATGATGCGCTCACGGTCGACGGGGTACGCAACGTCGTCAACATCCCACACAACGCCTTTTTCTCCGGATCAGCGAACCAGTTCACCAACGCCTTCCAGCTCGACAGCAACAGCGTGGCAGCGCCTTACAGCGTCTACCTCGATCAAATGACCATCACTTACCGCTAGTCAGCTATTCGTAGTGCAGGGCGACCATGGGATCCACCTTGGCCGCCCTCCTTGCCGGAATATAGCTGGCCAGAATCCCAATCGCCGCCAGGCCCAGCGCCATACCGAGGTAAGCCAGCGGCTCCACGCCTTTCACGCCGTACAGCAGCGTCACAATGAAGCGTGCTCCGCCGAAGGCAGCAATCAGTCCCGCCGCCAGCCCAATGATCAAAGTAACTGAGTTTTGCCGGATGACCATCAGCATTACATCGAGCGGCCTCGCGCCGAGTGCCAGACGAATTCCGAATTCCCTCACACGCTGCCCGACCGAATACGCCACTACCCCGTAAATCCCAACCGCGCAAAGAATGAGAGCGATACCCGCGAAAACCGCGAGCAGGCTGGCTCCGAATTCAGCCGCCCAGAGCGCTTGTGAAATAACTTCGCCGATGGGCCAGACATTTGTCAGCGGTAGATTGCGGTCCATCGCCTGCACTTCTGAACGTACTGAACTCAGTACCGTGCGCGGATCGCCGGAACTGCGGAAGAAAATCGTTACTGCCGGGCTGGGTGTCTGAATCAGAGGCAGGTAAATGTACGGAGTCGGCTCTTCTCCAAGCGTGTTGTACTTGGAGTTCCGCGCCACGCCGATCACCTGCACCCAGTCCGTCTCGCGGAAAAACCTGAATTTCTTCCCAATGGGGTCTTGATTAGGCCAAAAGCGGCGCGCGCATGCTTCGTTCACAATTGCAACCTTGATGCTATCTTCGCGTACCGAGCTGTCAAAGTTCTGCCCGCGAAGAATGGAAATGCCCATTGTCGGGAGATAATCCTGGGCTACCGCACCAATCTGCGTAAGCTGGCCATTCTGGCCGTTCGTGGCATCCTCGCCCTCGCGAAAAGTAGTTCGTCCGAAGCCGCCATTAAACAGGGGCACCACGGTGGCCATCGTGGCAGCCTTCACTCCCGGAGTGTTCTGCACAATCTCCAGCGCGCGGCGCTGGAATTCCCTGGTGCGCGCTGCATCGTAGTTCATGCTGCCAAGATCAAAGCTGAGCATTGCCAGATTGCGCATATCGAAGCCCGCATCCGTCTGCTGCGCATTGCGCAAGCTCATCAGGAACAGCCCCGCGCCGATGAGCGCGACCAGGCAGATCGCCACCTGAATGGCCACCAGCACATCGCGCAGCCGGAAGCGGCGTCCCGTGTAGAGCTCACCGCCGGAACGCTCCTTTAACTCGGTAACAAGGTCCGGACGCGCCGATTGCAGTGCCGGAACTAGTCCAAAGATAATTCCTGTCCCAACCGCCAGCAGAAAAGTAAATGCCAGCACATGAACATCGAGGCTGAGGTCGATGGCGCCATCGGGGAGCTGCGGTGGCCGGAAACGCCACATCAAATTGCGGCCGATAACCGCCAGCGCCATGCCCAACGCTCCTCCCGCTGTCGCAAGAACCATGGATTCAGTAAGCAATTGAGCAATAATGCGACGTCGCGAAGCTCCAACAGCCACGCGAATCGACATCTCTCGCTTACGGCCGGATGCTCGAGCAAGGAGCAGGTTGGCAATGTTGAAGCAAGCCACCAGCAAGACAATGCCGACCACCACCATCATGAGCGCGCCGGCGCTCTGAAAGGCGCCGCGCTGGTTCGGATTCACGATGGAAGCGAGCACCGGCAGCATGGTAAAGCTGCGGCCTTTGTTGGCCAGCGGGAAGTCGCGTTGCAGGTCGTTCGCGATGGTGCTCAACTCCGCTTTGGCCTGCTCCGTGCTCGCTCCTGGCTTCAGCCTCGCGGCCACATTCGTGCCGAGAAAGCGCCGCTCATTGAAAAATGACTTTGTCAGACCGGTGAGAATCTGCTCGTGCATCGAAAGCGGTATCCACATGTCCGGACCGCCCAGCGCATTCAGGCCTCGAAAACCACGCGGCGCCACGCCAATGATGGTGAATCCCTGGCCATTCAGCAGCACGCTGCGTCCGATGATGTTCCGGTCGGCAGCGAACTTGCGCTCCCAGAGCCCATGGCTCAGCACGATTACCGGCCCAGAGCCCTGCGCGTCTTCCTGGGGAAGGAAAGTTCTTCCTAAAGCAGCCGGTACGCCCACTACATCAAAGAAATTTGCGGATACCAGATCAGCAAAATATTGGTCCGGAACTCCGTTGATCGTCATGCTCACGCCGGAAGGCATATTGAGCGTGACCCCGGAGAACGATTGCGCGCGACGCTGGATGTCCTGGGCGTTCGGATACCCGAGCGGAAAATAGCTGATGCCGGCCGCAAGCTGCCGCTGATCAACTGTGTATATCTGCACCAGCGACTCAGGATCCTTCACCGGCAGTGGATGAAAGAAGACTGCATTGACCACCGTAAAGATGGCGGTATTCGCGCCAATGCCAAGGGCCAGCGTGATGATCGCCACCGCCGCAAAACCCGGTGACTTGCGCAGCCCGCGCAGCGCATATTTGACGTCCTGAAGCAGATTGCCCACAGTATGACGCTCCTAATTTATTAGTAGACTCGTTCGCAGAGCGCCCGTTAGCAGCCGTGGCATGATTGCCGGTCACCGAACGCGCACGAGCAGCATGATGCTAAAATTCGGGGCCATCTCGGAGCTTTCGCTTTGCACACTGCCTTACCTTCACACACAATGATGAATTCACCGCTCACGCTCCCAGCGATTCTGGAGCGGGCGGGAATTTACTTCCCTGACGTCGAAGTCGTTTCCCGTGTCGCGCCCACTTCCCTTCACCGTACCACCTGGGGCGAGGTGCACCGACGGTCGCGCGCTTTGGCCGAGTGCCTCATTGCGGCCGGCCTCAAAAAAGGTGAGCGGGTGGCCACGTTAATGTGGAACAACCACGTGCATTTGGAAGCGCACTTCGGTGTGCCGATCGCAGGAGGGGTTCTTCACGCGCTCAATCTCCGCCTGCATCCCGACGAAATCGCCTACATCGCCAATCATGCGCAGGATCGCTTTTTGATTTGCGACGACGTGCTCCTGCCCGTTCTCGAGAAATTCAAGGATAAAGTTCCCTTCGAGCGCATTTGGGTGGTGCCCCATTGCGGCCCGGTGCCCGTCGGCTACCAGAATTACGAAGAGTGGCTGAGCACAGCCAAAGGAGATTTCCGTCTCCCGCTGATCGACGAGCAGGACGGTGCCACCATGTGCTTCACCTCCGGCACCACGGGAAACCCGAAAGGCGTTCTCTATTCGCATCGAGCGCTGGTGCTGCATACCATGACGCAGGCGATGGCGGATTGTTGCGCAATCTCCCAGCACGACTGCACACTTCTCGCTTCCTCCATGTTTCATGTAAACGGCTGGGGACTCTCGTTCACTTGCGCCATGGTGGGAGCAAAGCTGGTCCTGCCTGGACCGTTTCTTGATCCGGCCAGCCTGCTGGACCTGATCGTGAACGAAAACGTCACCTTGAGCTGCGCCGTGCCCACGGTCTGGCTCGCGATTCTCGCCGAAATGGAAAAGCGCGGAGCGGACTGGCGTCCGCCGAGAGACATACGTATCCTGTGCGGCGGTACTGCTCCGCCGGAGAGTCTCATGCGCAATCTGGATCGTCACGGCTTGCACCTGATTCACTCCTGGGGCATGACAGAGACCTCCCCTCAAGCCACCGTTACCCATCTCCGCCCTAACATGCTCAAGTGGCCTGAAGATCAGCAGTATGCGGAACGCGCCAAGCAAGGCTGGCCCTTGCCATTCATTGAAACGCGCATTGCAGGCGAGAGCGGCCCTGCGCCATGGGACGGGCACAGCATGGGCGAACTGGAAGTTCGCGGTCCGTGGGTGGCAGCCAGTTATTACAGAGCTCCCGAAACATCGAATCGCTGGACAAGAGACGGTTGGTTCCGCACCGGCGACGTCGCCACCATCGATCCCGATGGTTGCGTCCGGCTGGTCGATCGCAGCAAGGACCTCGTCAAGTCCGGAGGCGAATGGATCAGCTCTGTTGACCTGGAGAACGCGCTAATGAGCCATCCCGCAGTTCGCGAAGCCGGCGTAATCGCCGTGGCTCACGAAAAATGGCAGGAGCGTCCGTTGGCCGTACTGGTACTGAAAGAAGGTCAGCAGGTGTCGCCAGATGAGTTGCGGCAGTTCCTGTCATCCAAATTCGCTAAATGGCAACTGCCTGACGACTTTGTTTTCGTAAAAGAGTTGCCACACACATCAACGGGGAAGCTTCTCAAAGCCGAGCTCCGGCGCACGTATGCGAATTGGACCTGGAATCGCTGAAGCTCAGTGGATCCTCCGCCAATCAATCATTCGCAACGCAAGACAAGGTTCGGGTCCACTTTGGCAGCTCTCCGTGCTGGAATGTAGTTCGCAGCCAGGCCAATTAGCAGCAATGTTGCAGCGGACAGGACGAATACAGGCACATCGCCCAGTTGAGATCCAAACAACAAAGACGAAATTAGCCGCCCCACCAGCAACGCCCCAATTGCTCCACCCACAACGCCGTAAAGGACGGGATGCATCCCATCGCGCAGTGTGAGTCTCAGTAAATCTGACGAGCTGGCGCCGAGAGCTGCACGAATGCCGAGTTCGCGGGTCCGCTGAGCCACAATGTAAGATGACACACCGTAAACGCCAATGGCCGCCAGCATGAGTGCCAAAAGGGCAAAACCGCCGACCAGTCTCACAGCAAACCGCCGGTCCGCAAGAGAGTCAGAGATTACTTCTGACATGGGGGTCAATTCAGAAACCGGCAGGTTCGCGTCAATCGATTGCACAGCGGCCTGAATGCTGTGGCCCAAAGCGGCAGGATCGCCGGTAGCCTTTACGATCACGTTAAACAATTTTCCGGAGACCTGATACATGTTGCCGTAAACGTGCGGCACATTCGCTTCGTCGAGTTTGTTGAACTTAATATTGCTCACCACTCCAATCACCGTCATCCACGGTGGGCTTTGCAGCTTTCCGTTAACGACAATGTCCTGCGCCAGCTTAATTCGCCGTCCGACTGGGTCTGCACCACGCCAGAACGCCCTTGCCGCTGCTTCATCCACGAGCACGACACGCGGAGCCTTGTCGTTGTCCTGCTCCTGGACCATGCGCCCGCGAACAAACGTAGCGCCCATGGTGTCAAAGAACTCCGGTGAAACCACAACAGTGACGGCTGTCGGGGCGTCACCTTGTTCTGGCTGTCCTTCTACGCGAAAACCGATTGCCCCCTGCGTGGTACGTAATGGCAAGGCGCTGGAGAGAGCGGCGCGATGCACTCCCGGAATTTCTTGCACTTTGCGTAAAACTTCGCGCACAAATGCCCCTCGTTGCTGCGGAGTAGCGTAGATGTCCGTTTTAGGATCATTCGGCACCGGCAGCCATACATTGGCTGCCATCACTTTCTCTGCAGTGAACCCGGGATTCACTCGCATCAAGTCCACAAAAGTCCGTAATAAGAGTCCCGCAGCCACCACCAGGGTGAGCGAAAGAGCAACTTCCACCGCGACCAGAAGCTTGCGTGACTTGGCGGTAGTTAATGTGTTCTCTCCGGACCTGCCGTCCTGTTTAAGGCCTTCCATTTTTGTGCGCGATGCCTGCAGCGCCGGCACGACTCCAAAGATCATTGCCGTGGCAACGGCAAGCCCCAATGAGAAGAGCAGCACCGTCGAATTGATGTTGATCTGATTCACGCGGGGCAGTTGCGCAGGCAGCCAGGAGACCAGGGTTCGTTCCGCGACCATGGCTGTAAACAGGCCCAGCGCACCGGCCACCAGGCTGATAACGACAGATTCAGTTAATAGCTGTCGCACAATCCTGGCGCGGCTTGCGCCCAGCGCCAACCGTACCGCCATTTCTTTCTCGCGAGCCGACGCTCGCGCCAGCAGGAGACTGGCTACATTGACGCAGGCGATCAACAGAATCAGCCCAACAGCAATTAACAAAGACGACAAGAGCGTGTGCGAAGAGCCCACCACAACCTGCTTGATCGGAACAAGTGAGATGCTCCAGCCCGCTGCCGCTGAATATGCGCCACCCTCATTTTCGCGACGAAGCGCGTCAGCCAACCTTTGCAATTGGCCGTTTGCCTGGCTTAACGACAGACCGGGCTTCAGCCGGCCAATGATTTCCGGGAGTAGTCTGATTTTGCGGGCGGGTGGCGGAAACGGATCTGCTCTGAACCCTGCGGTCCCCCAGAAATCGACCCGGCTGTCGCTTCCCGGCCCAGGATCAACAAAACGTGGAGGCAGTACGCCCACGATGGTGTAGAGATCGTTGTCTACCCTGACCTGTTTCCCGAGTACGTGGGGATCGCCACCGAAATCACGATGCCACAGCGCATCGCTAATTACAGCCGCTTCGGCAAAACCTGGCGCCCGATCGCGCGAATCAAAGAGACGGCCAATCTGAGGTACTGCGCCGAGTATCTCGAAGTAATTGGGACTGACGCCAAGGATGTCGACCCGCTCTGGACGCTCGCCCCCGGTGAGATTCGCCGGCGCCGGCCAGACTGCCGCTACCGATTCGAAAATGCCGGCGCGGTCGCGCAGGTCTTCGAGTTCGGGTACGGAGAAGCCCACATTCTGCGATCCCAGGCCGCGCAGTTCAGCTTTTACCCGCACCAACTCGGCTGGGCGGCGGAAAGGCAAGCTACGCAGCAGAACGGCATCAACAACACTAAAAATTGCCGTGTTGGCTCCTATTCCAAGAGCCAGGGTCAGGATTGCAGCAATGCTTAATCCACGAGCCTTGAACAGGGCACGCAATGCAAATCGGACATCGTGCCAGAGGGTCATCCCGTTCTCCTTAAGAAGCGATTAAGGAAGTCACAAACCGACGATGCAGCTAATCGTCCAATTTGGCTTTAACGAAGCGAGTCTTAAGAATCAGTCACTTCCGCGAACGCAAGATCTAATGGCCGAAGAACCGGGTGTTCGGCGATGCAAATGGTCGTTCGAAAACGGACAGCTGAAATTCGCAAACGAAGTCCCGAAATAGAAAAGCCCGGCAGGTTCTCCGGGCTTTCTTACGTGCTTTGATTGTTGTTGCAAGGGCAACAGCAAACTGTGTGAGCTAGAAGCGAAATCCGAAACCAATGCTCCCAACCGGGTAGAACTTCACGAACGAAGTGTCTTTGTTGATCTTGTCTTGCTCCGCTTTGATCTGCGCCTGAATGGTGGGATCTGTGGCGGCATTCGCGCATGCCAGCCCTGTTGTTGCATCACACGCGGTACCGGCAAGGTTCAGGGTAGTTTTAGGCGTTCCCTGAAATACGATGCCAAACTCATGGAAGAAGGTGAAGCGGTGATGGTGCGGAATCGGGTTGCCGAAACCAAACATTATCATCGGGGCCGCTTTGTTTACGGTCATCAGGCCGGTACCGGTGATCGGATTTGAAGCGCTGCTGATGAAACTCGCGCTGCCTAGATCAAACCGTTGCCCGCCTGGCACGCTGGCATTCGCTGTAATCTTATTTCCGTTGTAGACCAGCACTCCAGGGCTCACATGAAACCAATCGCCCAGAGGAGTGATATCCACAAGCGCTTCTGCTGAGCGGAGATGCAGAGTACCGTCATAGTGAATGCCGCTGCTGCTGAAGCCGTGAGTGAAGTTCATGCCGCTGAATCCGCCGCGAACGTTGAAAAACGGCGTCAGCGTGACTCCCACATCACCGCCTACGCCAAGCAATGAAGCCTTTGTCACTACCCCAAAACTCGGTTTGAAGATATCAACTGGACTCGGAGGAACCGGTGGTGCGTCGGTATTTGCAGCACCCGAATTGTTATTTGTGATCGCGCGGCCCGGGACAGATGCCGCAAAAGCAAACAGTAGAATCGCCGCGAGGCGAAATGTCTGATGTTTCACAGTACTCCTCCCAAAGCAGAGGACTCATGGACTGGCACTCGTCCAGGGCTCGGGGTTTTGCGCGATTATGCGAGTACCGCGATGGAGGGTCAAATGACCTTGGGACAGGCTGAAGGTAACCTGATAAGGGGGCGTAAACCGCCCCTTTTCCTGCGCTTATCGAATAGAAAACTTTGCGTTCCGGGCCACACTTTGAAACGAACCTGAGTCGTGCACCGTAACCGTGACCTCGTAATCTCCTTTGGCCAGTTCACCCGGAGCAAACCGCCTTTCGATAACGGCCTGATGGTCTCTGACGGTAAGTGGTTGAGTGATTACCAGGGCCGGAGTAGCTGCATCCAATCTCCTGACGCGGTATTCGGCCGTTGGGGCGGTTTCGATCTGGTTATTGCCGCTACTCAGGTTGTAACCCTCCATCCAAAGCGTCACGCTTTCCGTCGATCTGAATACCGCGGGATCGCCGGTTGGGGCGACACGAGGTCTGACCCGACGCATACCGATCACAAAGTTACCGGTTCCGATGTCGTTGGCAGGTACTGGTTCCACCAGGTCTGCCACAATCAGGCTTGAGCTCGCGATTGTGTCACCACCGAAATCGGGCACTTCAATCACTCTGCTTATCCAGCCTGTCTTGGTTCCGTTCGCATCTTTCACTTCTATATCTAGCCGATAACGCCCTGATTGCAGCGGCACTATTTTGCTGTACAACGCGCGCCTCGTGTTCGAAGTGGAAAGAAGCTCAGCTGGAACGTCCAGTCGCAGCCCGTCTTCGAAACTTTGCACGCGTTTCCCCGTGATCGTGGTGACCTGTCCTGAGAGGCTTAGGTTTGCATGTCGCATGGCTTCGGTCCCCACAAATGTAAGAGCGTCGTTGGGAACACTCAGTGTTATTGGAACTAACACCGAATCTGGTCCGCTCTTCACGAAATCCACCTCCGCGTCGAATGGGAGCAGATTCAATCGCATTCTCGAAGTGACGCTTTCCCGGCCCCCGCTCTTGAGCGGAGGCGGTGCTGTTACCAGCGCCATCTGCTGGATTCTGTCGAACTCTTTCCCTTCGCGATTGGAACCGAAGAGTGAGGGTCCTAGGCTCTCCGGTCCTCCTCTGAATCGTTGGTCCTTAGTGGCTCGCTGCATCGCCTCAAGGTCGGTGGGCCCAGCGCCGGGCACATGAAGGAAGACGTCCTTTTCTCCCCGATCCAGCGTCATGTGGTAGTCACCGCAACCGCAACTATCCACAAATTCAATTTCAACTTCCTGACGGATTCCATCCAGGTTCCGATACCGCCATATCTCGAACGGAAATGTTTCTGTCTGGCCGCCGCCTTCCTCTGCGGTGCGCAGATAAGGCCCGCCGGCTGGGTGGGCATCAATGGAATCGGGTGCTCCATGAATGATGTAGACCATGCCTCGATCGGTTTTGGAGCCTGGCTTGCCCGCCGAGAAACGTTCATCCGCGTAAGTCCTGCGCCGGTAGAACTCCTCCTTGTATTCGTTTTCTGCTGTATCCGGAGTGGGATCACGTTGAAACCAGAAATGTTCAATGAAGCTTTGCCGCTCAGAATCGTTCGCAAGCCGCCGAAATGCGCCCATCTCTTCAGGCGTGATGATTGGGCTCACCTCGTCCAGCCATTTCTTATACGAATTTTCCTTTTGGCCAGCTTTGTTAGGCTTGGGACGGCTGCGCTGCAGCGGATCGCTTTGTTCGGACGGACTGTGTTGAGCAAACAACGCGGCGGATATGGCCAGCAGGAACGCCGGAATCAACAAGGTACGGGCATGCAAGGTCACGCAGCAAGCCTCCTGTGCTTTCCGCATTCAGAACGGTCAGGTACAAAGAATTTGCGCTTCAACCCGCTTATTTAGTTGACTGCCTGTCCACCCCCTTGTAGGATAAAAGCCTTAATGCACCACCAAGGCTGCAACTCGGCACTCACCAGCAACATGGCTATGTGTTGTTGTATGTGTATGTGTCCCCAGGAGCGGCCTGTAACACGCAATCTTTCTTAGCTTTGTCAGGAGATTAGAAAGTGAGGCCGCTCAGATTGAGCGGCCTTTATTTTTTAGACTGCTCAGTTCAGGTGGCCCTCAGAACGAGGAGCCAATGTCACAGAAGAAGCAGCCCATCGCCATCTACTACGAGCACCCGCACTGGTTCAAACCTTTGTTTGCGGAGCTCGAGCGCCGCGGCACGCCATTCCTGCGAATCAACGCGGCCCAGCACCACTTCGATCCTGCACACCTGAACGGTGACGCCGGGATCTCGCTGCTTTTCAACCGAATGAGCCCGTCGGCCTACCGTCGCGGACACGGTCAGGGGATCTTTTACACCCAGTACTACCTGGCGCATCTGGAGCAACGCGGAAAGCGCGTGGTCAACGGACAGAAGGCCTTCCGGTACGAGACTTCGAAAGCACTCCAGCTGTCACTGCTTGCTGAACTCGGCTTGCCGTACCCGAAGGCAAGAGTCATCAACTCCCCGGAAGACGCCGAATCCGCCGCTGAGGGCCTCCGCTTCCCGATCGTAGTCAAACCGAACATTGGTGGCAGCGGCGCCGGCGTGAAGCGTTTCGACACTCCCCAGCAACTCGCGCAGGCTGCGGCCAATAATGAACTGGATTTGGGTCTCGATAACACTGCCTTGGTGCAAGAGTTTATCCCGGCGCGAGACGGGCACATTGTTCGCGTCGAAGTCGTCGGACACAAGTTCCTCTATGGCATCAAGGTCCACCTGACCGGCGAGACCTTTGATCTTTGCCCCGCGGACATATGCAAGACCACCACAGGGCAGGATCTTCAACGGGCTGCTTGCCCGCTGGACGCCCCAAAGACCGGGCTGCGAGTTGAGGGGTACACGCCGCCAGCGGAAATCATTGCTTCTGTCGAAAAAATCATGACCGCGGCAGATATTGAGGTAGGCGGCGTTGAGTACATTACTGACGATCGCGATGGCCAGATCTATTTCTATGACATCAACGCCCTGTCAAATTTTGTAGCCGATGGTCCGCGTGTGATCGGTTTCGATCCTTTCGTCCGCTTGGTGGACTATCTGGAACAGGAGGCTGCGTAATGCGATACGGATATTGGCTTCCTGTGTTCGGCGGCTGGCTGCGCAACGTGGACAACGAAGGCATGCAGGCCACGTGGCCTTATGTGAGCCGGCTGGCACGCCGCAGCGAGGAGATTGGCTACGACCTTACGCTTATCGCTGAGTTGAACCTGAACGATATCAAAGGGGTGGAAGCGCCCTCGCTTGACGCATGGTCCACCGCCGCTGCTCTTGCCGCAGTGACGCATCGCCTTGAGCTGATGGTGGCTGTGCGTCCCACCTTCCACAACCCGGCGCTTCTGGCCAAGCAGGCCGCAAACATTGACCACATCAGCAACGGGCGTGTCTCGCTGAACGTAGTCTCCTCATGGTGGGCTGAAGAGGCAAGGAAGTTCGGCGTTCAATTCGAGCAACACGACGATCGTTATGCGCGCACCTCAGAGTGGCTCGATGTGGTGGATCAAGCGTGGAAAGAGGACCACGTCACTTACCACGGTAAGTATTACCGCGTCGACGATCTGGTGCTCCAGCCAAAGCCGGTCTCATTTCCACGGCCCGTGATATACGCGGGGGGTGAGTCAGAAGCTGCAAAGAACCTGATCTCGCAAAAGTGTGACGCGTATGTTATGCATGGCGATCCTCCAGCAAAGCTGCGAGAGAAGATTCGTGATCTCTCTGCACGCCGCGAAAAATGGGGTGTGGCGCCCATGCAGTTCGGCGTGGCTGCCTACGCCATCGTTCGCGATTCGGAGGAAGAAGCGCAGCGTGAACTGCGCCGCATCACTGACGTGAAGCAGAATGCCGCCGGGTATGAGAACTACCAGCAATGGCTGGCCAACACGCAACTGGAACAGCGCGTCTCTCTGGAAGACTATTCCGTCTCAAATCGCGGTTTGCGCTCCGGGCTGGTCGGCACGCCGGAACAGCTAGCCGAACGCATTGCCGAATTCGAAGATGCTGGCGTAGACCTGCTGTTGCTACAGTTCAGCCCCCAACTCGAAGAAATGGAGCGGTTTGCGGCCCAGGTGATCCAGCCTGCGGCACGGTTTGGTCCCAAATTAGTCAACGAGTTCGCGTCCCGCGAAGTGAGGAGAGCGGCAAACTGCTGAACGTTGCCCAAACCGCTTTCCTCAAAAACTTATGCGGACCCATAGCTTCGGGTCCGCATTTGTTTGAAGTCTTTGGTCAGAGGACCGTCGTTTGCCCAAACATCGACTGAAGATCCTCGAGACTGACGATCGTAAAGTCCGGAATAACGCAGTCTGCGCCGGCCCGCTCAAGCAAGGGCCCTCGTCCATTCGAAGCGATGGCCAGGCATCTCATGCCCGCAGTCTTCGCTGCTTCGATTCCAGCTACCGCATCTTCGCAAACCAGTACGTGCTCCGGCTCCAGCCCTAATCCAAGTGCAGCGAGCCTGAAGATTGCCGGGTCTGGCTTTCCCTTGACTACATCATCGCCGGTGACGATCACGCGAAAGCGCGGCTTGAGGGAAAGAGCATCCAGCATATACTCGGCCCGATGGCGGCTCGCCGAACTGGCGAGTGCAAAAGGTAGATCCGCTTCCTCCAGCCGGTCCAGGAATTGCGGCAGCCCCTCAATCATCTTGAGTTCCTCGACTGATCCACGGAATAGGGCTTCTTTTTTTGCGCCGTAGTGCTTTACCTGCTCCTCGGTAAGGTCTCCCAGGAAGTGTCGCAGGATGTCCTCTCTCTTGCGGCCTTCCAGCACAAAAGAAAGGTCTTCATCCGATACAGTTTTTCCGATCGAAGCGAAAAAGGTCTTCCAGGCAAGCTTGTGTGCCGGATGGCTGTCAACGATAACGCCATCCAGGTCGAAAATCACGCCCTTGAGCATTGAGCTCCCTTGTACTCAGATATTTTCTTCCAGCTGCTCTGTATTAACCCAGACCAGGCCAGGAAGTCTGCGCGCGGGTGTAATTATTCAGTGTACCAATATCGAGCAGGTACTCAGAAATTCTGTATGCCGCCGTGCAACCCGTTAAGGTTGGCAGCAGGTGAAATCCAATATCGGCCGGGCGGTGGGGAGGGATTTTCTCAAAAATGGCAGGCGTGGCGACCATAATTCCGGAAAACGCCCAGTTACTCTCTGGGAACTCTGGTTTCTCCACGAAGCTCCGGACCATATCATCGCCATCAGTGCCTACAATCCCGCAGTCTCTTGGTTCCTCGACCTGGTGGATCGCTAAAGTGGCTACCGGATCCTTTTTTTCGTGAAATCGGAACATGGCCCCGAGGTCCACGTTAGTCAGCACATCACCATACAAAATAAAGAAGGCCTTATCATCGGCCACGAATTCCCGGTTTGCAGCCAGCGTTCCCGCGCTGCCGAGCAATTTCGGCTCTTCCGCGATGGTCAGGCTAATGCCGCCCCGACGGGCTGACGCAAACTCACGAATTTTTTCCGGCAGTGAGTGCACATTGACCAGCGCGTGCGTGATTCCCGCGTGGTGGCAGTTGTCCAGCCAGATTTCAAGCAGCGGCTTGCCCTGGATAGGCAACAGACATTTGGGACATGTATCGGTAAGCGGGCGAAGGCGCGTGCCGTTACCCGCAGCGAGAATGAATGCCTTCATGCCGCTATAGATTACCCGAATGATTTCCTTTGGAAAGTCGCATGCTGAGGCGCTGCCACAAAAGTCCACTGCGAAGCGCAATTCGCGTCCTGATCAATGAATGGATCGTTTACGAGTACGCGTGATCCGCTGTAATCGAACGCGAACCGCATCTCGCGGATCCCTTCCGCTGCAAACGCCTCGCGGACGGTAGCCTGCTTCTCTTCATCGCAGTACAGCAGCATGAATCCCCCGCCGCCGGCTCCCGTGATCTTGCCTCCCACTGCGCCGTTTTGGCGCGCGATGGCATACATCTTGTCAATCGCCGTGTTGGAGATCTTTGCCGAAATCTTCTTTTTGCTCTCCCAGCCTTCATGCAACAGAAGCCCGAACTTGTGCAGGTCTCCATCTTCAAGCGTGTGCCGCATGCGCTCGGCCAGATCGCGAATCCTGTGCAGCGATTCAACCGCCATTCCGCTGCGCCGCTTTGTCGACGCTTCCTGCTCCTTGAGAATGGACCACGAATGATGGGCTGCGCCGGTGAAGAACAGCATCAGCTTTTGTTGCAATGCAGCGGACAATTCGGGCGCCAGCGGTACCGGCTCCACTTCCGTTGAACCATCGCGATTAAAGGTGATGAAGTTAAGTCCCCCGAATGCCGCCGCGAATTCGTCCTGCTTGCCTACCGGCTTTCCCAGGCTCTCCGTGGCAATATAAAACGCTTTCTCGGCCAGATCGTACTTTGAAAGAGGAAGGTGGAGATAGGAAGAGATCGCCTGAAGCACGTTCACGCACACGCTGGCTGAAGAGCCCAGGCCAGTGCCTGGAGGAATCTCAGACGCGAGGAACAGGTCGAGCGAAACTTCACAGTTCAGCTCTTTGAGCACCGCCAGCGGGATTTCCAGTGCGCTGCCGCTCTCTTTCACGCTCATGCGGCTGATGTCTTTCCACGTCTCAAACACCCTCAGGTCAGATGAAATGATCTGTATATGGCCGTCAGAGCGCTTGCCAACGATGGTGTAGAAATACTTGTTAATGGCGGTGCTCAGCACAGCTCCGCCATACTGTTCAAAATACGCAGGGAGGTCCGTGCCTCCCCCTCCGAAACTGATTCTTACGGGGCTACGAACGATCAGCATGGGCTAGCTCGACGAACTCCGGAGTTGGTTCGGTAGTATGTGGCGTGCTCAGCTCGAAGCGAGCAGGTGCTTCAGCCATGAAACGACACGAAATGGTCCAGGCGGTCTGCAATATTAACGAGAGATCGCCTAGCAAAGATCGATCCTGAAGGTACCGCAGATCGTAATAGGACTTGTCTTCCGAAGAGCTCTCTTCACGCAGGCCGTGCACCTGGGCAAGTCCAGTCAACCCGGGCTTGCAGCAAAGGCGCTGGCGCTGCCAATCAGAATACCGCTTCACGCGCTCCAGCGGTTCAGGCCGCGGACCAACCAGGCTCATATCCCCTTTTAGCACGTTAAAAAGCTGCGGCAGTTCGGTGAAGCTAAGTAAACGCAACATCTTTTCCGTGGCAGACACATCGCTCCCGCTGCCGCGCTTTACGTTGAACCGATACATACGGAACGGCTTCGCCTGGCAGCCGCAACGTGGTTCAGCCACAATCGCTTTGCCTTTTTGCATCCAGAGCATCAGGACGCCGAAAATCAGGGCAGGAGCGCTCACGAGCAGCAGGAGTGCACCGATACTTATATCTATGGCGCGCTTGATGGCAGATTGCAGCAGTTGCGGCTGCGCCTCGCCTAGGCGAACCAGGGGCAGACCGTCTAAATCGATGAGCGACGGCCGTGTCACATAAAGCTGGTACATGCTGGGGACAACGCTGACTTTGATGCCTCGCTGCTTGCAGTTCGCGACCAGGTTGAGCATCTGTCCCTGCTCCTGCACTGGAGAGGTCAGGATCAACTCGTCTACCTGCTGGCGGTCCAACAGCGATTCAATTTGAAGACTGTTCAACTGAGAACTGGGAGCGGCGTGGAGGATGGGCTCAACGAAGTCATCGCCGGTCGGAAAAAGGAAGCCAACAACTTCCCAGCGCATTTCCGGATGTTTCTGGATGCGTTGTGCAATCTCCTGGGCGATGCGGCCTTTGCCCATCACAACAACGCGGTGGCGCTTCCCCGCACCTGAAAACTGGCGCGTGATCGCACGGGCAAACATCCGCCCGCCAAAAGCCATCACAAAGAAAATAACGCAGAAATTGAGGAGAATGAGCCGGGATGTTGCCTCGCGCAGAAGGAATCCCGAGCAGGCGATCAGAACCACTAATGTAAACAAACCTGTAAACAGCTGAGACAAAACGGCGGCAACATCATATCCGCCATAAAAGCCGTCCAGCTTCATTTTGTGAAACACGAGTACCCAGCAGATGCCCGCGCTGGTCATCAGGAACATCGAAGCGCGGAACGCAATGCTGAGTTCAGGCCAACTCAATGGCGAGCCGGTGCGCAGAATGAACGCTGCCACCGATGCGAGCACAATCCAAAGCAAATCTCCGGCAAGGATTATGTGTCGTATCAACCTTGGATTCATACGAGCCCTGTCTGGTCCTCAACACTTTTTAGATTTAAACTCCGGAAGCTTTGTTTCTGATCCGATGGCTATCTGCTGAACTTAACACGTTTGATCAGCGGATGACCTTATTTCCGGAAATCCAAGAGTGCAATGACCTATCGTGGTGATGCCGTGGCACAAACCCCGAGTTGCTTTCGCTTCCACTGCCAGGCGGAGTTCAGAATCTCTCTTAATGACGAGTGTTCCGGCTTCCAGTGGAGTTCCTGTTGAATGTGGCGAGGGCTCGCACACAGGACCGGGGGGTCTCCGGCCCGGCGGGCGCTCACGCGCACCGGAATCGAACGTCCAGTCACTTCTGCGACCGCCTCGCAGAGTTGTCGAACGGAGTAGCTTTGTCCCAGGCCAATGTTATAGGCGCGCATTCCGGGCTCGTTCATTTTCTGCAAGGCACAGATGTGAGCTTGCGCGATGTCGAGAACATGGACGTAATCCCGCAGGCAGGTGCCGTCAGGAGTTGGATAGTCATCACCATAAATCGTGAAAGCATCACGTTCACCCCCGGCAACTTCCAACAGGAGGGGGATAATGTGAGTTTCAGGTTCGTGGCGCTCCCCCGCCTCGGGGGTCGCGCCGGACGCGTTGAAGTAGCGAAATGCCACTACGCTCCAGCCGTAGGCCTTCGCGTACCATTCGAGCATCTGTTCCAGCATCAACTTCGTCAGACCGTATGAGTTGACCGGGTTCTTCTGTGCAGCCTCATCGATGGGAATCTCGCACGGTGTCCCGTAAACAGCAGCGGAAGAAGAAAAGATGAAATTACGTACTCCTGCTGCTCGCAGCACCTCCAACATGGTTATTCCAGACCCAACGTTGTGTTCAAAGAACACACCTGGGTTGATCACTGATTCAGGAATCAGCGCTTTTGCTGCGAAATGAAAGACGACATCAAAACTCTTCTGCTGCACGGCCTTTCCAAGTGCAATCCGGTCTCCAATATCTAATTTGTGGAAATCCGCCCCGGTCGGAACGGCATCCCTAAAGCCGGTGGAAAGGTCATCTACAACGGTTACTGAGTGCCCGAGTCGCAGCAATTCTCCGCAACACACTGACCCGACATAGCCGGCACCGCCCGTAACCAGAACATTCAACATCAATAAGCTCCAACTCCGCGGATTACCCGCAGAGGGGTTTTCAATAGAATTTTCAGGTCGAGCCCAAGAGACCAGTTCTCTACATAAAAGAGGTCCATCGCGACTCTCTCACTGTAGGAAACTTCCTGCCGGCCTTCGACTTGCCAGAGTCCAGTTAGCCCCGGCTTCACGATATTGAAAATCCAGCGCGCTGCCCCGAACTTTTGCAGCTCTGCCGGGGTTATCATTCGTGGTCCAACCAGGCTCATCTGTCCTCTGAGCACGTTCCACAGCTGCGGCAGTTCGTCCAGACTACCCTTGCGAATAAATGCGCCGATGGGTGTGACACGAGGGTCGTTTTTGAGCTTGTAATTGACTTCAAATTCCTTGCGCAGTTCGGGGTTGGCCGCCAGAATCTGATCTGCATCCACGCGCATGCTGCGCAACTTGAAAGCATCAAATTCGCCGCATGGTCCAACGACGCGGCGGCGATGGAATATCGGCCCTCCATCCTGAATCTTCACCAGAATAGAGAGCAACAGAATGAACGGAGCCAAACAGACGAGGAGGAAGAGGGCGCCGACCAGATCCAGAACGCGCTTCGACAGGCGTCCTGTTCGAGTGCTGGCGCGGCGCGAAAGCCGGTCTTGTTGACCGAGATCCTCAGCAGCTGACGCTGGCATCTAGACTCCCACGCTGGCGATGCGACCCGCGGTGGACTGCTTCAAGGTGTTCAGGTCTGCATCCACCATCATTTCAATCAACTGTTTAAACGTGACCTCCGGCTTCCATCCAAGCACGTTCCGTGCTTTGCCCGCGTTACCGCATAGATAGTCGACCTCGGCCGGACGCACAAGTTTTGGATCGATCTCCACGTATTTCTTCCAGTCGAGTCCCACGTGCGAGAACGCGACTTCCAGCAATTCTTGCACGCTGTGGGTTTCGCCCGTCGCGATTACGTAATCGTCCGCCTGCGGCTGCTGAAGCATCATCCACATAGCGCGGATATAATCACCGGCAAAACCCCAGTCTCGTTGCGCATCAAGGTTTCCCATCTTGATCTTTTCCGCAAGTCCCAGCTTGATCTTTGCGACATGCTGGGTGACCTTGCGCGTCACAAACTCATGGCCCCGCCGCGGCGATTCATGATTGAAGCAGATTGATGAGCACGCAAAGAGACCGTAGCTCTCGCGATAATTGACCGTGATATGGTGCCCAAAAACTTTGGCGACGCCATATGGACTCCGGGGATGGAATGGCGTCTGCTCGGTCTGAGGCTTCTCGCGCACCTTGCCGAACATCTCCGAACTGGAGGCCTGCAGGAATTTGGTCTTAGGCGAATGCCGTCGAACTGCCTCCATTACGCGAAGAACACCCAGGCCTGTCACGTCCGCCGTAAGCACAGGCTGGTTCCATGAAACCGGCACGAAACTTTGTGCCGCGAGATTGTAAAGCTCATCGGGCTGGAGCTGTTGCAAGGCTTGGTCGAGCGAGCTTTGATCGGTGAGATCGCCTTCCACAAATCGCACCTTGTCCTGGATGTGCTCAATCCGGTCATACTTCTCCAGGCTGCTCCTGCGAACGATGCCGTAAACTTCGTAACCCTTTTCCAGCAAGAACTCGGCCAGATACGAGCCATCCTGACCGGTAATCCCCGTTATCAAAGCCCGCATTCCCAATACACCCCTGTGTTTTCAAGAGTTAGATGCAGCCCTGCTTCGAGCATATGCTTGCTCGTAAGTTCGATGATATACCGAGAGTGTCTGGCGCGCTGCTCTCTCCCAGGAAAATTCCTTAGCCCGGCTCAAGGCAGATACCCTCCACCGTTCATGCACTTCTGCGCTGAGCAACAGTTGGGCAATGGCTTCGCCCATCCCATCTATATCGAATGGATCAAAGCATTGAGCACCAGATCCGGCGACTTCTGGCAACGATCCACCAGTTGAAGTCACAACCGGACAGCCACAAGCCATTGCTTCCAGGATCGGTAGTCCAAAGCCCTCATACAGCGATGGCATTAGAAAGACGCGCGCATGCCGGAAGATCAGAGCCAAGTCACTTGTTTCCACGAATCCTGCGCGTCGTAACCCGATGCCGCGCCATGAATCCTCACCGCCGGCAGCAATCAGGCCGTCCGGCGGGCCATAGACCAGAGTCTGGAACTCGATGCCAGATTTTGCGCGAGCGCGTTCAAGCGCACGCAGCGCGCTTTGCAAATTTTTGGTGCGCCAGTTCCTTGCGCTCGCTGCCACCGCATAAGGCTGCTGGAGATGATATTTTCGGCTCAGGTAACCAAGCTCTTCCGGCGCTGCACTTGCTCCGTAGGCAGGTCCCGCGGCGATTGACACGCTGGTAACCCGTTCGGCTGGTACCCTAAGCAGCCGCTGGATGTCCACTGCTGTGTTTGCAGAATCCGCGATGATGTGGTGCGCTTTCCATACAGCCATCCGGTAACCAAGCTTCACGGCCAAACGCTTTGCGGGCGAGTAGATGGGGAACAGAAACGGAATCAGGTCATGGATGGTAACGACGACCGGACATCCGGCGGTTAATGGCACTACATAAAACGGACAGTGAATCAGGTCCAGCTTGTCACGCCGGCAACGTTCTGCCAGTTCGCGCTGCTCCGAAATCGAATACTTGGCCGATCGAAGGTTCACACGCTGTACATCCGTCTCGGATAGTCCCGGAACGGGATTGCGCTGATCCTCATAGACGATGAATTCGAAGTCGCGAGACAACGCTGCAAGTGCTCTTAACAGTTCTACGGTGTAGGTTCCAACGCCCGAATCGTTGTACCAGCGGGCATCAAAGCCGATTCTCAATTTCGGAGATCCTCCTGAGCCGATATCCCGGCTCCTCTGCTAAAAAATTGGAAACGTAAAGGTGAGCCAGAACATGAAGGGCAGCCGGATTCCACTTTGCGCCTTTCGTGTTCGCCCCTGGTTGCCGTTAAAAACCGTATCGTTTACGCCTATAAATTCTTCTGCTTTCGATGCTTCAGCGCGATGGCAGTAATTGCTATTGATCTGATCGAGCCGTTCCCGACTCCCGGAAAGATTCACGCAGGCTGCATACGCGTGACCTGGAATCGAGAAGAACGAGTTGTTCGCAATGATGTTATAGGCGCTATCTGTGATCTCAATGGCGCTGCGCGTTCCGTTCGGACGTTTGCCGCCCCCGAGAAAGCCGTTGGAAGAGATGAGATGGCCCAGCGAACCGAATTTCCGTCCATCTGCACCGGCAACAATGATGTCTGCATTCGTGTTGTTTCCGAACTGGTTACCCACGATGATCGAATATGCTGTCGGCAAACTAGCGGTCCCATAAAGCAGAAGGCCGCTTCCCTGATTGCCTCCAAAATCAGAGTTTTCAATCCGAAGGCCCGAGG